>CP064961.1:726382-1089574 GCA_016699125.1 bacterium
AGCCGCTCAATTTTTTAAAAAGGGTTGTAAGACCAAAAATGAAAAACTAAAAGAACATGCTATTGCAGCTGCTATTTTATTACAAAGTTATCTAGACCACCTCCATTTTGCCATCCAGGAGGGACAAACGGAAAATTGATTCTAATTTGATGATATTTTTTTATTTTTATATTCCATTGTTGACAAAGCATCAATCGTATTATTAGCTTGAGCAAGATGGCGCGGCATCTGTTCAAAAAATGAAAAAAGGGGTGCACAGTGGAATGTAAAAAATGCAAAGGACTGATGGTTTTACAATCATTTTTTGATCATTTTTTAAACTTTGAAGGCTGGAAATGCCTTAATTGTGGTAAAATTATCTTAAAAAAAGAAAAAACCATTGAGTCTGATTCGTTCAGTATATTTTATCAACAACAAAAATGTAAGAATAAAAACCAACCATGAATGCACTCGTCATACAGGCCACGTACACTTCAATTGAAATAGGCTTATTTGCAGTTGAAGAAGATGAACTCTATAGCATCGCCACATCAGTTTTAGAAAAACAGAAGAGCGCACAGCTGTTATCAACCATCGATCAACTCCTGAACCGGGGGGGGTGCAGCTTGGCAGATATCTCTTTTTGCGCAGTCAACCGAGGGCCAGCACCATTCACAACACTCAGAACGGTCATTGCAACCGTCAATGGCTTAAAGGCAGTCACACCAATCAAACTTATTGGCGTTGATGGTCTTGCCGTACTGGCAGAAGAATATAAAGATGAACAGTCTTTCATATTTGTAAGTAACGCTTTTGCTGGAGATCTTTATTTTTATACACCAACAACACCAGAACATACAGGTTACGCAGCAACAGAAACTGTTATTGAAACAATAGTAAAAAATAATATTAAAAAAATAGCGGGAAACGGTTCATCTGTCATTGAAAAATACATTTCTGATCATGCCATCAAAACCTCACCTGTCAGCTATGTCGATATTGAAAAAGGCACACCACAACTTTCGACCATTGCGCAATATGCACATAGATTATGGAAAAAAGATAATGCAAACTGCCTCTTTAACACCTTTGTTCAGCCACTCTACCTGAAAGAATATGCGCTTTTCAAATAACCACATCTACCTTTGGCTTCAACGTTTTATGAGGGCCAAATAGCTTATCAAATGAAGCAACCAGTTGATGCGACGCATGGTATTTTATCAACAGATTATCATCAACACCAGCTCTCAACAATAGTTGAACAAACGCTTCATGCTTTTGTTGTTCTAGAACACATGTCAGATAATTGACCGCATCAGGTTGTTCAATCGGGACATTATATTCCATTAAAGCTGCAAAAAAAACCGGATCATTGTTTTTTAACGCATACTCATACGCTTTCTTTGCCGCGCTTAAAAATGTAGTATGCAAAGCCGCTTGACTGAGGCAACGAACCAGTACATTGAAAGCACTCAGTTCAAAGGCCTTCGCTTTTATAAAAACAGTATCTTTTGAAAACATATAAGCAAAGAGAGTCTCCTGCTCGTCACAACTATCAGTTCCAAAAATAAGCTGTAACAGTAAACTATCAAAGTTATCATGCTGAATTACAGGAAGCTCTTTGCTTAGTTTGTCAATCATGCATAGTTGACGTTCAAACACTACTCCATTTAAAAGCGCCCTCAATCGCTGAAAATCATTTGAAAAAAAAGCAGTTCGTACCTGCAAATATAACCCTGCTTCGTTAAAAATTTCTGCACCTGAAAATTTTTGGAAATAAATATGCACCAAAGGAAGTATCAGACTACCTATTAAAATGAGAGCAATGAAAAGAAAGAGAGAACGAGTTGACGTTTGAACAGTAGCCATGGCCCTCCAGAGCATTTTTAATATTTAATATATATTGTAAAATAGAAATTCAAATCAAAGCAAGGCTAAAAAAATAAGCTCGAAATAGCCACAATATAGGATATTTTTTACTTTTAAATAGGAAATATAAATACAAATATAAATCAAACTCGCTGAAAACGGAGGCTGAAAATAGAAACGCATCCAATCGATAACAACAATACTAAGTTTTAACTAATGAACGAACAATGGCAATCATGACACAAGCGGCCACTGAAGATCGAAAAATGGTTGGCCCCAAAGACAACGGCGTGTAATTCTTTTCTGAAAACTGCTTATATTCTTCTTCTGTAAAATCTGCTTCAGGACCAACAACACAAACTACAGACTGCTCACCGTTTGGATGTAATAAAGAACCTACCTGCCATCCGAATAACCCATCACATCTTGCAATAGAACCAACACTACTTTGGTAAAGATCAAACAGATCGGCAACATGAATCGGAGGAACTATTGAGGGAAAAGCAAAATGCTTCGCCTGTTCAGCTGCTGCAATCACTGTTCGCTTGAGTCGCGCCAGCTCAACTTCATTATTTTTTAACTTTTGACTACGCTCTGTATAAAGTAGCTGAATCTGAGAAACCCCTGCCTGAGTCGCAAATCCGACCGCGTCAGAAAAATCCGCACCTTTTAGAACTGGTAACGCGAGTATAATAGATGGCTTGAGCAGACGATTTTCATGCACAGAAATAACAAACAATACAAGCTCCTTTTTGGCCACACGCAAAACACTTACAACACAGTGTCTTACTTGACTAAAAAAAATCACTCTAGATTGCATAACAAGCCGTAAAACGTGAATACATCGATGATATAAAATGGGATCATCAATTGAAAATTCTTGTTGAGGTCTCATCTGATCACAATCAGAATAAAATAACGCAAATACATGCCTTTCTAACATACCACTCAACCTTTAAACTATAAATCAGCCAGCTAAACACCAAGCTTTTCTTTAATTTTTTGTTGTAAAAAAGTATAGAATTTTGCAAATGAAAAAGCATACTTTTTCGCTTTTTGTTTCAATTTAAGCCATTGCAGCAGAAGAACAACCCCATAATCCGAAAAACGCTCACGCAAGCTATCTAAAGCTGTTTTTTTCATCAACTTACTTTTTATAGTGTCAACACTTACTTTGGAATTAATGAAATCACCACTTTCAAGATCCTTTAAGTATTCTAACTCTTCCGCCGACCATTCAGCTGTCACCGGCTCAGGGGTATAAACCGCCTGTTTTTCTGGCTCTTGACAAATAACAATCGAAACAAGAAAGCAGTTTACAAGAAAAAAATATTTTATTTTAAACATATTTTCCTATTATCTTTTAAATTGAAGCGGGCAAATTTTTATCAATACTTTCACAATTATAGCAAAAAAAACTTTTTTTAAAATAATTGCAACGTATAAAAGCACCACCTTTGCCTCAAAAAAGCAGCCTATTGTTTATATAAATCGACCAAAACAAAAGCAATAAGCTAGAAAAAATTTTGATCAACAGTTCAAGCCGGGGTATACTGAATGAAAACAACATCCTCATTAAAGAAAGGATCTGATCATGCAATTTCTAAAAAAAGGCTTATGTGCACTCACATTTGGAATGTTTTGCAACGAACCACTGTTAAAAAAAGGTGATAAAGCACCTGATTTTAAACTCCTGGATCAAAATGGAGCAGCTGTATCTTTACACAATCTGCTCGCAAAAAAGAAAAAAATAGCGCTCGTATTTTACCCAAGGGACAACACAACAACATGTACCAAACAGTTAAAAAAACTAAATCAAAACACCTCCTTACTCAATGCAAAAAATATCTTGATCTACGCCATCAGCGCTAACACCCCAAAAAGTCATTTAGAATTTAAAGCAAAGGGACAGTTTGATTTCAACTTTTTGACTGCAACGGAAGAATTTTTAACTAAGTATAATGCATCAGGAATAGTTCTGAATAAACGAAAAACTGTACTGATCAACGAGGACGGTTTTATAGTATCTATTATTAATGATGTAATAATAGATGAACACACACAGCAGATTATCAACGCATTTGGTGCGTAGCAAAGTACTTTCTTCATAAAAATGAAAGTTGAAAAATATCACGTTTGATCAAAAGTTGCATTTTTTTTAATCAAACGCTTGACGTTCAATAGATAAAGTTTAGACTATCTCATGTTGAAAGCATTTTTCTAAAGGAGTATACATCATGAATAAACTCAGAAAAATTGTTTTGCTTTTGCAGATAAACTTTTTATGTGAAGCAGCACTTTTGGTATTAGAACAACGGGCTCCACAGTTCAATTTAATAGACCAAAATGGTCAATGTGTCGCGCTCTCCCAATTCGTGGGAAGGAAGGTGGCACTCATCTTTCATTCAAAAGTATCCAGTGAAAAAGATAAAAAACAGATTAAGAACATGGCACAATATGCCAAGATTTTCAGACGTAAAGGCATTGTTCCACTAGGACTGAGTAGAGACTTACCTTCGACACATCGCACAATTTTGCAAAAACTCCAAGTTTCAGATTTTACCTTACTCACCACAACTCCAGAATGTTTGAAAGCATACGATGCGGAAAATGAAAGCTGGTTTCAAAATACCTGTGTGACCGTCCTAATAGACGAAGAAGGAAAAGTGGTCGGGGTTATTACTGATGTTGATCATGAAAAGCATGCAGAACAGATTTTAAAAAAGTTTGAGGAGATCAAAGCACATCAGAGTTCTTAACAACAAGTCGATCTTCTTACTCAGGGCTGTTCGGTTCTATACTTCTGACCGAATGGCCCTTTTTTACTTACATGGGCTTTTTCTTGTGCTAATTTGAGAAAAAATGAGGTTTTGTTACTCTAAAAGTAAAAAATCTTACAAGGACTTACATGAGTTATCCTTTTGAACTGATTGAAAAAAAATGGCAAAAAATATGGCGAACCCAACCCGATGGAACGACAGAAACGCAAAGTTCTAAAAAAAAATTCTATTGCTTGGATATGTTCCCTTACCCATCCGGATCAGGCTTACATGTAGGACACTGGCGAGGGTATGTACTCTCAGACGTGCTTACACGCTTTAAATGGCTGCAAGGGTATAACATACTGCATCCAATGGGCTGGGACGCATTTGGATTACCGGCGGAAAATGATGCAATCAAAAAGGGTATTCATCCAGAAGAGGGTACCAACAAAAATATCGCACATTTTAAAGAGCAGTTGTACGAACTTGCCGCATTATATGACTGGTCAAAAGAGCTTAGTACCACCGATCCAGATTATTATAAGTGGACACAATGGATATTCTTGCAAATGTACAAAGCAGGGCTTGCATATGAAGCAGATATGCCTATCAACTGGTGTCCATCCTGCCTGACTGGACTGGCAAATGAAGAGGTGGTCAATAACGCGTGTGATCGTTGTCATTCGATTGTAGAGATTAAAAAAATCAGACAGTGGGTTTTGCGCATTACAAAATATGCCGAAAAACTGCTTGAAGGATTAGATAGACTTGATTGGCCGGAAAAAGTAAAACAGATGCAACGTCACTGGATAGGGAAAAGCGAAGGTCTTATTTTTACAGCAAAAATCAGAAACTCCAATATCATTATAGAAACGTTTTCAGCACATTTTGAAGCGTTTTGTGCAGACACCTTTTTTGTCATTGCACCTGATCATCCACTCCTTGGAGCTATCATTAAGAACACGGAAAACAGAACCCAGATAGAACAGTTTTGCAAAGAAATTTTACAAGAACGGCTTTTAAAACGGGACGAAAAAGAACCACACGGTATATTTACAGGACAGTATGTACAAGATCCGGTCAGCAAAACTGACCTTCCCTTGTGGATCGCTAGTTTTGCATTTGCAGATTACGGGACGGGAATCATACGCTGTTCAGCCCATGATGAGCGTGATTTTGCATTTGCTAAAAAATATACTATTCCATTAAAAGTTGCCATGGTTCCTGAGAACATTTCTGAGCAACATGATGTCAAAAATCTGAAACTATGCTTTTCTGACATGTCAAAAGGCATTTTACTTGAACCCACACCATTTGCTGGAAAAAATGCGCTCAATGCACGCGAGCAGATTATAGAGTATTGCATAAAACAGGGATACGCGCGAAAACACACAACGTACAAACTTCGCGATTGGATCTTTTCAAGGCAACGATATTGGGGCGAACCTATTCCGATTGTACATTGTAAAACATGCGGCGTCGTACCTGTCCCAGAAATGGAACTGCCCATCAGATTGCCACAAGTTGAAAGTTACAAGCCAACCGGAACAGGCGAATCTCCACTTGCTTCCATTGAATCATTTGTCAACACCATCTGCCCGCAATGCAAACAGAAAGCAAAACGGGAAACAAATACCATGCCTCAGTGGGCCGGATCATGCTGGTACTTTTTACGTTATGTTAACCCAAAACTGCAAAACAAACCATTCGATAAAGCAGATATGGAACACTGGTTACCTGTGGATCTTTATATTGGTGGCATTGAACATGCGATTTTACATCTTTTGTATGCACGGTTTTATGTAAAAGTATTATATGACCTGGGCCATCTACCATTCGATGAGCCTTTCAAAGAGCTTTTTAACCAAGGTATGGTCTTAAAATATTCTGAAAAAACCGGTCTAACAGAAAAAATGTCAAAATCAAAAGGCAATGTGGTGAACCCAGATGACATGGTCAAACAGTATGGATCGGATGCTTTGAGACTGTACATTTTATTTATGGGACCACCAGAACTCGATGCAGTGTGGCAGGACGGCGGCATTGAAGGAATGAAGCGATTTTTAAATAGATTATACGATTTTTTGACCAACCCCGAAACCATTGTTGATCAAGATACAGAGCCTTTGCAATCCAAACAGGCCCTAGCCAGACTACAAATCGAAATAGAAGAACGGATTGGAAGATACAAGCCAAATACCGCTATTGCATCATGCATGGAATGGTTGAACCAGGCAATCACTGAAAAACATACACTATCGCAACAATCTATTGAAAAACTCCTATCCATCCTTTCAGTGTTTATCCCACACCTTGCAAGCGAACTACTTGAAAAAATATGTCACAAAAAATTAAATGCTATGCAATGGCCAACGGTTGATCAAACCCTACTGGTACAAAATACCATAGAGATTATCGTACAGGTCAACGGTAAAACACGGGGATCAATAACTGTTGCAAAAAACACTGAAAAGGCGACTATTTATGCCTTGGCAGAGCAAGCAATAGCAAAGTGGATACCAGATAACACCTCGATCAAAAAACATATCTATATCGAAGCAAAGCTTGTGAATCTCGTACTGTAAAATGAAATAAACAAAAAGAAGGGGCAGCCCCCCTTCTTTTTGTACGATGCTCGGCCCTCGAATAGAGAAAATCAGACTCTTTGACTGTATCAATTTTTAAACTTGATATTGACGAATAGAAAATAATCATATATAATAAAAATACTATATATAAACCACTTATTTAAAACAAGTTAAAATAAAGAATAAATTATGAAGATAAAAAGATCGATTTTACTACCACTATTGCTGCTTTCATGCACAGCGCATCCTTTTTTGGAAAAATTACTCTTAAAAATGGCTACAATGAAAAGCTTAACAGTAGCAAAAAACCCTCTGGGAAAATATCTTCCAAAAAGGACTGGCATATTTGATATCTCTGTCTACCCTATTAAAACTGAAAACAAAATCACCCTTTTTGCACACTCAAAAACAAAAGATTATTTGGAACTGTCAGATGGAAGAAGACTACGTATACCACAACTTCCATGTACTAATAAAACGATCCTGATCAGATCTTTAATGGAAGGCAGTTGCAAACAGGACGCATGCATAAATGCGTTGGAAAAGTTAAAGCTAAAAAATGCCAATCTGCCATACAAACAACATGACCAAACGGGAGCCATAGAAATACCTTTACTCGAGCAAAAAACAGAAATCAAATTTCCGCCAACCATACACCGTGAAAAATCAAAAATTACGTATTCAGAATATGAATAAATAAACCTATTTATTGCACAAAATAAAAATCCATTGTATTTCTCTATTATTTTTTCATAGAATAGAGCTGTGTTTCATTTTATGAAAGAACTAATTCAATGGTTATTTTATTGTTTATTGTGCTACTGTTACATGCAACTCTTCAGACCGCAGAACCGGAACAAGAAATTTACAAGCAATTTCAAGCGATCATCACGCAATTAAATCCAGATGACAAAATAGAAGCAGATAAAACAGGTTATAAGGCATACCAGACCTATCAATTCTATAATCCAAACGCAACAAGTTGGAAGCAGTTTCAAAACCGCATTGAATTTTATGAAAAACCAGATGGTTATAACTCATTTGAGATTCAAAGAGGCGATCAAGAGATTGGAACATTCAGAACGACCGATCAAAATCAACATTATTATGAATTTACTAATTTTTGGGAAGAAAGTTTTCAGTTACCAAAAGGTGAATCCTGGAAGACCGTAGAAAACTATTTTCAAGCGCAAAAAGTTCTCAAATACATCCTACCTTACTATCCTGAAAACTGGTCTCAAACTATTACAGTATACTTCCAACTGGATAACGGAGACAAAAAGAACAGAACGGAAACAGTTACAACAGAAGAACAAGTAACTTACTTCTTAAAAAACGCTATCCCAATAGAAGCATTCAATCTTGCACGACAATTCAAGCACCATGAATCTGAACAAGCAAAAAATAAATTTGCCTCATGGCACCAAGAAAAATACACACATATGATTAATGCAATCTGGGCAAAATTTAACCAAAACAACCAACTAAAAAATCTTTTAATGAGCACACACCCTAAAATTTTAGTTGAAAATGCAGGCGAAAAAGATAAAGAATGGGGCGCTGGTGCTGATTTTAAAGGCAACAACTTCCTTGGAATTATCCTCATGCTTGTTCGCGAACAATTAAAAAAGGAAAAGCCAAATGGACAATTAAAAACTTTTAACAACCCAGCCATCGAAAACTATTTAGTTTATAATGCTCCTGCCAAAGATAATAATAATACATTAATAACACAGCTCGGGCTTAATCTATCAAAAATGGATTACTCCAAGCACATCAACACTGAAAATTTCAATACCATTTTCCCTGCTGACAACTTTACGCAAAAAATTATGATCAACAATGAAACCTACAACGGTATTGAATATTATTTAAAAAGAACTTATAGCAATCTCTACGAAGGAGGAACAGCAAAAAAAAAATATAAGCTATTTTTATGGCAAATGAGATTACAAATTCTTTTAACCGTCAATCAAACGATCAAACAAAATCTATTAAAAAGTGAGAACAAAACTATTCTGTTCACGAATAACAACAATTTGAATGATGATTTTTTTGGTGTAAATCAAACTACAATGATGGGTTTTAATCATGTTGGTATGATTGCAATGAAATTGCGAGCACAGTTGTTGAAAACTGGAAAAACAAACAAACCACTGTCAATCACTACACAATTGGTAACACCTGTAACCAAGACAAAAATAAAAAACGAAAACTCAAATGCTCATTCAACGCTCACACGAACCCCACAAGCAGAATTTCCACCAAAGAGCACACCAACAATTAAGCACAACTCATTCATTAACTGGTTACTGGGATTTGATTGGTTTAAAAGTCTTTGGAGCTGGTTAGGGTATAGCTAAAAAAAGAGCATTTTTAACGCGTACTATCTTGTTTTTGATTTTGAACAGAAGCATCACTAAAAAAAGCAGGATCATAATGAGCGTAACGAGAAGAATGCGGTAGTGGCAGCTGCCACATATAAGGTGGATGCCCCTCGGCATTTTCTAAATTATTTTCAGGATTATTTTGTAGATCTTCTACATTATTTTGTCGCAACTGTCGTATGCGCGCAAGATACTCTCTTTCTTCTCGTGCCAAGTTCCGAATACGCAGTTGATACTGAGGATTGGTACGCATTGCATACATCGGGCATGCTAAAAAATATACACCCATCACCATACCTTTGAATACAGAAAAATTTTTCATGTTGCTCCGTTCGCTCCACTTTTTAACGTGCTGATAAATTACTTGCCAAAAAATCTTTTAATAAAGTAAGGCGAACCTGCGTAACGCTATTGCGAATCGCGGTCCAAAAAGCTTTTGGCTGCCCGATTAATATACAGATTTTTTTTGCCCTTGTCACCGCTGTATACAAAAGTTTGCGCTGTAAAAGCGTGTAATGCTGCATGAATAATGGTATGATAACCGCATCATATTCAGAACCCTGACTTTTGTGAATCGAAATTGCATAGGCAAGCACCAGCTCATCTAATTCAGAAAAATCATAGACAACCAGCTGATCAAACTGCACATGCAGCTCCTTCTCATTTTTATCAATCAGCACAACAGTGCCAATATCGCCATTGAAAACATGCTTATCATAGTTATTTCTAATCTGCATAACTCGATCAGAAACTTTAAATGTGTAAGAACCATACACAATGGCATCATCAGAACGAGGATTTAAAAGATTTTGCAGCATCTGATTTAATGCAACGGTTCCGACCGATCCTCGATTCATTGGCACCAAGACTGCAGTTGCATCTAATGCAATTTTTTTCTGAACAAGAACCGATTTAAATACGTGCCTTAAATGTTCCTGAATAGTATCAGGATTCTCCTCTTTTATAAAATAAAAATCTTTTGCATGAGGAGTTGTTTCGTCAAACGTCACAAAAAATTCACCCTTATTTATTCTGTGTGCATTCGTTACAATTAAACTTTCATGTGCTTGCCGAAAAATATGAGTCAAGCGCACCGTCGGAATAAGATCACTTTGAATCAGATCAGACAAAACATTACCAGAACCGACTGATGGTAACTGATCAACGTCTCCAATAAAAACAAGATGTGTTCCACGAGCCACCGCCTTGAGCAGTGCATACATTAAAAAAATATCTATCATCGATGCCTCATCAACCACAAGCAGCTTGCAATCGAGGGCGTTTTGAGCGTTTTTGGTAAACTGCATGGTTGCAGGGTCAAACTCAAGCAGTCTGTGCAGGGTCACGGCCTGACGATTAGCGCTCTGCGTAAGCCGTTTTGCAGCACGCCCCGTTGGCGCGGCAAGTTTATAAGAGACAGCAAACTGATCACATAAGTTTAACACCGATTTAACAAGCGTTGTTTTGCCAGTACCAGGGCCACCGGTAATAATGGTAACGTTGCACGTAAAAACTGACATGACACCTTTTTGCTGTTGCTCATGCAGCTGGGCTCCATTTTTCTGATCGGTGCGCAACAGCTCATAGAGCTTATTCTGATCAATATTCAAAAAAGATGTCGCCTTTTGGAGCTCTAAAAGCAGGTCAGCGATCCCTTTTTCAGCTTTATAATGAAAAGCCAACGCAATAAAATGCTCTTGCCCCTTGGATACAAGCTTTATTTTTTCTTCGTTATACAGATCATGCAGGACAATTTTAACTTTCGATGCCGATATGGCTACATCCAGACTCAAAAGTTCTGCAGTAGCTTTCTTTAAACTTTCAAGTTCAACGTACACATGCCCATTTTGAGTACTGGTTGAAAGCACGTGCAAAAGTGCGGCTCTAAACCGTTTTACTGAATCAGGTGCAACTGAAAGTTTTTGTGCGATGGTGTCTGCAATTGCAAAACCGATTCCCCAGATATCTTCGGCAATGCGATACGGATTTTCAAGCATCAGTTCGATCGCCTGTTGCTTGTATGCTTTGTAAATCTTGACCGCATACGTACTCGATACTCCTTTTTCTTGAAGAAACACCATGATATGGGCAACCTCTTTTTGCTGCGCCCACCCGGCGATAATCTCTTTTTGACGCTTGGGACCTATTCCAGGAACTGAAGCTAACTGTTCAGGAGTTTTATCAATCACTTCAAGCGTGCGCGTTCCAAAAAAACTTACTAAACGCTGCGCGTACGTTGGCCCTATCCCTTTTATCAGACCGGAGGCCAAATATTTTTCAATACCAACAGCAGAAGAGGGCAAAGAGATCGAATACGAATCGACTGAAAACTGTCTGCCAAATTTCGGATGTTGCACCCAACACCCTGTTGCTTGAACTATATTTCCTTGATGAACAGTAGACAACAGACCACAGGCCGTCACCTTTTCAACCTGGCCTTCAGGTTTGATGTAACAGACAGTAAAACCTGTCTGTGCATTTGCAAAAAGCACTCGCTCCACAACACCAACTATTTCAACAGGTTGCTCTTTTACATCGCCTGTTTGAGTTGCTTGATTAACTACTATGTTCATAAAAACTTGTAACGAATGAAAGAATGAGAGATTCATTTATAGCTTCTACTGCCACCCGTGCTAGATGTTTTTCTTTGAGATACCCTAAAAACTTACTTTTTGTAGCTTCATCAAAAGAGATCTTCGATTCATTCTGCAACTGTTCAACTATTATTTTACACCGATTCCACTTCTCAATCATCTGCTGCAATCTTTGATGAGCAATAGGACAGCTGTACATAAGATCGGCCAAAAACTCGATTAAATCAATACAAAATCTATCCAGCTGCGCAAAAGACTGTATGTTCTGGTCAAAATAAAGGTACTCATGACCATCTTTTACCGTCATCCAGTGCAACAAGAAACTATCCTGTTTGTTATGATTGTCACAATATTCATGAACTACCGCAGTAACAAATTTTTTTCCTCCAACAGCCTGTCCAAAAAAACGCTGCGCCAACTGTATTAACCTATTTTTATATTGAGAAAGTATCTGATTGTGATCTTGATCGCTCCTACCATTAATTTCCTGTTTAAAAGCTGTATAAATGTTTTGAAGTTTAAATCGAAATAACTGAATAAGTTCCAGCTGATGCTCTGTAACAAAAATACCATCAAAAGGCTGTATTGTATTGAGCACCATGGATGATTGAAGCTGTATCTGCAACAGTAATGTTAAACCAAAAAATAGGCCTTTAAATAGTTCCATAATCTACCTTTTTTTAATACCCAGAGATCATCGTATAAAAAACCATTTTAAAGCAGCAAACTAAAAACTAATATCACATCCCACTGAAAACCCTATATCCTTTCCTATTCCACGAGAAAGTGTACTGGTATATCCGGCAATGTTAAAATCAACACTATACGCTGAACGCTTCATGCTATACGTTGCCCCGCCAAACAGTATTGCCTGGGCAGCATATTTTTTATCTGCTTTCTGTTTATCAAGTGTATTTTTAATATCAGAAGGAGCTTTGATTACGTTGATATACGTTGGTGACTTTAGCCAACTATCTGAACCAACAAAAACGCGATACTGTTTTGCATGATACACAAGTGCAGACCTATATTTTAATGCAACGCTACCACTAACCTGTGCGCAAAACGATCGCAAGAACAGCTGAGAGACCACTCCCTGCGAAAAAAGATCAAGTAGTTTTGCTGGATCGCTACTCATCGTACTATTTTCAAGCGCAGATCGATTGATTTTTGTGGCAAAGGACTGCTTCACTGTCATTGGAGCTTTGTATTCAATAAAAAATGACGATTCTAATCTGAACCTTTTTAACCATGCTTTTGAAAGAAACTTTCCTATATTAACTTTTTGAGAAATACCTGCACTTACAGCAAAACGTCCCTCTCCCAACCTATGCTCCAAAAGAGCATAAGCTATTCTGTCCAGACAGTCATATGCTAAATCCGTTGTCAACTGAAAGATTTTTTCCTGATTATTGGTAATCAAAAGCTCAGCAAAATCAGCAAAATGAAAAGCAGGCAATGCTGACTTACTTTTAAACGTGGTACCTAGCATGCCGCTTTTAATCGCAAATGCAGTTGGCAAAACAGAAGCAAGCTGTAACTGAACTTCATAATAAGGCTTCAGTCTGAACTTATGCGCACATTGCACCTTTAAATCACCACATCCAACCTTATCTGCAATTAAATGATGCTTTTTAAAAGCTTCCTGTTGTTCGGCCGTTGAAGCTCCAAACTCTCGTTCCAAAACATCCTTAAAATACTGCGGCATCTGAAAATTACGCTCACTGTATAAAAACGGCACGCTCACACCAAATAAAGACTCGCCGACCAAAAATTGGCTACTCAAAAGTGCTCCAAGCTTTCGTTGTTGAATATAGGTATGGCTCAAGCTATTAAAAACAGCAGCCACATCAAAATAAAACTGGTCAGAAAACTGTTTGAGCTGGGTAATCGAATCATGCAGCGCTGTCAATAAACGAGTTTCATTTAACGCAAGGTATGCTTGCAAAGTATCTTCCTCTTTGCTTTCAAACAATGATGGCGAAACATACGTAAAAAATGGAACAACTGAAATAGACTTTTTTCTTCCTGTTTTTCTGCAAAGTTTAAACGGATCTTTGTAAGAATGAAACAACGGATAATCATGTATCCCTTTCACTTCCAACTGATACGTTTTGAGGAAAAAATCTTGCATCAAAATCTTTTTTAAATTGACTGCTTCCAACATACTGACAATTAAAGCAGGAGGGACCATAACTTTTGAAACAGCAGGTACAGCTTCTTCCACAGCAAAAACAGGTTCGTCTTGCTGTAAAAAAGCTTGAAGATAAGCATCGTCAAGATTCAGTTGATTATTTAATAGTTCTTCAGTTAGCAGCGCATCAGAAAAATCATCGACCGTATAGTTTTTCATAACCACACAGAAGGATAATAGATACAAAAAGGCTTTTAGATATACCTTCATAATATACCTCTTTGGCAATAATACTATTTCACGATAAAACAAAGTACTCACAGTGTACTCTTTTTTGAAATAGTTCACAAATTTAAAAAAAAGCAAAAAGCCAGTTGCAATAATCATTATTTTTGGAGTACAATATGAGTTAAGCCTCATAAAAACAAAGGATTTTCATGGATGTCAACAATATTTTTTATGCAAAAGCAGCAGCTTTCATAGGATCAGCAATTGCAATGGGACTTGGTAGCATTGGACCTGCTTTGGGCCAAGGTTTAATTGGCATGAAAGCATGTGAAGGACTGGCAAAAGAAAAAGATCCAGAGGTAGCCGGAAAAATAAGAACTACCATGTTAATAGCAATGGCAATGGTAGAAACTTCGGCAATTTATTGCCTACTAGTTGCACTTCTTCTGTTGTTTGCAGGTAAAAATATGGCCTAAAATTATCAAGGAATATTTCATGAATATAAACTTCACAGTGATTATCCAAATGCTTAATTTCTGGATAACGTTTATTTTTTTGAAATATATTTTATTGCAACCATTCATCAAAGCGATCGCAGTCAACAAGAAAACTCAACTTGAACTTTCTTATATGATCACCAATATTGAATCTGCAATCGCACAGATTTATTACGAAAAACAGTTACATTGGCAGGATTTTAGGCAATATTGTAATTTTAACCAGCCACTTATAGACAAGCTATCTCCAATTTTAATGACAAACATTGAAGACAATAGTGAGCAACCTAGCATACTGATTACCGAAAAAACTGCTCAATTGCATATTCAGATGTTGACACAAAAGGTTGTTAGCAAGTTAAAAGATGGTTCTCAATAGGGTCTTACAATGGAAAATATGGCAGATCTTCTGTTTAAACTTATTAGTATGTTTTCAATTTTTGGATTTATTTTTTTCACTTTTATAGAGTATTTTTTACCTGCTTTAAAATCTGAGTTTGTATCAGTTGAAACAGAACAGGAAAGACTTCAAAAAGTCTTACAAAGACTTGCAACAAAAGAAACAGATTTAAAACAAAAAATATCCCAAGAAGTTGAAACACTCACCTTGCTAAAACAGAAAGTCTCATTTTGGAACAGTTGTGCAAAAGAAGCACATCAATCGTCGCTTTCAGAACAAAACGAAAGAACTGAAAAACTGTTGTTACAAAAAGAGAGCTTTTTAAAACAATGCGCCCTCGATACTGCATATAAAACATTGCAACTGGCTGCAATTGAAAAAGCAAAGATTGACTTAAAGCTATTTTTTCAAGATTTTGAACATGGCAAAACATATCTCAACTCGTTAGTTCAAAAGATAGCCACGAAAGAATAATGATGCAATTAACTTCTTCCTTATTTCAGTTGATTAATCTTTATGCACAAGCCTATATTGCAACTTCAGATCGATCACTTCTTAATGAAGCCCTGTGCATCAAATTTGAAAAAGCAACTAAAAATATTTCCAAAAATCATATGTTATTATCATTATTTGGCGTCTTTTTTGAAAATCACGAAAGCATAAAAGCAAAAGCTGTTGAACTTATCGTTCAAACCTACGATCTTCCAAAAAATATAAATAGTTTGGGTAAATTACTTATACAAAAAAATAGACTAGAGCTCTTGCCACATATTTTAAAAAAAATCATAACAATGATTCACGTAAGTGAAAATAGTATGCATATGAATATTACAACTTCTCACTCCTGTAATAAAGAAAATGTCGAACTGCTGATCAAGAGTTTTGAAAAAAAAACAGGCAAAACTATTGTATGTCACTGGTCAATAGATTCAGATCTTATTGCAGGTATTCGAGCACAAAGCGCTACACATTTATGGGAAAGTTCTATCAGAAAAAAATTGAACTCCTTTACAACCACTTTAAAAAAATAAGGGATACACAATGGAAATTCAGGTAACAGATTTAAGTTCTTTATTTGAACAGGCATTGCAGAACCTGCCTGAAGATACCTTAGAAGAAATAGGTATTGTTATTAAAGTTGGTGATAATATCTGCAGAGCTCATGGTTTAACCAATGTATTATTAAATGAACTTGTTACCTTTGAAGGTGGCAACACAGGAATGGTCTTTCAACTTGAATCAGACTCAGTCGCAATCTTTCTCTTTTCAAACACAATTCCTGTTGCAGAACTTGAAGTAGTCAAGCGAACCGGAACAGTGTTTCAGATAGGTGTAGGAAAGCATTTACTGGGCCGTGTTTTAAATGCACTTGCAGAACCGATCGATGGTGGACATGCAATTCAAAAAGATGAATGGCGATCAATTGAAGCTGCAATTCCAGGAATTATAGACCGTTCGCCGGTTAATGAATCGTTAGAAACAGGTATATTAAGCGTCGATGCATTGTTTCCAATTGGAAAAGGCCAAAGAGAGCTCATTATCGGCAACAGAGGCACCGGAAAAACATCGATTGCTATTGATACTATTTTGCATCAAAAAGGCAAAAATGTTATCTGTATTTATGTTGCAATTGGCTTGAGACAGGCGAATGTAGCACGTACCATAACATTACTTGAACAACAAGGCGCATTGGCGTATACCATTATCGTCAATGCTCAAGCAGGCGATGCCGTTTTGAATCAATATGTCACACCATATGTTGGATGCACAATTGCAGAATTTTTCAGAGATCAAGGTAAAGACGTTTTGATTGTCTACGATGACCTGAATAATCATGCAGTCGCTTTTCGTGAAATGTCTTTGCTGCTACGACGAGCACCAGGACGCGAGGCGTACCCAGGAGACGTTTTCTATTTACATTCCCGATTATTGGAACGTGCAGGCAAACTAAAGCGGGGCGGATCTATTGCAGCGCTGCCGATTGTCCAGATCCAAGGGGATGACATCACCTCTTATATTCCAACCAATCTCATTTCAATTACCGATGGACAGATATTTTTGGACACACAGCTTTTTAATCAAGGTATTTTTCCAGCGGTAAACACAGAACTTTCAGTCTCACGTGTCGGTCGAGCAGCACAAACGAATGCGATTAAAAAAATGACTCGTGCACTCAGACTTGAACTTGCGCAATATCATGACCTGGCAGCCTTTGCACAGTTTGGCACTGAACTTGACGAAGTATCACGCAAACAGCTTTTACGCGGCAAACTGATCGTTGAACTTTTGAAGCAGAGCGAGCACTGCACCTATTCATTTGTTGACAGTACACTACAGCTTTTTTTATTAAAAGAGAACGTTTTAGATACGATTGATCCAAAACAGGCACATAATTTTGCAACACAGTTTGTCAGTTACGTAAAATCGGTATACAAAAATATCTATGATACCATCGAGCGGACAGCGGACGTTTCACACGAAACACAACAACACCTTGGGACCGTTGCACAAGAGTTTTGCAAAATATTTGTCAATATGTAAAATTGTCAGTATTTTTAACATATTAGTTTACATTTACATATCTAAAAAGCTTGATGTAACAGCAATGAATAAAAAACGTTCTTTAACTTTGGCTGTTTTAATGATGATGCACGCTATGCAGGTCAAAGCATCTGAATTTGATCATCAAAAATGGCTTGCGTTTTGTATACAACAGCTCAATGAGCATAAAAATTTGTACTGTGGAGTTGGAGTCGTAGCTATAATAATATTGCGTTCATATCTACAAGCGATTACCAATCCAAAAGTAAAAGCAATAACAGACACGAAAGATCAGCTGCCAGAATCGAATATCAAGGATTTTGAAACTGTTATCAAACAGATGATTAATCAAGAGACTGTCTACAAAACTATAAAAAATCATCTAAACTATATTTTGTTTCAAAAAAAACAGTACATCTCCTTAAAATCCCAACTTGATAAAACCATAAACCTATTAATGAACCCTCCTAACACATCTCAAGATGATCAAAATAATCCACAAGCAAAGTGGAGCGAGTTTGAAAAACTACTTGCAGAACTAAATGAGCTTCCAATAGTATGTAACACAAAGGTTGGCCGTTTAAAAGACGTAGCTTTGAGCATTCAAAAAGCTACTGACAAAATTTCCGGGGAATTAACAAAACAAAAAAACAGTGCAGCAAGAAGCTTACTATTACCGGAGTATGAAAAAAAGAAAGATACATTACATAACGCAATTAATCTGACAATGCGCACATTTAAAAGAAATGATACTATCGATACGATATTACATAGTTACCTTGAGAAAGCTGAGTCTACATTCAAAAATGGTACAATAATGACTTATGAGGCCTGGGTGGATGCCGGGATAAACAACAGATTTTCATGGCAAAAATATTTGAATTATTTTAAAAAAAGCAATGTGAAAATCATAAAAATCTACATATCGGCGCGATGATTATACCTGAAGATTGCACCTTGCATATTATTGGAGATGTACACGCAGCAGCAGAATCGATACAAAGCATTATGCAAAACTTCATAAAAGAAGGGATAATGGATGAAAATTGGAAATTAAAAGATCCAGCAAAACATAAAGTCATTCTTATGGGAGATCTTGTTGATAAGGGTTGGCATACTATCGAAACGCTCATTTTTCTATCCCATTTTAAAGCCGTCAATAAAGAAGAATCTGTTTTAGTTCTGCGAGGCAACCACGATGACCTTTCTTTTCACTACTCTAATGGTTGGAACTCTAATGGTTGGACATCCGAGTCATTTGTAAATGAACTTCAGGCTCGCATGCCAGCCCTTTTTGAAGATAAAACACCAACAGACCAAGGACTAAGGTTGCTCAATAAAATTGATAATTTTTTTTCGAAAATGGTCTGTCTTTATCTTTTGAAGAAAAACAAAAATAACTACGATGTATTACAGTTTTTTCATGCAGCACCTGATCCGGTATACCATCCAAAAGCACTGTTTGAGCATGCCATCAAGCGTGGCGAAAATAGATTAGCATTTGAAATATATTCGAATAACATTTTCAATGATCAAAGCTCAGAAATAAAACAACATAAAGAATACAAAAGTACATACTTTAATGAGGAGTCAATTGAAAAAATGAAAAACGCTCAAGCAACTGAGCCCTGGTTTTCTTTTGTAAGCTTTTTGTGGGGCAGCTTAGAAAAAAATGACGAAAACCTTTTTTTTCAATATACAGCCAAGGGTGGACCACAGATCAAATGTAACGAGCAGATGATAAAGGATTTACGAAAAGAACAGCGTTGCACGATTAATGGCGCTGAGTTTAGCATCAAAGCAATGATTCGAGGTCATCAACATTGCTACAGCCACAAAATAGACAAAGACAGACATGACTACAATGATACCATGACCATCATGGAGAATATCATAAAGGATGGTTATTCGCATTGGCTTTCTGAAAACAACAGCAACTGTTTTTCTGACGATGAAGCCAATATTTTCACTGTGCCGCCATTGATTTCAAATTTATATGGCGCACCGTCAAATGTACATAGACAAGATGGCGTAGTTCAACCAGGGTTACATGAGCTGCGCATTACCAAAATTACCACCTTTGACAAACTTGAATCGGTTATGGTTCAGTAAAGAAATAGTAAACAAACTTACATTTGTATATTTTTGCACCTCTGTTATACTAATCCGTACTGTATCTGTGCCTGTAGCTCAGTTGGATAGAGCGACAGACTTCTAATCTGTAGGTCGTAGGTTCAAATCCTACCAGGCACACCATCTGTTGTGTAAATATCAATGAAGAACCTATCGCGCGTATGCAGTATTGACTTTAACTCTAAAATACTGTTAGGTTGGCCACTAGATACTAAGAAAAAGAAAGTTTAATGTTATGTTTGAAGGGTTTATAAATTTTTTGACATCTGTTGGCAATCTTATCGGAAGCGCTGCTACAACTGTTGCCAGGACAATAAGAGTGGTCGCTCTGTCCATCTTCTTTAGCCAAAATTCTGATAATCAAAAAAAACCACCAGTTGTTAAAACTGAAATAGAAGAAGTGGTAAACGTAGACCAACAAAAACAACAACAAGAAGAACAACAGAAACAAGAAAGACTAAAAAAAGCACAACTGGAAGAAAAAAGACTAAAACAAGAACAACAATTAAAAGAAGAAAAAGAAGCACAAGAACAACAAAGGCTAGCTGAAGAACGACGGTTAGCAGAAGAACAAAAACAGAAAGACGAACAAGAAGCAGAACGGTTAGAACAGGAGCGACTCGCAAAGCTTCCCCAATCAACAAAAGAATTCAATGCTATCATCCAAACGATTCAAAAATCTGGCATCAATGATCTTTTACAGGGGAATAACCATCCGCAAAGATACTTGAAAAAACTCCCAGAAAATCGAAGCGCTCAATTTGAAAAAGATTTTGTGGCCGCGTACAAGGCGCAAGAACTTGTTTATGACAATCGTCTAAATGATCTCATTGCGGACTTTTTAGGGTACATAAAGAGATATGGGTCTGACGAGGAAAAAAACTTTTTCAAAACTTTTACAAATAAAGCATCCAAAGAATGGATTTTTCGGCTTTTTGAAGCAAGAAATCTAACGTACCTGTGGAATCTTGGAGCATTGTATATCAGAGCCAAAGACCCTCAATATGAACGCACTGACAATGATCCAGCTGTGATTGCTCGATTCAAAAAAGATTATAACCCATTAAAAGATTATATCACCGACGAGGAGCAGCTCCTATCTCCGTTTGTGTCCGTTTTTGGTCCCACTTTTTTTATCAATGATGGGGCACGATCAAACAAGGCAGAATTTAAAGCGAACTTTGATGAAAATGATAATTGCATTACAAAAGGTTATCACGCAGGGCTGGTCGGACCATCATTTGAAAGAGCAAATAACCTTGAATATCGTCATATGATAATCACCAAAGAACAAAATACAACGGAAAATGGGTATGGTAACAAGCGAAACGAAGGAAGCAAAGAAGCAGCATTGAACAAGATTTTTGAAGACTTTTATGAGTTGAAAACACCATTTAAAACCTTTGACCAAGCATGCGATGATTTAAACGAAAACCCAAAGCAGGAAGATTTGATTGTACTTAATCCATGGCAGGAAAATCGTGATGAACAGATTATTTTTTCACGATCACTTTATGAAAAACGTATTAAAGCTGTTATTGTGCCATTTTTAGATAAAGTAGAGAAAACTGCGCAAAGTCTAAAAAAACAGGCTATTCTTTATACCGTTGGACTTGGTTTGGGGACCTGGACAAAACTTCCAGGGGATTCAACCTCTTGCCAATTGCAAAATATACCTCAAGAATCAAAGATTAAAAGCTTCATTAATACATACTTTGACATAAAAGATACTGAAACAACGGTTAACACACTTACCTTGCTTGGCACATGTATTCAGATAGAGATTTATAAAAAATGGTTTGAACAGAACAAAGAGAAAAAGATGATTTCAGATCTTGTTTTTGGATACATGGGATGGGATAGCACGTTTGAAGAGTTTCAATTAAACAGAAAGATCTTTGATAACTCTGAAGAATTACTTAAAAAAGAAACTGTGGATAAAGGATTCAAAATAAATTGTGGCCTTTGGGGTTCTACTAACATTATATGCAGTACATTAAACCCGTCATCAAATAGATTTTCTACGCCTGAAGATCAACAAAATAAAATACAGGTTTGTGCGTACGCATGGGATGGTAATTCATTTCCTGGAAACGAGTATTGGAAGGGGCAAGGATTTCTTACATGGTCAGGCGATCCGGCAGCAATGGCATCATCATTATCACCAGTGCTTCAAAATCCAATGACTAATGACACATTTCAGCAGAAGGCTAAAACAGGCGATTAAATATGGAACATTCAATCCATGTAAGCTTTGGCCAAACTTTTGTCCGCTATCTCTTAACCATGTTTGATAAAAAATCTAGCCCAAGCCCGCATACCACACCCACGAAAGCTGCGAGTACGTAAGTTTTTATAAAATTCTTTCGTATCCGCTGAATGATCCGTTTTGTAACATTTTTCTCATTTTTATAACGACCATTTTTCTCATGAATGTCTACGATTTTTTTAAGTAATGGATAGAGCTGGCGATTGGTTGGATGCGTTGCGCAATATGCTGGTTTTATAATTCGATCAAGCCTTATTTTTTAGAGAACCTTTCAAGCCACGTCCATAAAGCAACTTTTTGAAATGCAGCTTTTGCAAGATCAGGATACCGAATACAGGGTGCAATATCAGCATAATATTCCAATATTTTGCAGTAGTTCAAATAAGCTGCGGTATTTTCAATTGCAGTCATGGCGTAATATTTGCGAATTCCTCTGTAGATTTCTGCTTTTGCACTATGATGCATAAAAGCGATATGAGTAATTTCACGCTGGATGATCCATTCAATGAAATGAAAGTTTTTGCAATTCGTTAAAGCATCAGATCGCGATTTAAAGAGTGAAAGAAGCCTGAAATTGATCAACCAATCCACTGCATCTACGTGATTCCTCACCGTCTTATCAAACGACAGTTTCGATGGAAACGCCATAAATTCTTGGTGAGATTCTAACGTATCATTTTCAAAAGTATATCTACTGTGCGTCGCCACAGTAGAACCAGCACAACCTGCACCAAATTCTAACAAAACCTTTTCTGGATTAATTTTACGATCTTTAAGACATTTTAGGACGTATGCAGGCAGGTTCTCATACAAATACGGAGTATCATTTGGAAATACAGAGCCGCAACAAAGACCTTCTGATTCATTTGGAATTGCAAGGTCTGCAGCAATCAACTTTTGTAACCTATTGATACGCTCAAATATACACTCCCATTCATCCGCAGGCACATTTGGGAATGTGGCCCTCAACTGTTCAAGCGCAGCCCAGTGTTTTTCATTAAGAAATGTATAAATAGGTTCAAATGTCTCCGGCTCTGCCCAATTGAGCAGTGGAAAAGCAAGCAATACTAACAAAACAGTTTTTCTTTTATAATTCATCAAACTCATTATTATTTTTTAAGACATATTATGACGAGCATTTACTGTTATGTAACAGGTATTTCAGAGTAAAATAATATCCGAACCCGAATGCTAAACTAATACCAGAGAAGAGTGTATTAATCATGACCCATTTGTTTCCAGTTCGCTTCATAATCTTTTCGGCAACGTTTTTTTCCTTTTTATAACGACCATTTTTCTCGTGAATAGCCACAATCTTTTTAAGAAAGGGATATAACTGACTATCAGTTGGGTGTGTTACAGAGTATGCCGGTTTTATAGCCCAATCAAGCCTCATTTTTTTAAACAGATTCTCAGCAAATTTTACAATCGAAACATACTGCAGCGCTGCTTTTGCTAGATTCGGATACAAAATACAAGGCACCAGGTATGCCACATATTCATCTGTTTTTGTATAGTCAAGATACACTTGCGTAATTTCGATTGCAGTCATAGCGTAATATTTTCGAATCGTGTTAAGAACCTCTGTCTCGATAATACTATGCATCTGGTTGATATGAGTAATTTCATGTTGAATGATCCATTCGATAAGGTGGAATCGTTTGGCATTGGTTAAAAGATCAAATTTAAACTGTAAAAGTCTGAAGCTCAGAATGTGCCACCACAGCCCATGATATATACGATGACCAAACTCATCGTCAAAAAGTTCCTTTTGGGGAACCCATATAAATGCTTGATGCGATTTCAATGTATCATTTTCATAAACATAATTGCTTTTCGTTGCAGCAGCAGCAGCAAAATAGCTTGGTCCAAATTCCAACAAAACCTTTTCTGGATTTATGCCCCGATCTGCAAGGCACTTTTTAATCTGTGCAGGTAGGTTTTCATACACATACGGAGTATCATTTGGAAATACTGAACCATCAGAAACACCTTCTGATTTATTTGGAATTGCAAGGTCTGCAGTAACCAGCTCTTTTATCTTTTTGATGCGTTCAAAGGTTTTGTCCCATTCCTGCCTAGGCACATTTGGAAAGGCGGCCATTAGCTTTTCAAGAGCTATCTGTGTTTTCTGGTGCAAATAGTGCTCAATGGCTTCAAGGGTTTCTAGCTTGGTGTAAGTGAGCAATGGAAGATAAAGGGATACAAAAAAAAGTAAACGGGTTACAGTGATCATGATTCTTTCTTCAGTCTTTTTGAAGGTACCACAAATGAGTTAACTAGATTTTTAAGTCTACATTTTTGCTAAAATTTGTCAATTTTGCATTTGGCTGCGCTGCTTTTTTATCAAGCTTTAGTTTACGCAAATTGCATTTTTTACAAAATAGTACAAGGCTGGTTGTTGTTTTGTCTCTGTTGCTGTATTGCTACTAATCCTGCAACGCCAACTGTTCCAGCAGCCAAGATGGCTATGTGTTGTATGGGACGGATGGTTAGTGCTTCTCTCTGCATTCGTTGAAGTCTCTGGTCAATTTGCTCGAGTCTCTGATCCATTTGTTGCAGATCATTACGTAAGCTTTGTGTTTCAGCCCGCACTAAACCTCGTGCTATTCTCTCGCTGGTATACTCGCCACCTGTTCTGCCAGCCAAAACTATATTTGAGATACCTAGCAAACATACTAAAATTAACCTTTGATACAACATAGAAGTCCTTTAAAAAAAATTAAATTGAAATATTTAACAAATAACGTCGATAGACAAGTTAGAAAAAAATATATCTGTTTTTATTTATTTGTCTATTATTTTTTCAGGAGTCACATACGAAAAACCTAGTATTCATCAAACAACATGGTAAAAGCGCCGCCCTTATTTACAGTTCTTGTTTACCAAGCAATCCATTCGATTCAACTGGCAACTGACTCCCTCTTAGAAAAAATGAAGTAGTGCGAGCATTCTTTTGCTGCTGTATCTCATCTTTCAATAGAGCCTCAGCATGGTCAAGATATGCAAACCGTTTTAATGGATGTGGATGTGCTTTATCACGGTCATTTTGTAACTCGTCCCAATCAATCTGCCCCGGTTCACTTGTACCAGCCAGCTGAAAAAGGTGAATAAGTGTTCGCTTGGCCTGCTTTAATAGCTTTAATTTTTCTGTTTGGCTAAACCGTTCAAATCGCTTATCAAGAAAAAATATATCCGCTTTATGTTCATTCCAGCTCTGCCATTCAACTAAACTTTTTTCAATTGTTGGATTACTTCTTTTTATTTTTTTACACATCGACTTAATAACTTGAAGCTTCAAACTGTCCCTGTTATAAAAATGTGATAGTTCATGCACCGCAACCCATGCCAGTTCAGGCCATTGCTCATTGGGAAATGATTGAACTGAAGAAAGGTCAAACCTGATATATTTGAATAGATCGCACATTGCCGCTACAGAGCCGTAATGATTATTCGAATAAAAGAGTGTAATTTCATATTGATCTAAGCCCATTTTTGCAATAAGAGTTCTAATGTACGCAGTCATAGCGTGATATTGGCTATTGCAATCGATACCGTTAACGTTCAAAAACAGCTGATATAAACCTGTTTCATCTGCTGTATCAGTACCATTTTTGATTGCATTGCACAGTACGTTACAATCGACATCAGTTGCAAATTGCTGTGCAAAATCTTTTTGTGCTTGTGTATACAAAAGGCCTGATCGCTTTTCAATTTCATTGATTAATGTTTCAAACGCCGCTTTTTCTTGATCAGATACATAATCTACTAATGCTTGCATGTTTTTGAATGTTTTGAGCTTTTTGTAAAGTCGTGAGTCAGACGTTTTTAAGTCGTCAGAAAACTGTTTGGCACTTTGTTCAGTTGTAATAATTTTTTTTTACATTGCATATCAACATGCCCAGAAAAGGGTTTATAAACTCTTTGTTTCTGCATAGCAGTTGTTAGTTTTTGCGAATTTGATGTGTGAAAGCTATGCATTTTTGACGGCACCGTTACCTTTGTATTGAAAGGGCAAGACACAGGCAAAGCTTTTTTAGAAAATGCTATTTTAAACTGCTTTGACAGTGCTGAAAACATCGCTGGCATGTCACAAGAGGATAAAAATAAGCATAAAACGATTATCTGCCTTAAAAACATGTTACAACCCCCCTTTTTACCATTTAATAAAAAGCATATCAGAATATTTATATTTGTCAATAATTGATTAAGTGTGCCTTCAAACCGAGGCTTTTCAATGAACGTCATTATAAACTCACTCGTTTTCATAGAAAGTCCCATTACTATCCCTGTATTGCAAAAACTAGTTTTTATATTTGGCAAAATTGCTTTATTTTTAAAGTTTATTAAGCTTGTTTTAAAATACATTTTTCAAGCTAAACACATTAAAAAAACCGGTAGGAACAGTTACATGCATACAAAAGTACTTTCTGCAACCACCATAGGCACGCAAGCACATCTGGTAGAAGTTGAAGTCGATGTCGCATTTGGACTCGTACAGTTTTATATTGTTGGACTGCCCGACACGGCAATTAAGGAGAGTAGCAAACGGATTTTGGCCGCATTGAAAAATAGCGGCTGCCGCCTGCCTGCAAAAAAGATTACCGTCAACCTGGCACCAGCCGATTTAAAAAAAGAGGGAACACTTTTTGACCTGCCGATCGCACTGGGAATTTTAATCGCAACCGAACAGCTTGAGGTGGACAAACAGTTTTTGCAAGAAACAGTGTTTCTGGGCGAACTGTCTTTAGATGGGAGCCTCCGTTTTATTAAAGGTGCTTTGGCAATTGCGTATGACATGGCAAAAATGGGCAAAAGGCGAATTATAGTCCCTGAAAAAAATGCACAGGAAGCCGCACTCATCAAAGGCATTGAGGTATTAGCTGTGAAACATATCACCGAACTTGTGGCGATCTTGCGCGGTGAACAGACACCACAACCCGTAAAAACAAGCGAAACCTATGTGCCAACGAAAACAGACCACATACTTGATTTTTCGCAGGTAAAAGGACAAGCAGTTGCAAAGCGGGCATTGCAGATTGCTGCTGCCGGAAGACATAACATCCTTTTTATCGGCTCACCTGGCGCTGGAAAAACGATGCTTGCAAAACGGTTAGCATCGATCATGCCACCAATGAGTTTTGATGAGATGCTTGAAACGAGTAAGATCTATTCGATCTGTGGCAAACTGTTAGAACAACCTTTGATTACCCACAGACCCTTTCGCTGTCCACATCACACCACTTCGCAAGCGGGACTGATCGGTGGAGGATCGTTTCCTCAACCTGGCGAAATAAGTCTTGCTCACCATGGCATACTCTTTTTGGACGAGTTAACTGAGTTTAAACGTGAAACATTGGAAGCATTACGCCAACCACTTGAAAGCAAAGAGGTCAATATTGCACGGGCACAACAATCGATACAGTTTCCTGCCGGATTTCTTCTGGTTGCTGCATTAAACCCCTGTCCCTGTGGTTTTTTTGGAGACAAGACAAAAGAATGTGTCTGCTCAAAAAATCAGATTGCACGGTATTTACAAAAACTTTCTGGACCACTGCTTGATCGAATTGATTTGCAGATCTATGTTGAAAATGTAAGTTATGATACAATTCAGGACAGCTCTGTTTTGCATACAAGTTCTGAACAGTTATTTCAAAAAGTAGCAGTTGCAACTGAAAATCAGAAAAAACGGTTTGACAACAAGATGTGTTTTAACAGCCAGATGACTTCATCGCACGTTGATGAGTTCTGTACTGTGACCGAACAAGGCCGGCAACTTTTGAAAAATGCGTTTGAACGGTTAAACTTAAGTATGCGAGGTTATCACAAGCTCTTAAAAGTCGCCCGAACCATTGCAGACCTTGAAAGCTCACCGCAAATTGACGTTGCACATATTCAGGAAGCGATCATGTATCGATCATTAGACAAATTTATGGAAAAGCTTTGAATGAAGTAACGGTCACAGGGGTTGACATTTTACAGTTTGAAAAACAAAAACCTCCCTTTAAGTCTATTTGATACAGAGAACTGAGCTTCTGGCTTGATATTATCAATTTTTGACTTTTATTTGAAATATGTTACAATGATAAAATAAAATTATTTGGTCTACTATCTATATGAAAGGTATAATCAATGAATAAAACTAAAATAAAATATATTTTACCACTTTTAGCCTTCATGATTCGTGAATCATCGGCGATGAACTTTTTGAAGTTAGTTTTTAATCGCAAAAGTCCTGCTAGCATCATTTCTTGTCAGGATCCATTTGAAATGTGGCTAAAAAAAGCTACTCAAGTTAAAAATGATACCGATGCGATTAAAGGCTATATTGCAAATAAGCATCGTGTACTTGATGACCAAGTAGAAGAGTTGAGAAAACATGTAAATGTGGCTGATAAGGCGTTCAAAGCTGAAGGATTTGAGCTAAACATTTCGGAAAATGGTCATTTTAATATTCGTTCTTCTGATCGTAAAGAATATCAAGTCTCATCTTTTGATAAAGATTTAGCTAAATTACCTGGCTTTAATGTTCCACAAGAACAGTCAGCAACCTATTTACAGTTTTTAAAACTAAAAGCAAACTATACTGCTGAGAAACGCAAAGGGCACAAATTTAATCTTTCTGAGGCGCTCTTTGCAACAAAAAAATTAGAAGAAGATACAACAAAGGATATTAAGAAATTCAAAGACGAACTGTAAAATCATTAAAAATACAAACAAAAGAGTGAGTCATGGTTTCAATATGACTCACTCTTTTGTTTATTGACTCACCTTGTACTGGAAAAACGATGTTTGCAAATGGAAAAGCTTTGAACAAAGCAACGGTCACAGGGGTTGATATTGTACAGGTTGAGAGGTTTGAAAAATGGAGAACTTTTTCCAAAAAATCAATATTGCGCATTTTTTCAGCTGAAGAGTTTGCATACGCTGCGGCAAATGATCATTTTTTTGCACAGCGACTTGCAGTCCGATTTGCGGCAAAAGAGGCATTTTTAAAAGCTGTACAGCAAATATTGCCAAACTATCGTTTTTCTTTGCTACAGATTGCGAACGCTATTTCAGTTTCAAAGCATCCAAACGGCACACCTTTTTTGAATATTTCTTACAAACAGCTACCAATTCCACTCACAACACAACAGTTTACAACCACTGTATCTTTAAGCCACTCTCAATGTTGTGCAATCGCCACCGTAACAGTCACATTCGAACATACACTGTTATAAAAACTACCTGTTTTGTTAAGGGCTTGGCCTCTGACCAGCTTTAATTATGTATTAATGATAAAGTAACACATTGATATTTCATTTTGAATTGTCAGTTGTTCTCAATCTATACATAAAATTTCATATTGATATTGATCTTTCCATTTAAAATCTGCTTCACTAAAGCTAAATTGTTTAAAAAGGACAACTATGAAAATAAAGAAAATTTTTGCACGTGAGATTTTTGATTCATTCGGGTTGCCAACTATTGAATGTGAAATAATGCTTAGCTCGGGGGAAACTGCAACTACAGCAATCTCTCATCATGGTGCACACAACAGTAAAAATCAAACCGGACTCTATGATTTAGAAAGATTTGATGGAGCGGGAGTACAGAATGCAGTTAACCTTATTAATAAAACGTTTGCACCGTTACTATGCGACCGTGAACCACATCTTTTGGACCTTGATCAACTTTTACAAGATACTACTCAAACCAGAATAAAAGAAAACCTCGGTTCAAACACCATGCGTGCATTAAGCACAGCTATTTGTAAAGCACAAGCACTTTCAGAAGGTATTTCAGTATATGAAACCATCGGTCACATGTATGATATACAATCAGTTTCAATCCCCTTGTGTATGCTTACCATCTTTGAAGGACACAACAGTCACAGTTCATTTCCTTTTAAAAGTATTTCCATCATACCCCATGGAACAGTTACCTTTAAAGATGCATTTGAAATAGGTGCAAAGATTTTTCAAGCTATTGGCAAACGTTTAACAAACAAATCTTCTGCAAAATGTATTGGAATCAATGGCGGGTATGCTCCCCATAACACTGATATTGCAGAACTTTTTAAGCTACTTTTAGAAGAAATCGAACTACTTGAACTTACAACACAAGTAGTCATAGGACTTGAAATTGGTGATGCCCTACTCTACAACAATGAAAAACGGATATATCAGATCAATGATACTATTTTTACATCAGAAGACATTATTGGTAATTATGCATCAATGATTGAAGAGTTTGGACTGTATACCCTTGAAGATGGCCTTGGCAACCAAGACTGGGAAGGATGGAATACCATGATGGAAACCCTGGGTGATTCTGTTCAGGTAATAGGCAATGAACTATTTTTATCAAAATATAATCGCATTATTGAAGGCATTGAAAACGCACTCATGCATGGTATTGCAGTTGTACCAGCCGACACAGCAACCGTAACTGAGATCCTACAAGCATCAAAATTAGCTGATATGTACGAGACAGAAACAATGGTCACTCATGCAGCCCAAGAAACAGTTGATGACTTTATTGCAGATTTTGCAGTTGGTACCAATGCAACGTATTTAAAAGCCGGCGGCCTTTTAAGATCAGAATTCCTTGCTAAATACCATCGTCTTATTAAAATAGAAGAAGAGCTTATAGCTTTGGCTGACCCTGAACAAGAAATGGATTTTCAAGATTTTTAAGCAACTCTTGCAAAGAAAGTTCATCGGTTAAGACTTGTTTGCTTTCTGTCTTACCAGAAGGTGTCTGATTTTGCTTTGACTGTGGTACAAATGATACATTATTAAGTTTGCTTACCGTTTTTTCATCCACCAACGCATCAACGGCTTTAGCAATCGATTCTGATGTGTCTTCAATTTTTTGTTGTTCAGGTGACTCTTGTACAAATAATGCTTTCTCTCTCACTTCGGTATTTTTTTTAATCGGAGTTGCGACAGAATGCTCCAATCTAAACTGTTTAACTGTCCCCTTAGCTGGATCAACCTGCCTGTTAATGAATTCTGAAAAAACAGTATTTCCAGATCCCTGATTAATATCATTTTTGAAGAACCATCGCGTTATCGGATCTTTTGTTTTATCAAAAAGCCCTGCCTGTTCAACAAACCTCTGATTCAGCTCTATACAGTTTTTGGTATAATCACCCAAGCCTTTTCTGAATTGTGGTTGAATAATGGTAGGACATATAAAGACTGTAAGATTATTTTTTGTTACTTGCTGATTTTTACCTTTAAAAAATAGTGAACCGATAATAGGTATCTTTTCAAAAAAGGGAGTCTTATTGTCATTTGCATTTTGCGTAAGATTAGTGAGTCCGCCCAAAGAAAAAATATTTCCAGAAAGAATGTTTGCGCTTGTATTAATTTCACGAGTCGTACGTGTTGCCGTTGTTGGTGACAAAAAATCATTAATCTGAATCTTGATTTGTAAAGTCACAGTATCATCTGGTGATATACGTGGAGTAATGTCAATTTGCAACACAGCTTCCACTTTTTTCTTTTTTATAATAGCTGCACCACCAGCACTTTCTGAGGTGTCATCGTCAAGTAACTTTTCAGTACCTATACGGACCGTTGCCTGCTGATTATTGATAGTGGTGATATGAGGCTGTGAAACAATTTTCGAATGTGAAAATAACTTTAAAACCTGCAACATACCCCACGTTCTACCATCACTATCATTAAAACTAACCAAGGTTGCTCCCTTTGGAGCAGACGACGCAATGCTCGTCGAAGACGTTACCTGCTGTAAAAGATCTGGCGCTATGGTTGTTGGTGTGGTGATAGCAGAAGCGTCTGTCTGATCAGTTAAAATACCAGAATCAAGTTGTGCAGATTGAAACTCCATATTGCCTGGCAATGGTAAAAATGCTGGATTTCTAATCATTGAACCAAGCTTCCTTGAATCTTCAATTGTAAGATCGACAATCAAAATCTCCAAAAGAACCGTTGGTTGTGGTGTGTCAATTTGAGCTATTAGTTTTTTTATCTGCTCATAATCATCATTTCTACACGCTATAATCAGATTGTTACCTCCATAATATCGATTTTCTTCACCACCTCCTGCAGGTTTATCTGCACGAATGATAATCTCATCAAAAACTCGTTCATTACCTTTCACTTGACTATTAGCCTGACCTGCTGACGACTGACCAGTACCGCCCGCTTTTGCTGAGTCCACAATCTTTTGTAAAACTGGCGCAAACGTTTCAGCGTTAATATATTGCAATGAATACACATGTAACGTCGACCTTCCGTTCCGCTTGTGTTCCTGATCTAATGTATTCTGAATGAACTCTTTTAATTTATCCACGGCCTGTGCTCTGCCTATCAACATAATACTATTGTTGTGAACAATAGGAATTACCTTTGTACCCTTTGCAAAAAGCATATTCTCAGATGGTTTACGTGCATCAAGATTTGCAGGAAGACCAAGCCTATTTGCCGGTTCCTGATTACCAATTTTTAAAATATATTCATTTAAAAGGTCTGCAGTCATTTTGGCTTCAGTATTTCTCAATTTTACAAACTTTATTTTTTCTTGATACACTTGATGGTCAAACTGTTGAACAAACAGTATTGTTGACCGCAATACAGAAGCTTTATCTTGCATAAGCAATGAGTTTGAAAGCGTATCAGCTTTAAATGTCCCTGTTGTTGATAGCAGCTCTTTTAATGCAACATTCAGTTCAGCTTCAGTCTCAGTGGGTACTTTGATATTGGAAAAATAGTACAAATAACGAACTACATTATCAGTATCAGGAATCAGTTCTAATGGACTGCCCAAGAAAAGCGGTACCGGTTCACGCAATGAATCTTGGTTTTTTTTAGTTATAAACAGGCCCATTGTTTTTGGCAACACCGTATAATCACACAGATCAAGTAAGGTAAGAACTAGTTTCCACGCATGATCAACTGATATCTGATCCTTATAACTAAACGTTACTTTTTCTTTCATTTCAATACCAGCATGCGGCACAATAATATTTATTTTTTTAAGATCAGCAATAGCTTGAACAATATTCAGTAAAGGTTCGTTAACAAAATTCACTGTAATAAGCTCGTCTGTACTGTCTTGCCCATTCACGAATACATCAAGATTATTATCACTCAATAACGTACTGCATGAAAATACTAACAACAAAACTACTGTTTTCGAAACTATTTTTTTCATCATAATACAAGATCTACTTCGATTGTTATAAAAGTACTGTCATTCATTTTCTTTTTTCAATAATGTAGCAATCACAAGCAGAATATCCAGTGAATCTGAATTTTTTTTAGATTTTGCTATTTCAAGCTTTTTAATGTAAATTCTTTTTTTCTGCTCAATCTCATAAAGCAACTCAGTTAACTGCTTCATGTTCATCCCAGTCAAAGCAGTGATTAATTCTGATTCACGATAATCACTTTCACCATCTATTTGTGACATCTCTTCAGTTTTTTTATTGTTAGTAAGTGCAAATTTCTCAAGGATCTGAGCAAAATATCCTCCAATTTTAAAATCAACCTCTTCTTGCAACATCTTATCAACCGCTATCCTTTGAGTCTGGACATATAGAAGCTGCTGTCTAATCATCTGAACTTCTTCACGCAGATCATTCAAGGTATACAATTTTTTCTTGTAAAAACTTATAGTATTGTAATACTGAAGTCCCAAAAGAGACACCAAACCAACCACCGCTATTATAAATCCTAAACAATATTTTTTCACCATAGTATTATCGGCCTGATGCACCAGTTCAAGCACACCATTGATTGTATCAAAGATCCTCATGAAACTTCCTTTTCAATTGGAGCCAGTCCTATATTCATAGTAAATTGCGGATTATCTTGAGGAGGTATAGTTGCAAAAAGCTTGGATGATTTTAATTCCCGCTCTAACACTTTTAAAGCCTCGTAATCTTTGACTTTTGCCTTCAAGGTTAAAATACCTTCACCTATAGTAATTTTTTCAAGTTCAAAACCAAGCATATCTTTATCAATTTTTTCCGTTAATTCAAGTAAATAATGCAAATATCGAGACTGATTAGCATAGGAAAAAGCGCCCCACAATTCCTTTTCAGCAGTAATAGCCTGTTGTGCCTGATCTATAATCTCATCAATATTATTTTCTTCACGTGGAATTTTTACAAACTGTTCCTTTAAAGCTTTGATTACCTCCATTTTTGACTGTTCTATTTCATCGGTTAACTTGTGCACTTGCGTAACATGAACAGTAATCAAAGTTCCCAACAACAATAAAGTCAAAAATAGTCCAACGAATAACTGTTTCAACAGTAACATATTATCTTTAATCGCAAATGAATCCTTCAAAAGATTAAAAGACTCATTTACTTTGTGTGTAGTTGCACTACCAATACTATATAACATATCTGAAGTAGTACTTTCGTTAGAAAGCTGAAGAAATTGATTTGAGCTCATCAAAAAATAATGAACTGGCATATGTAGAAGCTCATTCAAATAGCTATCAAATCCATCAATTCGAGAGGCAACACCATATAAAATTACCGTATGAACGATCGAATTCGGAAGTTTACTTTGATAAGAATTAATTGTAAATACAATAGGCTCAATGATCACTTTGATTGCAGACTTGAACGACATAATTTCAGCATCCTGCTCAGCCGCAAAGCCAAAACGTATTAATTTTTCAAACAGATCGTGTGGATTATTTCCGCTATTTTCAACAGTTTTTTTAAGCGCAGCACCCAATCCTTGCTGAAGGACACGTACTATTTTAAATGCATGTTGCGTAATAAAACATATTTTTGTTGAACTCATACCAATATCCAACAAAATAGTATTGCCATTACCATTCTGCTCTGGAAATTGACAATATAATCCATAGATTCCAAACAGATCAACCGTAACTGTTTCTGGCGCAATTCCTGCGGCAGCAAGCAATGCCAAATGTGAGGCAATATACGTTTTTTGAACACATGCGGCCATTACTTTTGCACTATTGGTTTGCTGGTCAATATGAGTAATAATAAAATCTATAACTGCATCATTCCTATTAAACGGCAATAAAGATTCAATTTCATACTTAATTACGAGCTTTATCTTTTCATAATCTGTAAAAGGAAACACCAGCTCTTTGTAAAACACATGACTACTGTGAATATGGGTACGATACGCGACATTACCAAAAAGCTTTTTGATTTCCATCAGTGGTTTAATATGCGGATCGATAGTTTTATCCTGATCATTACCTTCTACAGGAATGGTAACCTGTTTTTCAATAGTCTGACTTATCCCTTTTGCCCATACAGCCGTAGCAAAAATAAAATGCTTTTGAATATCAATACCAACAATCATTTTTCCAAAAAGTAGGTTGTCGCCAATCTTTTCCGGTAAAAAAATGTTTTTGATCATACCCGTTCTCCTGCGTGCTCAGAGGTACAAAGGGCTGAAAGATCGACTTTTTTTGTCTTCTTTAACTTCTGCACCGGAAACTCCTGTTCAACCATGCTTACTTGTAAAGGTATCGGCTTATCTGTCTGCGCAATCTGCTTTTCAAGCTCCTTTGGCTCGGCCGTTAATACTGGTTTTTCTAATGCCGCTTTTTTTTGAAGCCTTAAGGATTTACGCATACGCTTACGTTTGATAATCACATTGCTATTTACTTTTCCAAAAAATGAATCTTCTGCTTGAGTAACAAGTGAATTTTTGGGTTCTTCAAAGAACATTTTATGCACAGGATCCTTACGATCTGAAGCAGAAGCCATCTGACCAAGTGTCAAATAATACTCATCTGCATGTTTTTGAGTCGCTTTGGTCATCTCAACCTTATCATGAGGATCAACAATACGACAGGTAAGCAGGATAAGCAAATTATCTTTTTGAACAGCTTTCTGTTTATTTTTAAACAACAACCCAATACCTGGAAGATCACCAAAAAATGGGGTTTTATTCATATCATCATTTGACTGCGCACGAGCCAGTCCCCCGATTCCCAAAACTTCTCCATCTGCAAGCGTAGTCGAGGTTTTTAACTGCCGCACATTTTTCGTTCCATCATTGACAGAGCTTGAATTGGTAAAATCATCATATTTTACATTAAGGTTCAACTTGATCATGCCATCCGAATTAACTTGCGCCTCAATTTCAACGCGTAATTCTGCAGCCTGGTCCCCTTGCGCAGTTTGAGTTGTACTGCCCACAATGGTTGACGTTACCACACGTCTTGTTTGCCCAAGTGAAACGATAGCCGGGGTTTTATTGGTAACTGTTAAAAATGGATTTGCAATTGTATTGGTATTTGCAACCGTTTGTAATGCCTGAAAAACACCCCACACATTATAAAGATCTGATCCTAATGATAGAATAGTATTACCCGAAGCTGCACCCTGCACAAGTTGAAGCAGGTTTCCCAATAGTCTTGTCACCCCATTTGATTCTTGAAAGTTCTCAACAATACCTTTGTTTTGAAACAGGCCAGAAGTCTGGAACTTAATATTTTGTCCAAGCAATGATGAATTACCCTCTTTACTTCTTATTTGCGCACCGATCGACTTTGTATCTTTAATAACAACACTTAAAATGAGCATTTCAACTTCCACCTGCACAGGCGGAGCATCAAGCTTTTCTAAAATCTCAACTGCAGTCATATAATCTTCAAACTTACCTTTAATCACCAGCCTATTTGTCTCTTTTTCTGGAACAAATAAAATCGGCTTCATATACTGATCTTTACCCCGTGTTCCACCAAATTTACCTGCTTCAGTATCTTTGCCAAACTGAGTCACATTATTCATGATATCAGCGATAGTATTTGCATCAGCATATTTCAGCTGATATACAAAAAATGCGGCATACGGTTGACTAAGCTCTGTATCAATATATTTTGTAATAAACTCTTCTACTTTTTTTGTTGCATCGTAAGGCCCAATCAAAATAAGCGCATTTCGACGTGGCTCGACAATCATCTTAAGATTTTCCGGGAAATAACTACTTGTTGGCTGCTTCCTTTGAGTCGGAGGAGCAAACCTGTTTTGATTATTTTTTTCATCACCAGTAATCGTATCATACAGCTCTTTCACCGTTCTGGCGTCAGCCTGTTTTAACTGAAGCAACGACATAGTCTGAGGCACTGCCGCCTTATCCACCTCTTTAATGATCTCCATTAATTTTTTAATATTGTAAGCACGATCAGTTAAAATGAATGCCTTCTGCTCTTGCAAAATAATGAACATTGATGCACTACTTCTTAACGCATCAACCATCGTTTTAATTGTTTCCATGCTGCTATTTTCAATAAAATAGACAAATCTGATCAGCTCATCTGAATCAGGAAGTTCAGTATAAGCAGAACCGATAAAAGATGGCATCGGCATCTTACGCGCAGACTCTAAATTGGTAATACGATAGGTGCGAGGCAAAGCATGTTTGACTACAGAAAGTCCCGCAATCTGCATGAAGGTAACAAAGAGCTCCCACGCTTGCGTTCTTGTCAAAGGATGTTGTGTTTTAAAGGTTAACTTATTGCCCTTAATAGCCCGTGCACCTTTTAATAAAGGTTCTATTGCATCGTCACTTAAAAAACTAATATCAAAAATTAACTCAACCTGTTTAACCAAATTAATTAAGTCAGCATTTTCAAAATTAAATTCGATAAACTCTTCAGCATCAGCTTCAGCCTCTTCTGGTGCATCTGAGCCCTTATCGTCAAGGTTCTTCATAATTGCCACCATTGATCGATCTTCTACCTCCGTTTTTGCCGGTTGGTCAAACTCTTTTTCAAGATGATCGGCCGCCACTGGCACCTCTTGCGCAGCATTTGCAGCAAGCATAATCTTTGGTGGCAGATCGTATGCAGTTTCTACTAATGATTCTGTTTGATTGTTGAATGCAATAATATCCTTTTTTGAAAAGCTCCTTTTTTGCTTGGCAATCACTGCAATTTGCAAAAAGCAACAAAAAAACGCACTTAATAAAACATATGTGTTATATCTTTTCATCTTCAGCTTTCTTCAAATGTTCGGGTGACTCAGCGTGCGTTACCATGTTATGCATCTCTCGTTTACGTACAACATCTTTCATCTGCGCAAACATATCATCACTATCATATCCATTATCATAATCTAAATCATCAGAAAAAGGTTGTTGCACAGATGGATAATCTATCTGCAGATTATTCTGATTCGACGCAGCACCAGGTAACTGTTGTGTTGGTTTGGTACTTTTAATCGTAACTTTTTCCTGTTTCATCTCTTCTATTTCATAAAAAAACTGTCCCAACCTACCATTTCTTAAAAACTTTACTTCAACAACACCAGGCAGATTCATTTTAATAATAGTATTATAAATAGTAACACGATTTTGAATCGTCGTTGCCGGAACTTCTTGAATCTCAGTCACAATGTCTCCCGCTATAAACCCAAGCGCAGCACCCAGTGAATCTTGTGAAATGGAACCAATTCTCATACCAACTGGCTCACCTTTTTGATAAGCCGTCGTTAAGTTGAGCATTTCAATAAAATGGGGCAGATTTTCAACACGCTTTAAAAACGGAAATGAAGCAATATGAAAATGTGTTCCGTCCTTTCTGGTAATACTCGTATGCCAATCATTAATCTGAGCAAATGCGGGATCAGTTTTTGCGTCCTGTTCACGTAGATAAAGCACTTCCTGTTGCCCATTATTACGTAATAATATTATTTTATTACTAAAAATTCGTATTAACTGTGCATCTTGCACCGTATCACCTACCTTGAACGTTCCTTCCTGGTTTGTTTTATTGTCAGCAATCATAGCATTGCTTTTCGTATCATCCGTACTTACAATAATCCCCCTGAGGGTGATGTTCAAAGGTTCCAAAAAAGTAAGTTTTGGTTGTTCAGGCGGCATCACTCTTTGTGGCATTGGTGGCTCTGGGGGCAGCTCTACCTTTTCAGGCTTTGGTTTTTGAGGAACCTGCTTTTTAAATGTTCCAAAAAGGTCATGTTCATAAATATGCCTGATATTAATAGCAATCTGCTGCTCCTTTTTTGGTGCACTATATAAAATAGGCTCAATATCTTTCCGTTCTGGTACACGTACCCTAATAAAATATGTCATAGCAAACGTGAGCATACACAGAAGTAACAAACTGCTATTTACCAACCAAAACGGACGACTCATACAACATCCTCATATATTTCTTGTACAAACTACTGTTCTTCAGTTTCATCTGTCAATAATCGATTCATGAAACTAAAGTATCACTATCATGGAACTGGAATGGTACTCACGATCTTTTTTATCAAACCATCCTGTGTCACCCCATCAGTTTCTGCATGATAGGTTAATGCAATTCTGTGTCGCAATACTGCCGGCACAGCCGATTTTACATCGTCTGGCGTTACAAAATGACGACCCTTTAAAAATGCCTGGGCTTTTGCTGCTTGAAACAGTGACAAGGTTGCGCGTGGAGAAACTCCATATTGAATGTAATCGGCAATCTCATGCAGTTTGTAATCTATCGGAGTTCTGGTTGCATAAATCAGATTAACAATATAATCGATAATCTTTTCATCGCAATACACCGCTTGCACAAGTGCATGTGCTCGCAAGATATCATCTTTATGCAAAATTTCACTCGCAACCTGCGGCCGGTTCGAACGCTTGACTATCTCCTTCTCTTCCTGCACTGACGGATATTTTACCGTAAGCTTGAACATGAAACGATCAAGTTGGGCTTCCGGAAGTTGATAGGTACCTTCCTGTTCAACCGGATTCTGGGTTGCAAAAACCAGAAATGGCGCGTCTAGCTTGAATGTATGCGAACCGATCGTGACCTGTCGCTCTTGCATTGCTTCAAGGAGCGCTGCTTGTACTTTTGAAGGAGCACGGTTAATCTCATCGGCTAAAATAAGGTTTGCAAAAATAGGTCCTTTACGCGTCTCAAAATCATGGGTCTTTTGATTAAAAATAAGGCTACCGATAAGATCCGAAGGCAACAGATCGGGTGTAAACTGAATGCGTTTAAAATCAAGCCCAAGCGCACATGCTACTGCTTTGACCATCGTCGTTTTTGCAACACCTGGCACACCCTCAAGCAAAATATGCCCGTCAGATAACAATGCCATGATGACTTCTTGTACAATCATGGTTTGACCAACAATTACTTTGCTGACTTCCAACGCAAGTCCTTGAAATCGCTGACTTTCCTCTTTTATCTGATCAATTGTCGTCGCGCTTGGTAGTTCATTTTGTACCATCATACATAAAACCTTTTAAAAAAAGTTCACAAGTTTGTGTTTTATTGTAATCTATTCCCTATAGGATGACAATCCGATAAAAATTATTAACTGTTTGGAAAGGGGATTGTAATGATTATTTCTGGAAAAGAAATTTATAAAAGGCTGGGAAAGACCATTTTTATTGAGCCTTTTCACCTGGAACAGCTCAACCCAAATAGTTATAATTTGCGACTCCACAACGAACTGATGATATACAATGAACCGGTACTTGATATGAAAAGCCAACATCAGTACAGCAAACTGACCATTCCAGCAGAGGGCATGGTACTCGAACCAGGCAAACTCTATCTTGCACGTACCGTTGAATACACCAAAACCCTCGAAGCAGTGCCAATGCTTGAAGGCAGATCCTCAATCGGTCGACTTGGCCTTTTCATTCATATTACTGCCGGATTTGGCGATGTAGGCTTTGCAGGGTTCTGGACACTTGAAATGTTTTGCGTACAACCGATCCGAGTCTATGCAGGGGTTGAGATCTGTCAGATCTTTTATCATACTCTTGAGGGAAATTTTGATCTGTACCGCAGCAACAAGTATCAGAATAATAATGGCATTCAACCGAGTATGTTGTACAAAGATTTTGAAAAACAGATCTAACAAGGGACTATTCACTGCTTCATTTCTTAAATCCTTGTCCTTGTATTTTAATTATTGGTAAGATTTTATTGAAAATTAAAATCAAGAAGCGTGTTATATGTTTTTTTTGTATATAAGTTTGATAGTGTACTTTGTTACCATTCCATTTTTTGCATCACCTTTTTTCAATCTTTTTAAACCTCACAAGAACGATTGGACCGCGGAACGAAATAACTTTAAAAAACTGACTGCCGACCTGAACAATTTTGAAAAACAGTGCAATGATTGGTTAATACAGCGTTCTCCAGAAAATTTAAAAATTATTGAAGCCTTTTTGGATTACCTTGATTTGGGAAATCAGAACCTACTTGAAAATAAGCCTGAACGATATGAAAAAATCAAGACGCTTACCGATACCATGCGTAATCGTTTATTTCAGGAAGGCAGCACGGTTTATTTACAACAGCTGAATGGTTATTTGAACGGTTTAGATGAATTTTTAAAGAAAGAATTTCCTGAGTTGCCACACATAAATTCATATGGTCTGGCGACAGTTGAAACGTTGATTAAAAAAGAGCAAGAACGCGTGAAAGGCGAATTTGGGAATTTGATTCAACAGAAAAAATTTGTTCATACAGAATTATTGAATATTACAAGTAAAATTGAAACTCAGACTTTAAGGCGTAATGAGTTACTTGCACAGCAGAAACAAGTTCAGCAGAAGCAAAAAACCTTACAATCACTTGAAAATATTAAAGAGGACAAAGACTTAAATGAACAGAAAGAAAAAGAAAATAAAAAGACAGTAGAACAATCCAGTGAATACGCTAAATTGAAAGAAATATTATCTACAATTGAACCTCTTAAAAATAGTATGATTAAATGGAATTCTGATTTTATTCGTGATGAAATACTGGAAGCAGACATAGAGAATCAATTGAATGAAATACTAACGGGATTATCAGAAATCATAAGTGGTTTTAAGAAAGATATAAACTCTTTTAAAAATATACGTCAAAAAATATTATCAAATGGATCTGAAACAGAATCATTTAAGACCAAGGAATTGGAAAAACTGAAAAACATAATACAACTTAAAATAAAAGAAAAAGAAGAAGCAATTAGGACCCATGCCAGCGAAACAGATAAACTTACTCCAGCTAATCTGACACAACTTAAAAAATTAACGCAAGAAGACGTAACGCTTGGTTTTCGAATAGATGAGCTTGAAAAAGAGCTTGAAAAAAAGCAAACTGAATTTCAGAAGCAAAACGAAGAATATTTACGGCTGCAAGGTTTATTAACGAAAATGCCACAGGATACGGATTATATAAATATAACAAACGATGACCAAGTAATTAGGGCCCACAACACTTATTTTCAAAACACTTTTAAAGAGTCAATACAATTTTACTCTACCTTATCATTGCATATTTTTCTTGTTCGATGGGCTTTATACAAATGTGTAAGACTGCCAAAATTTAACACAGAAAAAGGCAAAAATCCACTCGGCACACTGCAGTTTAATAAAAGTATTACAAGACAGTTAAAAGAGGTCAAAGCAGATGCAGAAAAATGGGTAAATACATTGATAAGCAAACCAGTACATAAAACAGTAATGGGAGAGGTCACAAATGTAATAGATTATTATTACGATCCTGGCGAAAACCTCAAAAAAGAATTTGCTGAACTCAAAGAGAATATCTTTGGCAGTATAAATTCAATCATTGGGCAAATTAACAAAAAAATAGACCCCTTACCTTTATTGATTCAGAACAGCATACTATCATTTAATAATGATTTTAAACAGTTGAATGCTTGGTTTAATCGCACCGAGCATTTTGAACAAATCGATAAGCCTGCCAAAAATGCAATTGTACAACCTGATACTGTATCAAAGTTACAACAAGAATGCATTGAGTCTTTTTTGAAAAATATGGTTGATTTTATTAAGGTTGAATTACAAAAAGAACTAAAGGCAAAAAATAAACAGTTACAAGAAGAACTGAAAGCCTTATCAGTTAACAGTCAAACAGAAAATCCATTGATCAAAAGTGATCAGGATTTTTTGAAAGAAATCGATCCCTATCAACAGAATCTTATTATGATCATGTATTTTCAGACAGAAATTTTGGAACAATATAAGGCTTTTTTTGCTAAGGACGCAGACAAAAACTCAGTTTTTAATCAAACTCACACAAAATTAATGCAACTTGGCTTAGAATCAAGATCAATACAGCGTGGAATCGTAATTTCATATTTAAACTATTTTGCCAAACCATTAACACCAGATGAGATGCCAAAGCCAAAAAACACTACACCAGAACATCAACCAGTTTTAAAACACATAGAACAGATCGCCAAAGACATAGCCTTATGGCAGGGAATAGACTGTTTTAAAAACATTTTTCCGTGGATATGCGATGAAATTGTTAATAATACAAATAATACTAAAAAGTCACTTGTAAACCAACAGCAGATCAATCTGGCTGAGTTACAATTAAAAGCTCATCTTGAAAGTGCACGGAGCCGTATCAATAAGCTGCAAGGTAAATCTGACAATAAGTTGTTTCAAAAATTTAATGAACTATTATTGCAAAAAGAAGAATGGCAAAAAACAACAGATACATGCAAACAAAAAAGGACGGAAGAGGTACAATGAAAAAAATTTCTCTTGCAACTCTTTGTCTTACAGCTGCTCTTAACCTATTTTCACAACAGTTACAAGAGGCGTCATACAGAGATTTCGGTTTATTGAAAATTGATGACATATTAATTTATATCAATGAAAATAAGAATTCATATTTAAAACAGCTGCTCATTTTAGACTTTTTGGATCGAGGCATTGTACAAGTTTTTCGTGATTATGAACAAGATCAAACGCAGTTTAATAAATATTTGACACGATTGAAAAATAAAAGAAACGATCTTTATGAACATTATTTTTTATATAAATCTAGCTCATACGCAAAAATTATTTCTGAATATAGACTGTTACAAAATCAATATAAACCTGATCGCATTAAGCGATTATTAGATGATGCCACACTAAAACCTTCATCTATGATTCACCATATCACTGAAACTATTGTGAAACTAAAAAAACAAAATGAAACATCTTTACAAAAAGAACTTGAAACAATAAACACAGAACGACAAGACGGCGAAAAGAAAAGAGAAGAACTAACAAACGAAAACGTAAAGATTGGACAGGAAATAAACGAACTGGAAAGCAAAATTAAAAAATTTGAAAAGATCAATGCATTAAAAGCTAGCAAATTCGAAAAAGAAAAATTTTTAAAAGACTTAAACAAGAAAGACGAACTTAGTCTATTAAATATCAGAAAAACAAACTTAAACACTATTATAGAATTTATTAAGACATACAATGAAAATGTAAAAAAAGAAAAACAGAAAAGGCTTGATTCCAAAAAAGCAGAGTCAACCAATGATTTTTTTTCTTGGTTGCCAGATTCGATAAAAGAGGTGTTTACTAATGCTGATCAGTTGCCAAATGATTTAATCCAAAAAAGAAGCACCTATGAAAGGCAAATTACTGAAATTGTTACTCAAAGCAATCTTATATTCGATGCAACAAATCTCATAACAGACGATCTTTTTAATCTTGAAAAAGTCAATGAAATCAAACTGCTGCTTGAAGCCGAGCTGAACGCAATAACTGCAGCAATAACAAACAATGCTAAGGCAATAGAAGCGAATACTCAGGTGATAGCAGAGCTTGAAAAACAGATTCAAGAAAACATGACCGGTCTGAACAACGATACCTCAGATAGCGCTTTAAAAAACATTGAAACCAAACTACGTGAACTCAAAGCACAAAGTGAAGCAAATAAAAAGGAAAAGAAAGTATTACAGGTACAACAAAATGTATCAAAAAAGATTCAAAAACATAAAGAAACTGCGCAACAATCACTCCAGAAGCAATTAAGTGAGCTTAACTATAAAAACTACGCAACTGAATTTATAAAAAAGTTCTTTAGCACGACTGAACAAAAAGCAGCCACTGAAATTGAAAAAGATAAGAATGTACTGATCAAGCAATCTGAAAAAACAGACAACCTGTTTTCATTTGTTGAAAGCATTGAAACTTTATCCCATGAACTGAATAAACTTTTGTTGCTCGTGCCGATAAAACAGACAATACGTTTTGACGAGCTTGCGGCGACAAACAAAATAATCGCACCAGTAAATTCTCGTCGATTAGCAAAAAAAATGTTAAACCAAGCACAAAATAAAGCAGAAGATGCTAAAAAAAGCTTGCTTAATTTCTGGACAGCGGTCAAAACAATGGGGAAAAACAATCCAACCTCAAAACAAGCACCTGAGAAAAAATCAAAAAATCCTGAATCAGAACTGTCAAAAGACCTTTATTTCGATCTTTCAACATCAGGACCATTGGTTGAAAACGTGGCTGCACATATTGAATCTGTTTTTGAAATGCTGCATGGATTTTTGCCCTCGATGAATGATGTCATGAATACACATAACTACCTTGAAATAAAACTGATTAAACTGTTATACATCGACCCGATCAGATCACAACTTGAACAGTTAATGAATACCATCAAAAAAGTTGGATTAGCTGACAAAGGAAAACTTCCTGATTTGCAAAACAAATTAAAAACAGTTGATGCGACGATTAATAATGCAATAACTACTATGAAAGAAACTAACGATAAACCGTACTTTGAACCTGAGATTATCCAATTAATAGACAGCAAACAGTTGATTCAAGCAGTGTTCAAGACTATTGCCAATCAGTATGAAATCATTATTGCTCCGATTGCAAACAAATTACCCAAGGACAATAGAAATCAAGCTATGCCAAAATCCACAAATCCATTTGACAATCTAGATACACAAACCGAAAATCTACCAGGAGGGCAAACTGAAACCGAACAACAACCCACCAACCCCTTTGATGTTCCAATTATGGAGTGGGACGTGTTAACAAAGGTAAAGCTCTCATTAAACCATCTCGAACGAAAAGTTAATAGCATAACTTATGCCCTTCAGACGATCTTTAATACTACAGAAACAAGAGAACTTGGCAAAAAAGAAAAAGAAGCCATAATTGAAAAAATGAAATCTGCATATCAATATCTTAAACTACAGATGCAAATGAGCATCGAAAAAGCAGTTAACAAGTTAAAAGATCCATTGAACCTCGCAACTGAAATATCACTTCTAACTATTGAAAACAATCAGCTGAGCGGCCCAGTTGCACAGCAGGCAGATTTGATTGCACAGTTAAAATCAAAACTGATCGACCTGCAGTTATTAAGATCCCCAAACACTGTCAAAAACAATCAAAAATCCAACTTTTTTGAAACATTAACAAATGATTTCAATGAGATGATTGATGAACATAAAATCACACTTTTTGGTCAATGGAAAAGTGCACAGTTAAAAGCTTTAACTTCGGTCCTCAATTTAATGAGTGATATAGGAAAGTCGTAACTATCAAATGTTGAGGCCCACATACTAGTATGCCGCTCACTTTTGCATTAAAACATGATGACATTGCAAAAGTTAACTACCTTTTTCTAAATAATATTATTTTTTGAAGCTGGATATGCTACTGTCCTCATCCTCAACTGGATAGTTTGGATCCTCCAGTACTTTAAAATTTTCTCCATTGAAACCAATGTTTTGCAAGAAGGTTATGAATTCAGATTCATTTTATCCCAGTTCTCCTTCAAAGAAGTGTATGTTTTCACCATCTTCTACGAAGCGTTCAGCTCTGCCGTCAGTATTGTTTTCATTTTCAGTAAGTTCACTTTCACTAGCGTCCTCTTCAACTACTGAGTTGGAGCTCTCATCGCTTAACGTAGAAGCTTTTTTTTCAAAATCGATATGGTTTCATCTGTATTTTGTCCAAAGTAGATTTCAAGCATATAGTCGAGGTTCTCTAGCCATGTATTATCTTCTTGAGTAAACACATTCTTTAACTCTTTATTTACTAATCGATCAGAACGCAACATGGTAAGAAATAATTTCCCAAATGGGCTTTTAATAGGATCAAGTGTATCAGAATATCTAGACTTTCTCTCATTGTAAACTGGTTTAAAACATGGTCGACTTTGTTCTACGAGAATTCTTGCCTGATCTTCCAAGGAAGGATATTGAAAAATAGATAGCTTGTGTTCTGTTTCATGGACATAGATTTTTGACTTTTTAAACATGTCTGAATCCGTTATACTGTCAGATGAAACGATAGTTAAATGAGACATGTCTGCGTCAACGGCATTTGAATTTGCCGCTTCATTTACAATATTCCCTACTATGGCCAATAAGACGTTATTTCGTTCTGCATTGATCTTTTTATACCATGCCTTAATTGGCTTTATCAAACAGGCGTGCTTTTTATTGAATTCTTTACAAGTGGCTCCTACCACACAAATTAATTCATAGTCAGGAATGATGATTGACGCGAGTTGTTCTAGTTTTTCTTCGTTTCTGTAAATTGCGTGACCCTTGTAAGTTTCCATTGCAGTTGATACAGTTTTTGTATCGATTTGTGTTGATTCAAGCGACTCGCTAGTTTTGTTTATTGCATTAATTATAGTACCAGATACATGTTCCATAGAAGCTTCTAATGCTAGATACCCATTACGGTTTTGTATGTTATTCATTGCATCTATTTGGCCTATCAAATTAAGGGTACATACATAAAGTAGTTTTTTCATCAGACTTCCACCTAGTTTTTTAAATATAATATTATCTTTAAATATAGCTTAAAAATAATTCATTTAAAGAGTTTTTTAAAAATAAAATGTTTTCTAAATTTTCTATTCCTTTCACCGTAGGCCAAGTTGCTCTTGATGTAAGTTGCGTGTATTATTATTCATAAGTTTTATTTCATTTTCAGCAGGAAAAGTATGTCCAAGAATGGTTCTGCACTCGATCGTCATCCAACTTACGAAGTTGTTATTGGTATTGAAGTCCATGTGCAACTCAATACGAACACAAAGATTTTTTGCGCCTGTTCAAATGCGATTTCAACGGTACCTAACAGCAATACATGTCACATCTGCACAGGTCACCCAGGTGTTTTGCCAGTTTTGAATGAAGCGGTCGTGGTTGCAGGTATCAAAGCTGGACTTGCGACTAATAGTCAGATTGCGCAAGAATCATTCTTTGATCGCAAGCATTATTTTTATCCGGATTTGCCAAAAGGTTATCAGATTACACAACAATACAAACCTATCTGCTTGAATGGGTATGTTCCAATTCGTCTGACTGATGGAGCAGTAAAAAAAATTAAGTTACGTCGCATTCACATTGAAGAAGATGCAGGTAAAAATACACATGTAAAAGCAAGTAAAGAAAGTCTTGTTGATTTAAATCGTGCTGGCACTCCACTGCTTGAAATTGTAAGTGAACCCGACATTTCATCATCGGAAGAAGCACGTGCATATCTAAAAATGTTGCGTGCTACAGTGCAGTATGCGGGAATCTGCACAGGGAATATGCAGAATGGTGCGTTTAGAGCTGATACAAATATTTCGGTTCGCAAAAAAGGTACAACTGAACTTGGAACAAAATGTGAACTAAAAAATATTAACTCATTCAAATTTATTGCAGATGCAATCGAATATGAGATTGAAAGGCAGATTGCGCTTTTAGAATCAGGCCAAAAAGTCAAGCAGGAAACACGCCTGTGGGATACAAAAAACAAAGTCACAGTTTCCATGCGTTCCAAAGAAGAAGCGGCAGATTATCGTTACTTTCAGGATCCAGATCTACCAGGCATTCAAATATCAGATGAACTTTTGCAAACAGTAAAAGCAGCTATGCCTGAGCTGCCATTTGAAAAATTTGATCGATACGTTACTGAATACGGCCTGTCGCCTTATGAAGCAGACATTCTGGTTGAAGAATATGAACGTGCAATGTATTTTGAAAAAGCATATTCGATGCATCGCTCAAAAGCAGTTGTTAACTGGATTTTGCGTGATGTCTTGGGTTTTATTAATCAGCAACAGATAAGCCTGACAGAATGCAAAGTGACCCCCGAACATTTAGCAACAATTGTGAAAATGATTGAAGACGGTCTGATCAATGGTTCATCAGCAAAAACTGTTTTTGAAACAGTTGCACAAACTGGCCAAAATCCTGTTGAAGTGGTCAAACAAAAAGGATTAGAGTCTGTCGGAGCTGAAGATGATTTTATATTGATTGCTCAGAAAATCATCGCACAGAATCCAGATATTGTGGCACAATACAGATCCGGTAAAGAAAAACTTTTCGGCTTTTTTGTTGGTCAACTGATGAAAGAAACAGGTGGCAAAGCAAGCCCACAGATGATCAATCAGATATTTAAAAAACTATTATAACTCAGCGGTCCAATTTGTAAGCAGTACATTTTAGATTTGAAACGGCCCTTGTAATCATAATGTTTAGCTCTATTTTGATAAAATTACATGGTTATGACAAAGCTCTTTCTCGGTGGACTGAGGACCGCGATAAAGCTATTTAAAAAGGGTTTTATAGTTTTCATAGCCCTTTTTTGACAAAAAAAATGTTTTCGGTACAATGATGGTGTGAATATTTTCAATATTATTTTATAATAGAAAAAATATTTAGAACGCGATACGTGTTTTAAATGCGAGGATTTAAATGAAAATAGATTGTAAAACATTATCTTGCTTAACGGTTTCAATGGCTATTTTTACGGTTCATATGGACGCTGTTCCTGTTGAACAGGCACTTGAGATTAAGAATCAGTGTACGGTAATTAAACGTATGATGCATGGGTTGAATGATGGTTTTGAATTGTTACTTGACAAGGGCGATGCTCAAGCATATGAAAAGATCTTAAATTCTATATCGGTGCTTGAAAAAATTGAACAAAAAGCAGGGTACGATCAACAGCTGACAAATATTTTTAATGATATGGTTAGTATGATTAATAATCAGGTTCTGGCGATAGCTCGTTTTGTAAAAAGTAAGCCCGCACAGCCAGATATGAACTATGTAAATCAATTTAAAAATGAGATTGATCTTATTGGTCTCATGGATCTGTCAAGTAAAGAGCTCCAGCTTGTTTCTCAAAAACTTTTGCAAAAGGGACACAAGCATGAAGCTGTGGTTGTACATATGATTTCGGGAGATATTACAAAAATAAGACAGAAATGGGATGAAAAAATCAAAAAAAATTCCCTTGTCATGATTAGTAATTTATATAATAGCATGAAAAATTAATAAATTTGAGTTGTTGGTAACGTCTACGTACAGTGTTATTTTTTAAGAAAAAAGCTAGCGATGGTTGATGTAAAAACGATTGAGCTTCTGATAAGGCTTATCTCATTTAGTTTCGCCTATGTGTTGGTGAGTACCATACCTTCAGCCATTAGATCGCGAGTAGCTACCTATTTTGGCGATGATACAAGCGAGCAACTCGGTTTAAGCTCTTTCAATCCAGTTAACCACCTTGATATTGTTGGCTTTTTGGTTTTAATGTTTTCAACAGTATGGGGTTCTCTGATTGGTTGGGGAAGGAATCTTATTACCAATCCATTTGGGGTGTATGGACCATACAAAAAATTGAAGCTCATTGTTATTTATTATACGGATGTGGTAGTACATTTTTTAATGGCATGTATAGGTATTATTATTTTTGTAGTTATTTTTAAAAATCATGTCAAAGATTTTGCTTACTTTATCTCAGTTGATGAGTATATGCCCTCAGTTGCTCCAGATATTTCAGGGCTCATTGACCTGATGTTAATGTATCGATTTATGAGTAATACTTTTTTAGTAAAGGCATTTCCGCATGTGTCATCTTTTCATGTTATCATCGGTTTTATTTCTATAGCAGCAGCTTATTTGCATATTGTCCTTGGCGTCTTGTATATGATTTTGAATACGCGCGAATTGTATATGCTTTTTTCTTCCGATGAAGATGATATTGCGGCTTATGAGCAAATGCGGTCCGGAGCATCCACTTTTTTTGTGCCGTTATTACTGTTATTTTTTTTGGCAGAACCGTTAAGGGAACTTGTTGTACGAGTGATAACAATGATAGCTATCGCGCTTGCTGCTATTATTTAAAAATTATCAAAATAATCAGGAGAGATGGATGAAACAGTTGGATGTAATTCTTCAGGGCACTGCTCAAGTAACTCCTCGCGAACAGTTAATCAAAAAACTGCAAAAAAATGTTCCTTTAAAAATTAAACTTGGAATGGATCCAACAGCACCAGATTTGCATTTGGGGCATGCGGTAGTATTAAAAAAAATGAGACAGTTTCAAGATTTAGGACACGAAGCGATCTTGATTATTGGTGACTTTACGGCACAGATTGGTGATCCAACAGGAAGATCAAAAACCAGGCCAGCTCTTTCTTTGGACGATATCAAACGTAATCAGGAGACGTATCTACAGCAGGCAACAAAAATTTTGTCGAAAACTCGTTTAACGATTGTAAATAATGGAGAATGGTTATCAAAACTTACTTTTACAGACATTGTTAAATTAGCTGCAAAGACAACGGTGGCACGAATTGTTGAGCGCGAAGATTTTCAAGCACGACTTGCCGCACAGCAGCCGATTGGGCTTCATGAGTTATTATATCCTTTAATGCAAGCTTATGATTCGGTTATGATTCAGGCAGACGTTGAACTTGGTGGTACCGATCAGACTTTCAACCTTTTGATGGGAAGGTTTTTGCAGGAACAGTATGGCCAAGAAGCACAAGTTGTTTTGACTATGCCTTTGCTTGAGGGTTTAGATGGAGTGCAAAAGATGTCAAAATCATATGGAAATTCGATAGGGATTGCCGAGGAAGCAAATCAGATGTTTGGTAAACTTATGTCCATTCCTGATACAGTTATGTTCCGTTATTTTAATCTGCTTGGCTTGAAAACGGAGGCCGAAACAAATGCATTGCATATGAAAGTATCTATTGGAGATATTCATCCAATGGAACTGAAAAAAGAGCTTGCGCGTTTAGTGGTAGCGCAATTTCACTCTTTAAGTGCTGCCCAACAGGCACAGCATGCATTTGAAAAAGTTTTTCAAAATAAAGAGTATACTCATGCACGAGAGCTGGTTGTGCCTGGAAATTTTTCTGGTGAGATCTGGATTGTAGATCTATTAAAGTTGGCAGGGGTGGTACAAACCTCTTCTCAAGCAAAAAGGTTGATCGAATCAAGAGCTGTCCAGCTTAATGGAAGCGTGATCGATGATTTTAAGGCTGTTGTTATGTGGGACAATGAAGCAATTTTAAAAGCTGGTAAAGTTGCCATTTTCAAATTGATAAAGAAGTAATATTTATTTAAGCGTTGCTTGTAGTCGAGATAATTGAGTCACAACTGATTTAACCTGTTTGACCTCTTTGATGGCATCTTCTATTGATTGTGCACCTAGTTCGCCCAAAAGTGTTTTGAGATTAGTTTGCATCTTTTCCACAGCATGTAAAACTTCTTGAACAGAAGAGACTTTGAGATTGTCAAAAAGTTTATTCATACCTTCAATGCGATCAAGCATATGTCCCATTGAATCTTTTTGTATAATTTTTTCAACTTTTTCTGAGGCTCTGCGTTCAATGATCCGTTTTTTTAAAAGACCATTGCCTGTTTGTGTGAAAACCTCTGATACCGGACAGATCATGGCTAAAAGGGTTAAAATAATGCTGCTTTGTTTTTTCATTTTTTTTTACTATTTCTATGCACCGTTATTTGTAGATTAAACAAAGTTGTATTTTTAAAACAATAGTTTTTATAGTTCAACGATTATGAATTCATTGTTCCGCTCTTTAATTGCGATAGAAAATGCGTTGCATGTTATACCAAACTCTGCCTGCATTGGTTGATAGTTTACCTTGCGTATTAAGCTTGGCTTGCTTGTTTCAATGTCTATTGAAGCGGTACAACAAATGCGAGTATCAAAAATTTTCTTTTGGCCTGCTTCAATGATTAATCTACTGTTAGGGCAAAGAGAGTAACCGCCAGCAAAAAAAACGGTGATTATAAGTTCTTTGTTTGTTTCATTTGAAAAAGAAATCTGATATGATTTTGTACTGGTCATTGACAAAAGCATGCATGTATTACTGGCCATCGATAAAAGTAGGTATAGTTTCAAAATAGTTATAGTATTCATAAAATAACTTTCAAATTGTATTCTTATGATTAAGAATAGCAAAAAATATTCCCTATGATCAATAATTTTTATTAAATATGAGTTGCAATATGTCTTTGAAAGCTAAAAGACCGATTGGTGTTTTTGACAGTGGTGTTGGTGGATTAACCGTATTAAAGGCTCTGGCTGCAAAGATGCCATACGAAAATTTTGTCTATTTCGCTGATTTTATGAATCTTCCCTATGGCAATAAAACAGCTGATCAGATAAAGCTACTTTCCGATGTAGCCATTTCACATTTAATAAATACGTACAAGGTCAAGGCAGTTGTCATTGCATGTCATACAAGCTCATCATCTTTTTGCTGGACTGATCAGGCTATGTATCCTATTTCAATTTTTTCTATGGTCACTCCAACCGTATCTATGATCAAAAATGCCAATATAGATTCGATTGGTATTTTGGCTACGGAATATACCACAAGAAATAAGATTTATCCTGATCTTTTGTATCAAAATGGATATAATGGCCGCATTGTTTCAATAGCATGTCCAGAATTTGTCCCATTAATTGAAAACAATGCCAGTCACGTAGAAATAGACAGTGCGGTCAGAAAGTACTGTTTGGCAGATGTTTCGGCATTTTTATTGGGATGCACACATTTTCCTATTATTGAACCTGTAATTAAGAGAGTGGTTGGCACCAAAGAACTTCTTAATCCGGCAGATGCGGTAGCTGAGCATGTGTATGCATCATTGTATCAAAAGGGATTAATTTCAGAACAATCTGCCAAGGGGACTATTCACTATAGTACTTCAGGAGATCAAATAAATCTCAAAAAGTTAGCATTCTTTGCAAACTGTTTGGGATTATAAGTTTTATATTTTAAAATCTCTTTCTTATTGACAAAAAAATAGAGCAGCACATAATAAATATACTAAAATGAAAAAATACGCAGCAAATACCTATAATAAGTGGTCTATACTGATTTACAATAATTCGTATTTGTTATTTTAGTAGTTAGGGTATTACTATATAATCTGATAAGTATTATGCAAACGAGGAATTTTATGTTACACACTGTACGCGCGATGACAATAATAATGATGCTATTTTCTAATCAAACTAGTTTTTGTATGTTTCAAAAACTCAAATCGTTGATTGAAGCTGGAAGAAAGAATTCATTTGCTCCTTTTTGGCGATTTAAGCAAAATAAACCAAATAGTACTGATAAAAATGCATATATTGTTTCACTCAAACCATCAAAGCGTGTGTACCAGACAGAACTGCGCTTTATTGTTCCAGGACGAACAGTTCCCGTGAAGCTTATGGAAAATCTTCTTAAACACTCACAATATGACAATCTTTCAGAAATAGAAAAATCGGAAAAGTTATCTAAAGAAGGTATTTTTATCGGAGGAAATAGGTTATATTCTATGAATGGAAAATATTTTATAAGTGGATGTACTACTGATAATATAGATGATGCGATACGTGCATATTATGCAGTCCATGGAAATTCCTTTCAGATTCAAAATGGAGACGTTATTACGCTGCGTTTGAGCCATGAGTTCGATGGCGTGACTACGAAAAAGAAGTGTAACACGGAGGAATTTCGGCAAAATAAAGCTCGATTTGATCGGTGGGTTAAAGCAAAAAATAAACAAGTCGATTCAAATGTATGCCATTCAGATACTTCACAACTTTGATACAAAAATTTCTGATTAACCGGGGCGGCGCGATATCGCGCCGCAAAATTGATGAGTTGTTGGGAAAAGATTTCTGACGAACAAAATAAAAACAGGCCCACTACACAAAAAGCTTAGGCGATGTGCCCATCACCCACAATTGATCGGTTCATTTACGGTTGCGCACACTTTGTGTGTACCATGAGATGCAGCCACAGTGGCAGGCGTGGCGGGAATCTATTTTGTAGACAATAAGATATATGAACGCCATAAGAAAAACAATCAAAAAAAAAGACAATTGGATAAAAAAAATTTGAGATTGTACTTCAAAAAACAGTCAACGGACTCTAAAAATGCTTGCTTTGAAGACGTTACAAATAGTAAATATAAAGTATTATTTTACATTTTAAGGACATTGTTTTATAGTAGAATGGATTATAATGATACATTTTTTGAGGGATAGTAAATGAAAAATACAAAATTATTGGGTACTTTTTGGTCGGTTGTCATCTGTGCAACCACGCAAGCATCGTCTGTTACAGAAAAAAATAGTGTATATGAAATTTTAATGGAAAAAAGGCCCGATCTGACAGCTATATTCTCACGTGATTTTCTAAATAATCAGATGGATCAATCTTTGGCAAAACGTATTGCAAAGGCAGTGATGCGTGGAGACCAAAAAGAGGCGGATAGGCTTTTTTTAAAACATAAGTACACCCAAGAATTTAGAACACATATGAGATATTGTGATTTTGATCCGAAGACGGATGGTGCTGAAGTTGACCCGTTATGTGACCAATTGAAAAAAGCGTTCATTGAAATAACGAATGACTGTGATGCCCTAGGTCTTTTTTGTAGTGCAGATTTAGGGCACTATATTACGCTAAATAGTGTCGATTTATCAGAAGCTGAACGTAAACAGCAAGAGCAAGACCGAAAGAAAAGGTTCTTGGCAATACCAAAAACTGAAACGCAAAAAGCTGTTTCCATGGCAAATAAGATGTTGGGCACTATTTTCCCTCAACTTAGTTTTCAGCGCAAACAAAATAGTGCCATGTTATTAGCCGGAAGCGCTGGGGTTGGAGCTGCAGTGTATGTGGCGTACAGATGGTACAACGGGTACAAAGCGAAAAAAGAGCAAAAACGGAAACAGATAGAAAAGCAGAAAGAAAAACAGAAGGAAAAGTTAAAACTGGCCAGCCCTGTAGCTGCTGGTACTGAAGAAAAAGTGAATGTTGCAGCAGTTTAGTTAAGCTGTGGGAAAGGAATACACATGAATAAATACGCACTAGTTGGGGTGGTACTTGCTACTAATTTGATGTATGGTTCTGAGATGAACGAGCGGTCAAAGGTTTTAAAAGACGGTCAAGAGCTGCATATTGAGGCAGCTGGTCAGGGATTTTTTGGACTTGTAGCTACGGTAATCGGTGTAAATCTATTGCCATCCAGGATCGCTTCAAAAGTTCCAGGTTTTGTTTCACAAGATCTTGTCAGAACATCTAAGACTGTTGCATCTTATAGTTTTAGCAGTTCTGGACCTGCAAAAGGTTTTGTAGAAACGAGTAAAAAGAATATTAGCCGTAAACTGCCAAAAAAGGCAGTAGCTCTTTTTGCTGGAGCTGAGATCGGTGCACATTTATGGCAAGCTCGTAAATTTAAGAATGTAGAAGAACAACTTTATAATCCAAATTTGACTTTGGTAGATAAAGAGCAAGTGTTTAAAGATACTGAAGCTAATTATCCTATTGCATTTGAACATAGGGACGTAAAGCTAAAATCAAAAATAATGATAAATAGTAACGCTTCGAATAAACTATTATTTCCATTTTTTTCAATAAAACAGTGGGCCTTTTCAAAATTTGCAGTAAATCAGTCTAAATAGTAAACAATCAAAAGTTTTTTTAAAAGAGAGCCCTGAAAAATTTCAGGGCTCTCTTGCTTTCAATTTAAGCTATTTTCAGTATGTTTATTTCTCAAAAAGGTTGGGATATCAAGCTCATCTTGGCCTGACAAGCCAAATGGAAGCTTGTCTTCGATAGTTTGCTTTTCTGGCATCTGTTTTACAGCTGTCTGTTCCTGTTTTGTTACCATCTCTTTTGCAATCTCATGCTCAACTTTCAAAGCAGCCTGCACATGTACCGACTCAACAACCTGTGCTGCTTGCAGTTCCGACACAACTATCTCTTTTTGAGTAACCACTTCTTTCTGGTTTTGTGTCTGCTCAAACCCTGTTGCAATAATGGTTACCATGACTTCATCTTTTAATGATTCATCAATGACAGTGCCCAAAATGATGTTTGCATCTTCATGTGCAGATTGATACACGATTGCTGCAGCCTGACTTAACTCATGAAGTGTTAATGTTTTTGATCCGGTAATATTTAAAAGTACGCCGTGCGCACCTTCGATACTCATATTTTCAAGCAGTGGTGAAGAGATGGCTTGCAATGCTGCCATGCCTGCACGGTCAGGTCCGGATGCTTTGCCAGTTCCCATGACGGCAATGCCACGGTCTTTCATAATTGCTCGTACGTCCGCATAATCAACGTTAATATGTCCTGGTCGTGTGATAATATCTGAAATTGAACGTACCGACTGGCTTAAAATGGTATTAATCATTCCAAATGCATCAATCATTGCAACATGCGGATCTGAAAGCGCCAGTAGTCGTTGGTTTGGTATGATAATTAAGGTATCAACAATCGATTCTAACTGTTTGATAATATCTTCTGCAACTTTTGCACGCCGTTTACCTTCAAATTCAAAGGGCTTTGTTACAATTGTTACTGCAAGCACGCCACGTTCTTTTAATGCTTTGACAATCACCGGCAATGCGCCTGAGCCAGTCCCGCCGCCCATGCCGGCAGTCAAAAAGACGATATCTGCATCGCCGATTGCTTCAATAACTTTATCAATATCTTCCTCTGCAGCCCGTCTTCCGATTAGTGGATCTGCACCGGTGCCCAGTCCTTTTGTTGATTTGATTCCGATCTGTATTTTTGTTTTTGCTTTTGAAAGTTCAAGTGCTTGTGCATCGGTATTAATCGCAATGCATTCGATCTCGTTACATCCTGATTCAACTATTGAATTGAGGGTATTTCCGCCGGCCCCGCCGATTCCAAGTACTTTGATTAACACAGATGATTTTGTCCGATTTGTATGAGCAACTTCAAAATCAATCATATTCCAAACTCCCTGTTAAAAAAGGTCTACAATCCACGATTTCATACGGTCTAGCACAGCGGTAACATTTTCAAATGTGCCCGTTTTTTTACCGTATCTCTGTTTTTTTAAAATATGCACAAGCATTCCATAGCCGGTTGCATACATAGGATTTTTTAATGTTTCCGGCAGATCAAAGGTGATATGCGGATTGCCAATTCTGACCGGAAGTTCAAAAATCGATTCTGCAAGTTCCTGCATACCTTTCATCAATGAACCACCACCTGTCAAAACGATTCCTGCAGGTATGTATCCATGCAAGCGATTTTGTAGGATCTCTTTTTGTATGAATGACAAAAGTTCTGCTGCTCGTGGTTGTAAAATGGAAAGCAGCTCTTGATGATAAATGGTTCTTGATCCTTCGCCTTGCACACGCAACATATCAATAAGCAGTTCATTATTAAGATAGTTCTTATGGACAATGCCAAAGTTTTTTTTAATACGCTCTGCCTCTTTGATTGTTGTTCGCAAACCGATAGCCAGATCGTTGGTAAAATGATTGCCTGCAACAGGTAGTACTTTTGTGTACCGTATAGAGTCCTGATGATACACTGCAAAATCGGTCGTGCCACCGCCGATGTCCAAAATTGCAGCGCCGAGCATCCGTTCGTCGTAACTCAAAACAGCGTCAGCGGAGGCCAGCTGTTCAAGGATAATATCCTGCACAATAATGTTGGAATGTTGGCAACAGTTGATCAGATTTTGGACCGATGCAAGTGCACCAAGGATGATATGTGCTTCAACTTCAAGGCGAATACCAAACATACCAAGTGGATCATAAACAAGCTCTCTCCCGTCAATCATAAAATACTGAGGGAGTACATGTAAAACCTGTTTGTCTTGTGGAATTGGAATTGCAGATGCCGCTGCCAATGCATTTTCAATATCTTGTAGTCGAATAACAGATTTTTTAATGGGAACGACTCCATGAGAATTTAAAGCTTCAATGTGGCTGCCGGATATACCAATGACAGCTTTTTCAATGCTTTGGCCTGCCATCAGTTCTGCTTCTTTGACAGCGCTGCCAATTGCATAAACTGTTTTGGCAATATCAACTACGACACCTTTTGCAAGACCTTCAGAAGTAGCTTTTCCAATGCCGATAATTTCAATGACCTGCTTGTTTAAGATGCGCCCTATTAAAACGCAGATTTTTGTAGTACCTATGTCGATAGAAGTTAGTATAGTATTATTGTTCCCATTTATCATATCATTTCACTTTCCTGATATAACACAATCTGTTTTTCAAATCTTAGGTCTGCAATATATCTGGGTGTCTGTTTTGAGGTTTTTTTTAACGTAAAGTTTTCTTTTAATAATGAGAGGGCAGTGTTAAATGAAGGGGTTGTACACCCGTTTTCAGGAGAAAACACTATTAAATAGTGCGGATGTATTTTAGAGTATAAGATTGCAGTGTCTCTGTTCTGAATTGTTAAAGATGCGTTTTCAAAAAGAGTAGCATCAGTTTTTTTCAGTAGTTCAATCAGATACGGTGGCTTTTCAAGTAAGCCATTATTTTGAATAGTGCAGTGTCGCGTTTTGAGAATTGTTTCTGAGTCAATATAGTTACAAGCAAAGAGGCAACCATTATCACTTAGTGCATACTGATTATTGATAATCGCATATGGTTGTGGTACGACCGCGTCAACAAAAAGTTTATTGCCAAGCACACGAGTGACAAATAGCTCAGTAAGAAAAGGGAATCTATTTTTTAGTGCGTGTAAAATTGAAAAGCTTGGATCGTTTTTATACTGCAGGAGGTGATTTTCAAGCGCGGTAATACATTCAGGTGATCCGTTGTCAACTGTAATGTTTAGTGATGTGCATAGTAACATCTTTTTTAAACTATAATTGACTGTATAAAAACAGAAACATAAAAACAAAATCCATTGGAATGGAATGTATCGTATTACCATTAACTTCATAGTTCTCCCTTTAAGATGTTGTACCTCTTTGAATAGATGAAAGTCAACAAATATGCCTTCTGCTATCAAAAGCAATAATACCTTTGTTGGTCATGGATTATTTTTTACATTTATTCTATGTTTGCGCTAGTTAATAAGTGCTTTAAGGATGCAAATATATAGCAAGAAGATTGATAATTTTTACAATTTGATTATTCTTGACAGTAAGTTTTTTACCATTAAAAAAAGTTGATCCTTTAAGTCTGTTTTTTACTGAATTTTTATAATCTTTGCACGACAAGGTCTATTGTAAATTATGTTTCAAAACTTATTGATACACAATGCGATTCTGATTCTTCTTTTATCACATTGTTTAAATACGTGCGGATCTGAGTCGGTAAGAACACTAGAGATCTTTCCAATTGAAAGATTGCCAATAGAACTCACCTGCACACTTGTGACATGGACGATCAACAATAATAGGTATAAAGAAGGTGAATTTATTACTGATTTTAATATTGCAATGTATTTAAAAAATATGTTTGTAAAAACAAAAAAGAAAAATAAGGATAAGTTTTACAATCAGCTTATATTCTTAATGTCAGAGATAAAGTCAGAGAATAGGCGAGAAGTATCTTGTTTTCAAGAAAAAATTTGCGAAAAAATAAGTTTTGGTGGTAGATTGGACCATGTTTGGCAATGTGTGAATAAACAAAATTTTGACCTTGCTTTCAATACAACTGAAAATATAAAGGAATCTATAGAAAAAAGGTTGACTCCAATACAAGGAAATTATAAATCGCTAACTACCAATTTAGAAAACATACAAGGTGCCACCAAGCAGTATATGAGTCAATGTAGTGAGGCTAAAATTCGGCCTATGAAAAATGACTGTAAAGAGATTTTATGCTCATCAAAAAGTGAAAGGGAGATAGAAGATCTACTTATTCAGAAATTGTTGTGCAAAGAAGAATGTCCAATTGTGAAAAACAATATTCCTCAAGAAAAGTGTTTTAAAAAAAAATAACTATTTTAAAACCTTTTCTGGCTTTGAATACAAAAAAAACAGTGCTGAAAACACGATTTCTATCGAATTCTATAATCAAATATTATTATTAAAAAAGCTAATCAATCTCAAAAAAATAAACATGCTACGAACCAGCTTGAAGCAATTGGGCAACTTCAAAATGCAATTTCTACATTATATAAATTTCTGTGGCAATATAATGAGTCAGAAGAACTTTATTTAAAAGAACTTGATAATTATAAAGAAAAAACACGAAAGCATGATAAGTCAACCTGTCTAATTTGTTACAAAAAAGCGTTAAGTAATGAATTATTGACAAAAAAATTTTCCGGTAGAGTAATCTTTAGGCGACGGGAAAACCCGCAAGCTGAGCTTGCGGATGGCAATGGCGCTAAAAATGGATTAGAATTAGCACTTGAATATCTAAACGAAAAACAGAAAGGTTGGTGTGTACAGGAAGTATCTTTTTTTTATTCTATCAGATTTCTCTACAAGGTTCCCCTTAAAAAAACAAATCCTTATTTCTTGATAACGTATATTTTAATTATCGCTGTTCTATCTTATTTAATAAAACAAGAACAAATTAGAATATTCATGATAGGCATGTATGTCTCCTTGTATCCATTGGTGCTGTTTATCTTCTATGATTACTTTAAACCAGATGTAATAGCTAATTTGCAATTTCATAGTCCATTACCTTATGGCGCATGTCCGCTTGTGCTTGATCTTGTAAAAGATTGATTATTTATCACACATACTTTACGATAATAACTGACGTTTTATCAAAACCTTTTACAAACAAAGGTATATAATGAATTCACAAGATGTAAGAAAAAAGTTTTTTGCTTTTTTTGAAAAACAGAAGCATGCACAAGTTGAAAGTTCATCCTTAATTCCAGCGGGTGATAACAGTATTCTTTTTGCCAATGCAGGTATGAATCAGTTTAAAGATCTTTTTTTAGGAGTTGAAAAACGTTCATATTCTCGAGCGGTAACCATTCAAAAATGTGTTCGCGCTGGTGGAAAGCATAACGATCTTGATAATGTTGGCTTTACTAAACGACATCTTACTTTTTTTGAGATGATGGGAAACTTCTCATTTGCTGACTATTTTAAAAAAGATGCAATCATTTTTGCGTGGGATTTTTTGACAAAAGAGCTAGGGTTGCCCACAGATAAACTTTCAGTAACGGTTTTTGAAACAGATGATGAAGCTTTTGACATCTGGCACACAGTGATTGGAGTTCCAAAAGGAAAAATATATCGACTCGGTGCAGAAACCAACTTTTGGCAGATGGGTGACGTTGGTCCTTGTGGTCCATGTACCGAAATTTTTATTGATCGTGGCAGTTTGTATGGAGGACCGGAAGAAAGTCCTGCAACAAGCTCAGAGCGGTTTTTGGAGATCTGGAATCTGGTTTTCATGCAGTATGATCGTCAGCAAGATGGTAGCTTGAAACCTTTAAAAGCTACGGGTGTCGACACAGGAATGGGACTTGAGCGACTTACGCTTATTGTACAAAACAAGGATTCAGTGTATGAAACTGACCTTTTTGCAGCAATTATCCAAGAAATTGTATACTTAACAAGTCAGTCTTACATCGATAAAACTGATGAGTTGAAAGCAGCGTTTCATGTGCTTGCAGATCACATTCGATCGTCCACTTTTTTGATTGCAGCAGGCTGTGCTCCTTCAAATGAGGGTCGTGGTTATGTGTTGCGCAAAATTATACGCAGAGCAGCTCTTTTTTCACTTAAATTAACAGAAAAAAATATATTTCCTGAGTTGTCAAAGGTGGTGGTCAAACAGTTTGGGCAAATATATCCAGAGCTTGTCGATCAACAGGAAGTAATTTTTACTACTTTGTATCATGAGATAGAAAAATTCAGTGTCAATCTTATGCGTGGCAATGCATTATTGGAAGGGCTTTTTGCATCAAATAAAAACAAGATTATAAGTGGGACTGATGCATTTAAATTATATGATACGTACGGATTTCCATTTGAAATTACCGTTGCTGCAGCTGCTCAAAAAGGATTTTCAGTTGACAGTGGGCAGTTTGAAAAAGAGATGGAAACACAGAAGAATCGCTCAGGTTCTAAGGTGTTTGATATGTATGAAGCTATTGAAATCGATGAAACGATGCATTCAGAATTTGTTGGGTACGAAAAGCTTGCAATAGATTCGTCGATCGTAGCGTTCTTTAAAGAGGGAAAATCGGTTACGCAGGTTGAAGCTGGACAGCGTTGTTTTGTGGTGACCAAGCAGTCGCCTTTTTTTATTGTTGGGGGCGGGCAGGTTCCAGATCAAGGATGGATAACCGTTCAAAATGTAAAAGTTGCTATTTTGCAAGCACGTCACATAAAACAGTTAATTGCTGTTGAAATTATAGCACCGGTCCGATTGAAGATTGGAGACCTTTTGCATGCAGCGGTTGATCAAGTTTGGAGAACCAACGCTATGAAAAATCATACCGCAACACATCTTTTGCAAGCAGCACTCATGCAGCGTTTTGGCCAGCAGATAAAACAGGCAGGTTCTTTAGTACATCCCGATTATTTGAGGTTTGATTTTACCTATGCAGGCACCATAACAGCGCAAGATATTGAGGCTGTTGAAACAATGGTAAATCAGAAAATTATGGAAAATATCCCTGTTTCAATCTCCTACATGTCGCTCAAAGAGGCCCAACAAAAAGGAGCGCTCGCATTTTTTGGTGACAAGTACAAACCAGAAAACGTGCGCGTGATTGAAGTGCCAGGGTTTTCAGTTGAACTGTGTGGCGGAACGCATGTGCGAAATACTGGGGATATTGGATTATGTAAAATTGTTGAAACCACCTCTCCGGCAGCAGGTCAAAAAAGGTTTGTGGCAGTGACTGGTCCAGAAGCGCTTAAGTTGTTTCAAAAGACTTTTGCAACTTTAAAAAAACTGAGCGTTGATTTCAAGGTAAAAATAGAAGAAGTTGAAACCGTTATTCAAAAGCAGAAAAATGATTTGAAATTAGCAAATACGTCATTGCAGGCAGCTAAAAAAAATCTTGTTCTTTCAAAGCTACCATACTGGGAACAGCAGTTGCAGATGTATGAGAACATTCCTTTTTTTGCAATAGATTTGCAAGATACTGAACAAGGTACCATGCAAGAAGTTATGTCCTATTTAGTTGCAAAAAAAGATGCAGTTGTTTGCATTTTTAATACAATTGCCGGAAAAAGTGTGCAGTTTTGTATAACATTGTCAAATAAATTACACAATGTTATATCGTTAGAGATGCTCGCGTCAAAGATAAAACAGTTATATGAAGTGCAATGCAACAGTAATAAAAATATGTTAAGGGGTGGGCTTGGTAGCTCTGTAAATATTACTGCTCATGAATTTATGACAAAAATACTAAAAAAATAGACGTTAAAAAGAGGTAAGCTGAAATGAAGATGAATGTTTTGTGGATATGCTTTTTACTGTTTTCAAAAACTTTATTGTCAATGGAACTTCAAAGTCAAAATCAAAACAAGATTGACTGGCGTGTTACAATAATGGCGTTAAATACAGATGGATTGGGTATAGTCGATGAGCAGCGGGAGCTTGATGGACGTGATTGGATTAATACAGTTCTTCATGTTTTTGGAACCTGGATAAACATTGGTCAAGCTAACCCTATTGTTATGATTGAAATTGAAAAAGAAGATAAAGAGCAAAGGACAGTTCCTTTGTATTTTTTGCCTATTCGTCGAGAATCGCCAAAATACAGTAGGCAATGTCAGTTCAATTTATTTGATGAAACTCTTTTTTATGATCCTGTTTTGATTTTTCACCGCCTTCATCCGGCAGGTGAAATTTCATTTGCGCCATTGAATGTCAAACTCTTCTGTTATCCAACCGCAGGCAATAACGCTTTTGTATTACGCATAGAACCACATATTGCCGATCGAAGTAAAGGACAAGAGCTGACTGTGCCTTTAGTTTGAATAATGAACTTGTGCAAATGAATTTATGAGACCTTGCAACTATCTGTTTGATCAACTACATCGATTGGATAAAGTTCTTCAAGGGTAAATGTAAATGTCTCAAAAGAGAAATTTTGTCGCATACCATGCTTAACCAAAAAACCAAATAAAAAAAGATTGAAGTGACGATCCTCTCTAGAAGCAGAAGCATATTTTGCAAATTTTTTAGTATTAAATACATACTGTTTTTGACTCATATCTTTGAGTAGTAATGTATATAAATTACTTAATGGTTCATAATGTATTTGATTCATAGCCCAAAGTAGTAGTTCAGGACCGGTCCATTCTATGTGTACCCCTTTTTGAGCATCCACTTCCGTTTTTGCGCCCATACATTCTTGCAGATTAATTTTACACGGCCATAATTCTTTAGTTGCTTTTGCTATGTAATGAGGGTTTAACAAATTTTTTATAATTAATCTGACTAATAATTCTTTAGTTTTTAGTTTACAATAGTTAAGTTTTATCATATATCTGTTGTTATCAGTAGTCAATATTTGCATACCATGTGACACCTGTCCCAATCGGGCAAAGTCACGTATACATGTTTCTAAATTCGAAATCATAAGATGTACGTTTAGGGCTTGAACGGTAGTTTGCTTATTGTAACTTTCTGCTTCATGTCGCATATATGATATGACCGGTTTCCATATTTTAACCTCTTTTTCTGAAAGATTCCCAACCGGTTCTCCTCTGGTAGCTTCCATAGCGAACCCATTTGAAATAGTGCAGAAAATTGTTAAGCATAACAAGATGTTCATGAGGACCCCCGTTGTAATAAATGGTTTTTATTTTCAAATAAATCATGCTAAAAAGATAGCATTCATAAAATAAAAATGAAAGACTTATTTCTTATAATATTATTTTACGAAAATATGACATATGCGTCCTTAATGCCTTCGAAATGCATCAGCCTCTTAGGTGTAATCTGTTTTTCAAAAATCTTTTTATAGTGCTTTTCAGTTGTGTTGTATTGATAACGGGCGAAGGTCGAGTGGTTTGTTTGCTCATTATAAAAAACTGTATCAAAACCGTCATGGTCGTTGTCATTGTCTTGTTTGTGCTTGGTTATTGCCGATAAAATAGAATTTTTAGGGCGTTCAGGTAGATTTTCTGCTCTGTTTGAAAAATCTATTGTCTCTGTTTGAGTTACAAAGACATGGCTGTTATGCTCACGTTTTTTTTGCAAAGCATGATATAACGCATCTACTTTTTGGACATCTTGATCAATTGAAACGATGGGCAGCTGTTTGGAAAATGTAATGAAATTATTGACTTGTACATTTTTGACATCTTTGGTTAGGCGTACCGTGCATTCTTGCAGTAACTGTGCTTGTGTTTCTTCAATAAATTTTAAAGCGGTTGCTTTTTCTTCAAGTTTTACTTCTGTTTGATTATTTTGCAATCTTATATTTATTGGAAATTCAATATTTATTTGCAATTTTAAATTATTTTTTAGGGTTTCCAATAACGCATAGTCATCTGAATATACCGGAATTATTATCTGATCAGATGGTGTGGAATTAATTGGATTAATACGCACAATATCTTTGAATGGCACATTTTTGTGTTGCACCACTACCTCAGCCCACGCAGTTCCTCTGCCCTGAGCGCCTACTGTGCCAAGGTAATTATAATCTGGAAAAAAAGTGAACTTCTTATCAAACGTTAATGTGATTCCTTTTTCAGTAGCTTCAATTGTCAATTCTTTATTGCCAAACAGTGTATATTTTTCTATTCCAATGATATGATCAGGTCCTTGCACTTTCTCACTTTTGTCAATCTTTGTTTGGTAAATAGTTTCTACTGAAGCTAAATTTAGATAATGTATGTACCAGTTTTTTGATACTTCATCTTGTTTTAAAAAGTAAACGATAGTGCCAACTACATCCAAAAGATAACAATCCGGCCATTCAACCTTATTAATTCTGTCATTATCTTGTAATGAAAATTTAATGGTTGGTGCACGTGAACCCGAAACGATAACATTTTGCTTATCATATTTTAAAAAGGCGATTTTATGCACCGGCTGGTTGTGGCCCCGTGTGTTTATGATGGTTACCGTTGCTTTCGTCTGGTTGTGTATGTCAATTGAGATCTGCGCAATATCTGTTCTGCCAAAAAAACCTCGCCAGCCGTTTTTTCTCACAACAGCAGGAAAAACCAAATGCTGCGGATTGTTTGCGGTATCCCGTATCGGGTTTCCTATTTTGAAAATTTTGTAATCGGGGATTGAGATTTCATCTGGCAAAATTTTATCACTGTTTTCTTGAATGGTTGTTTTGTATAACCTTCTTTCGTCGGTCAAAAGATAGGTGTTTTCTAACAAAGTGCCATCTTGTGCTTGGTTGACCATCTGTGTGAATCGGTTGCTGCATGAAAGTGACAAGGTAATCAAAAGAAGGCCGTAAAATTTTTTCATTTTTTTACTCATTTTAAAGAACTTATATATCTATCCATAGCATATTCACAGTCATTTGAGCAAAAGGTTTTTCAAAAAAACAGAAAATGAGTTTTATCAGTGGGCTTGCTTTATCGTTATGCAAGAATAAACTATACTATTAATAGATTTTTCGCCCCTAAAATAAGGCTTTATGTATGGTTGAACAGCTGCAAGAAATGCAAACACAGAAAAGTAATAATGGATATGTGTCTCAAATTGCCGGAACTATTATTGATGTTCAGTTTCCACGAGAACATACGCCAAATATTCTGAATCTTTTGAAAATATCGCTGAGTGAGACAGAACAGGCAAGCATTGAAGTTGCACAGCAGCTTGGCGATGGTCTTGTCAGGTGTATTGCGATTGAAAATATTTTTGGCATTCGCAGAGGTTTGAGTGTTGTGGATACGGGCAAACCGATTTCTGTGCCTGTTGGCAGAAAGGTGCTGGGTCGCATATTTAATGTGTTGGGTGATACGATTGATGCAAAAGAACACTTAGAAGAGACTGAGCGTTGGTCTATTTTTCGTGAGCCGCCATTGTTGATTGAGCAGAAAATAGCTTTTGAAATTCAAGAAACGGGTGTCAAAGTTATTGATCTGATCTGTCCCTTTTTGAAGGGTTCAAAAATTGGACTATTTGGTGGTGCAGGTGTTGGAAAAACGATTATTGTTCAGGAGCTCATTCGTAATATTGCTGTTGCGCATGGTGGTGTTTCGATCTTTGCAGGTATTGGCGAACGTACACGAGAAGGCAATGAGTTATGGCTTGAGATGGAACGATCTGGAGTCCTTGAAAAAACAGCCCTTGTGTTTGGCCAGATGGGTGAAATGCCAGGAGCGCGCTTGCGTGTTGGGTTGACCGGACTTACCATGGCTGAATATTTTAGGGATAAAGAAAAGAAAGATGTTTTACTTTTTATTGATAACGTCTTTCGTTTTGTGCAGGCGGGTTCAGAAGTTTCTGCATTGTTAGGCCGGATGCCATCAGCTGTTGGGTATCAACCGACTTTGGCAACTGAAATGGGGATTTTGCAAGAACGGATTACCAATACTCACCTTGGTTCGATCACTTCCGTGCAAGCGGTATATGTGCCAGCAGACGATATTACTGATCCGGCTCCAGCGACCACCTTTTTGCATCTTGATGCAAGCATTGTGTTATCACGAAAACTGGTTGAGCTTGGTATTTATCCTGCAATCGATCCGCTTGCGTCCAGTTCAAAGGGTTTGAGTATTGAAAGTGTTGGCCAAGAACATTATCAGGTAGCTCGAAAAGTGCAACAGTACCTTCAACGATACAAAGAGCTGCAAGATGTGATTGCGATCTTGGGACTTGAAGAACTTTCAGATGAAGATAAAGTAATCGTTGCTCGTGCAAAAAGGATACAAAAGTTCTTAACTCAACCGTTGTTTACGGCTGAATTTGCTACGGGCATGGAAGGGAAATATATCAAAAAAGAACAGACAATAGCTGATTTTGCTCAGATCATTGAAGGAAACTATGATCACCTGCCAGAAGAAGCATTTTATATGGTTGGTGGCCTTGAGGATGTTTTGAAAAAGGCTGATCAGCTGTTACAAGGAAAATAGCTTATGGAATTGCGAGTTCTTTCTCCAACTCAAGATCGAATAGTGAATATAGAATGGTTGGAAATTAATACTCCTGCAGGTAATTTGGTAATTCAGAATAATCATGCACCTTTCATTGCAAATATACTTCAAAACAGTGTTGTAAAGTTGTTTACTGAAAATAAGGTTCATGAGATTCCGGTTGCAACAGGTAGTATCAAGGTCCTGAATAATGTTGTTACTTTACTTATGCATGACCAGGAGCTGTAGCGTAAGTTTTGTATGCTCCATTCCAGCATAGCGCAGAGGGACTTTTGAATGTTACAACAGATCGGATATGTGATCGGTGGATCGATTACGCAGGGGTTGAGTATCAGACTTTTGGAAAATGATGCGCATGACAGTATTAAAACAGGCAAATTTGTCTGTATTATTGCTGGCATGCATAGATTCTTTTCACTCATTACCGATTTGACTTTACATACCACGCAACCGGAAATTGGACTTTTTCCACCTACACAGAATGAACAACTGTTATTGGCATTATTAAAGCGAAAATATATGTATATTGTTGGTCAAGCAAAGCCTTTGATTATGGTTGATCAAGCATATCAGCTTTGGCCAGTCAAAATGCTGCCAACACATTTTTCACCTGTTGTTGCAGCACAAGAAGCTGATATGGAGTTGATTTTTGGAAAAGAAGGCGACAGTGAACGGAAATATTTTGCAATCGGCAAACCACTGGATATGCATACGCCAATCTGTATCGATCTGGAAAAACTTACTGAGCGAAGCAACGGTATCTTTGGAAAAACTGGCACGGGAAAAACATTTATTACACGCCTTATTTTGGCCGGATTAATTAAAAACCAGAAGGCAGCATTGCTGATTTTTGATATGCATAGTGAATATGGAATTCAGGCGCGAACCGAAAAAGCTGGTACACAGTTTGTCAAAGGTCTGAAAAGTCTGTTTGGTAACAAAGTTGCCATCTGTTCGCTCGATCCACATGCAACGCGCCGGCGAGGTGTGAGTCCAGACATTGAATTAACGTTTTCTTACGATTCTGTGCATGTTGAAGATATTTTGTCACTGCAATATGAGTTAAATCTGCATACAACCGCCGTTGAAGTTGCTCATCTGATTGCTGCACAGTACAAACAAAACTGGCTTGCAACACTACTTTCGCAAGGTTCGCAATTAAAAGAGTTTGCAGCGTCACTTGGTGCTCATCCCGAGTCGATTGCTGCACTTTACAGAAAGTTAAAGCGGATCGAATCATTGCCCTTTTTTACACCAGAACCAAAACCGAATGTGATCGATGCAATTATGTCATATCTTGATCAGGATATTTCAATCATTATTGAGTTTGGTAATTTTAACTCCTCGTTTGTATATCTTCTGATTGCAAACATTATTACCCGACGTATTCATCAGTCTTATATTCATAAAACGGAACAGTTTTTGGGTGGATACACCACAAAAGAACCACGCAAACTTATGATCTGTATCGAAGAAGCACATAAGTTTTTGAATATGCAGGCTTCCAAACAGACAATTTTTGGCACAATTGCACGTGAAATGCGTAAATATTATGTGTCATTGCTTGTCGTTGACCAAAGGCCATCTGGAATCGATCAAGAAATCTTGTCTCAAATTGGCACCAAAATTATAGCACAGATGCATGATGAGCAGGATATACAGGCCGTGTTGACCGGAATGCCGAATGCTCAAAACTTGCGCACCGTTCTTTCGTCTTTGGATAGCAAACAGCAGGCGCTTGTCATTGGCCATGCGATTACCATGCCGGTCGTGGTGCATACCAGATCATACGATCAACAGTTTTATCAACAGATGACCAGTTCAGTCGCACATCAATCTGTTGATGAGTTGATCAATGAGCTTTTTTAATAGCCTGTTTGGGCACATCGTGCTTCATAAAAAGTTGCGGCTGTGGCAGCCGTAATTGGTATCCAGTAAGCTTTCAGCAGCATAGCATATCGTTTTGCTAGATTGTTATCCGGATGAATTTTACCATGTTCATCAAAGTGATTTCGCTCTTTCATTTTATTAAACCAGGTGGTATGTGCAACCCCGACCAGAAGCCAATATTTCCAATCATACAAAATACGGTTTTCAGTTCCTTGAATTCCAAAACAGCTCAAAACAGTCAACGTGAGCCAGATGTATTGACGTGCTTGAAAGTATTGGTCTAATGACTGTGAGGGTACTATATTCAAACAGGTAGATAAACAGAGATGCGATTTCCACCATGATTCTGAAAATAGATCATGACTTATATTTTTAAAATGAAGAGCAACAGGATGAGTAAGTACTGGATTTTTTTCTGCAACAACAAAAAATAGCATTTGCACAAGAATTTTGGTTGTTAAAACTGAAACCGTTTCTCCGTTCCAAAATGGGTTCAGCAGTTTTGTATCTCCTAGTTGTGATTCTGTACTCAATACGGCAAAACTGTTTGGCAAATATGTGGAAATGATTTCTGGCAGAATATGTAATCGTTTCAAACTAGTTGCGCATGTATGAATAAAATAAGGAGACATAAGAAATGATCTCTGTATACGCGTGCTATCAATTTTACAGTGATGATAAATTAAGTTATAGAGCGAAGTAAGCAAAAAACAATTCTTAAAAAATGTTTTATTTCGATGAGTCATTTGTTTGAGACAGCGATAATAACCATTCAAATGGGCGTCAATTTTTTTTGTTCTCTGACTCTCTATAGTCTTTCTAATTGTTGAAAGGCTTGGTTGCACACTTTTCAAACCAGCTGCTCCAATATTCCAACCTATGTGCAAACAATCGGAGCAAGTGAGCATGCCGAACGACCTCTGCTGCATCGTCAAAATATAAAAGAGAAAAAACACTATTTTCCGGTACCGGTTTGTCATTGAGCTATTCTTTCAAGTTATAACGCCCTCATAAAATGAGGGGCTTAGCGGATGGGAGCAGTCTCGAAGACTGCCAGATAAAAAATATACTAAGTCGTTTTAAAATTCACCGGATTCATCGTAACCAAGAGAATCAAGTTGATTTTGGTTTTTGATGTAAGCGTATATCTGTGCTTTTTCAAAACCAACAGTAGAAACAGCATAACCTCGTGCCCACAATCGTTCACCGTTAAAATTCCTTGCTCTTCCACCAAACCTTCGCGCAACAGCTATCGCACTTTTACCTTTGATAAATCCTACAACTTCTGCTACAGAATATTTTGGCGGTATACTTATCAACATATGAACATGATCCTGAACCATATTCCCTTTCTCTATTTTACATCCTTTTTGACTCGCCAATTCATGAAATACTTCCGCCAAAAATTGCCTGACTTTTCCGTACAAAATTTTCTTCCGGTATTTCGGAACAAATATTATGTGATATTTGCAGTTCCATTTCGAATGACTTAAACTTGCATATGATGATGTTGTTCTGTTTTCCATTGCTAATTCCTATTGTTGGCCCGTCAAGCCCAACAATAGTTTATCATTTCTACAACATCATCTTTCTTCTTGAATCCGGGGGCCGAGCCTTGACAGTCTCACCAGTCTAACTGGTGGTTTACCTATCGATCAATTATCAGCCTGTCTTAGCACATTGTACTTCATAAAACGTTGCGGCTATAGCAGCTGTAATCGGTATCCAGAATAAGCCGAGCAAAAACGCATATCTTCGCCATAGTTCTGATGTTTCTATTGTTTGGCCAGTATTTTGAAACCTTTGTTTTAGATCATTTTCTTTCGTATTCACCCAGGCCACATGTGTACTCCCAACCAAAACCCAATATTTCCAATCATACAAAATACGGTTTTGTGTGCCTTGAATTCCAAAACAGGTTAAAATTGCAAGAGTGAGCCAGATATATTGACGTGCTTGAAATAGGTGGGTTAGGTAGATTGGAATTTTGTTTACATGAGAAGCCATTTTTTTGCTTTTGGGGGGTAACTTTTCTGAAGCTTTGGTGCATATTTTTTCTGTACATTGTGGCCTAAGAAGTAAGAAGCATATCATATGTGCTATCAATGGTAATTGAGGAGATATTTCTTGGCTTATTTGATTGAAAGTTAATGCATTATACTTATTATTTAAAATCGGATTATTTTGTGCAGCAACACAAAATAAAAACTGAATGATGAACTTGGTTGCCAGATAGTGGTTTGTTTCATCCCTCAATAAAAATGGATTAAGTAAGGTAGTGAGCCCTACATCAATTGCCATGGGTGATACCGCAAAAGTATCTGGTAAATATCGGAATAAAGGTACTGGCAAATTCATTTTTTTAACCGCCGCAAAGCAGGTGTGAATGATCTGTGGAGTTCGCAAGAATACTATAGGTCCAGCGACTTTGAACAGATTGGTGCAGCTTTTGAGAATGCTTGTTAGTGACTCAAGAGTTAAACTCTGTCCTGATTCTATTGTCCTCTTTGCCTCGGTGCTTTCGAATACATTTTTTAGGCAATCTGCTATTGTGAAAACGCAAGCCAATCCAATATTCAAACCTATCTGTAAGCCGTCAGTTTTAGTTATCATACCAAATGATGTTTGTTGTATTGTCACAATACAAAACAGAAAAGCTATTTTACTGTACCATTTTACCATTGATTTATTCTTTCACATGTATTGTTCCTATTTGAGTTACATACAGAAATAGTACTTATTTTTACAGAAAAAACAATTTTTTGTGCTTTAAACTATTTGAAAATTGCATCTAGTTGAATTACACTGTTTTTACATTGTAATTTTTTTTAGTAAAAACTATGGCATTTGCAGAAATCATTAGCAGTTCGTTGGTCTCCTTTACGGCACAATGTTGGGATTGGGAGCGTGTCCCTCAGTTTGGTCAGTGTGTAGTGGTTGATGGATTTGCGTCAAAAACAAAAATATATGGCGTGGTATATCAGATCAACACAGGATCAGCAGATGGACAAAGAGAGGCACAGGCTTTTGGCAAAACGTATGCGGAATTGCGGCAACAGCAGCCACAGATTTTTCATTTTTTAAAAATAACCTTTTACTGCACTCCCATCGGTTACTCTACTGATAATGTGTATTCTGTTGAAGCACTTACATTTCCGGCCATGATTCACGCCTTTGTTGGTTTTGCAAATAGCGATCAAAAAGAAAAACTGTTTTCAGATTTTGCTTTTTTGGATCAGCTTTTTACGGTCCAAAATCTTACAATACCGATTGAAGATCTTTTGCTGGCTGTTTTGAAAAGTAACTGCAACGTAACGGCTGAGTATGCACTCAGATTGCTTGAAAGATATACCAGTTTTGTGGACAATGATTACATAAAAATCAGAAATTTTAGCAAGAAACTTCAAACGGTTTCAAAACTCTGAATTCCAGTTTGCTTTTCGCATATTAATTTTTCAAAAATTAATATATTCATTAAAAGTTTTTTTCTGGCTATAAAAAAGTAGCAAGCAAATTTCTATTGCGTTTATTTTTTTAATGCTTATATTTAGGCAATAATTAAACAATATAGTATTTTATTAAAAAGTAGGATTCAACTATGTATAAATTAAAATCTAAAAATTATACAATTATAGTAAGTCTGTTATTTGTTGTCAGGATATATAGTATGGAAACTGATACTGGCATAGATAATAATCTCTTTTCTGTTAACAATCTTTATGAGCCAGCAATTTTAAGTAGGTGGTTGCCGACAGATGAGCGGCCTGAAAATGTTGAACGTATCAAGGAATATTGTTTAGATGATTCTTCCGAACGAGTTCGATCTAGAAGATTAGTGGAAAATAATGGGGGCGATTCAAGGTTTTATGGAGTAGTTTTTCCTTCGTTACCTGCAATTCAATATGCTTATCTTGCACGTGTAAGAACTTTAGCGCAGGATGGAACTTCTCCGATTTGTGTTCATTTTGGAGAGGCTGATGGAAGAGTTGCTTTTAAGGCGCGACTTGCGTGCGGAGATAACGGAACGATAATTGTAAACGATTTAAGTGTAAATGAGATAAAAAAAGCAAAAAGACTTTTTACAGAAAGATCAGATGTTTTAAATAAAAGTATGAATAATGTACAGTTTGATGCTGGATCGCTATTCGAATTTGTGAATCGTCAACCACATTTGGCAGGAAAGGTTGATGTGTGTTACATACAAAATGTGGAGCATTTTATGAATCCTCGGGAGCACCAACATTTTGTTGCTCTTGTTAAATCTTTGTTAAAACCACAGGGACACATATTTGCTACAGCTCATACTATAGAATCTAGTGATGCAAAAAAAGGTGACCCTTATTTTGATCAATACATGCGATATAAAGAAGATAACAATCCATATCCACTTTTTGCAAAAATCAAAAAAACTATTGTGCAAGATCTTCAAACAAGATTATTTGTTTCAAACAGGAATTCAGTTGTTTCAGTGGAAAGACCAGCAGAAGATTGTATTTGTGAGCAGTTTAGTGAACCAATCGAGTTTTTAGGTAATACAGAAGTTAGATTAATGCAAAATATATGTACAAATCGATTCACCCCTACTATTTATAAAAATGCTTTTGGGGATTCATTTGAATGCGTAGAAAGCTTTTTTATGGATACACGTGGAAATGGCTTTAAAACATATAAAGAATCACCACAGATGTCCCTTGCATCATATATAGGTAAAAAGAAAAGTTAATTTTTAATAACTTATTTGCAGAAAGCGTGGCATGATAAAGTCATTATCGTGCCACGCTTTGTTTAAGCTATTTCAAATCTGAAGTCTACTACTTACAATTCAGTAAGCCAATCACAAAATTGCTTTGAATGAATTAATAAAAATTATTCTACATCTGTCATAAAAAACAAGATAATTAAAACTTATAGGGCTGTTTTGTATTTTTTATTTGACAACTGCCCAATTTAGATACACAATCATAATATGAAGTATACTTGAAAGGGTTTTATGATTTTTGTGAACTATTTCTTTTTTTTAGTCTTTTTTTCAATTTTTCCTTCAATTGCTACTGAAAGCGGTGTGCCTCGACCCTTTGTGCTTGATTTTAAAAGCTTTTCAAAACAAGAAGGCGCAAAAGCAAAATTTGATTATCTGGTCAATGAGCAGCAACAGCGAAAAGCTGCGTTACAGATTGAGGACAATGGTTCTTTCCAAACGCGAATGCAAAGGTCCCAGGCGCATAAACCTGCTGATAATGATAGTGGCAATCCAAAAGCTATTGAAAGAATAAAAAGCCTGATCTCAAAGTTAGGCTATAATCCAGATCAGATTCAGCTGAATATAGGTCAAACTATAAGTTACTATATTCCTTCGCATATTAGTTATTCTAAAGAAGCTGCTTTTTATACACTGTCTTTGCAGGAACGCGCATGTGGTTGGTCGGATAAAAAATTGTTGGGCCTGCTTCAGAAAGAATTGAGTAAAATAAAATACAATACTCAAGGCGTTTATGTAAATCCGCATATTACTTTCAAAAATACGCGTGATTTTACAGACGGTCACGTAAGGTTAGATGCAGAAAATCAGCAGCTTGCACGCTATATAGAAGCACTCAGTCCTATTGATAACGAGGCGCTGTCTCAAGAAGAAAAAATCGCTCTTTTACATCAAGCATATCTACAGTGTGCAAACGCAGGCCCGTGGACCAAGGTCGTAGACTTTCTTGATGGTGGGCATCGATCAACATTGATCATCCATGAAGAGGCAGCCATTAAGTTGGCATTAAAGGATCTATTGAACGAAAAGGGCGCTTCTTCAATTGCTCCGTTGTTGCGCCTATCATTTATGTTGTTTAATGCCTCAGTTTATGAACGTTATTTTGTAATTATAGCCGGTATAAAAACTGGTTTGGTTGCAGGATTGGCTTACGGATTGTATACAATGAAAGAAAAACTACAAAAATGGTACAGAAACAAACAGCAGACAATTGATAATGAGGAAGAAAAAGAAAAAGAGGCAGAATTGAGCGCAAACAATAATAACGTTAATGACGTTGTTGTACAGGATAACGGATGAATGGCTGGGTTGTTGTTTGCTTGATTACGAGTTCATTTTTTGCAATTTATGCAGAAGAAAGCGAGCCTGAATATTTTGTGTGTCAGTTTATACATATTCCGACAAGTGAAGGATCAGTTAATCTGAATGAAGCAGTTGGCAAAACTTATTTTTCCCTCAAAAAAATAACCGCTCTGCCAACTAATTCTGACGTATACGATTTTCTGCATACACAGTTGTATGAAGAGTTTAAAAATGAGTCGAAAAATGTATCACGATCTTTGAATGAACGATTGAGTGCTTCAAAAAAAAATAAAATAGCTGGTCAAAATTATGGAACCCCAGAACAGTTGGCGCATGTGCAGCAGATGGTCCAAAAGTTAGGAGTTGATCCGGATGCTTTATCTATTACCGTTGATCCTTCCAATCATTGCAATCTTGCCGCATCACCGTATGTCGGCGTTGGTTATAAAGATGATAGTAAAAGCCCAGAGAATCTGTACTATGGTTTGTATATCAATCAACTATTTTTTAATGCATCGTATTACGATCAGCTTCAAATTCTTTCACACGAGCTTGAACATCTCAAACATATGTATGATGACAGTGTTGGCGAGGGCAAAGCGCAACATTTTAATGAATTAATTGCTGATGCAGCGATTTTTATCAATTCACACTGTAGTAATAAAGAAAAATTTTTAGCAGGCAGTCAGGCAATTGCAAAACTGCGTACATCTGACATACTTTTGGCTATGGAAAAACAGTCTATTTCGCCAGTCTGGCGTTCGATGGTAATACGTGAGCAGTTAAAAAAAGTCGTAGGCAAAACTCCAAGCGTCGTCTTTGCTGCTCCATTGTCCTGCCTCGGCCTGTTTTTGTTTAATCGCTCTCTGTACGAATGTGACTTTTTTAAAGTAGCTTTGTGCAAAACAGTTGTGGCTGCTACAATTGCTTATGCAGGTTACAAACTCATCCAAAAAGTTTGTGTGCAGCGCAAACAAAAAGAATAAAAGAATGCTATAATGAAAATAAGCGATAGTTAGGCTTTAATGGTTATTGATATGATAAAAAAATATAAATTATCGTTGTTCATTTTCAGAAGAGATTTACGACTTACAGATAATACTGCTCTAATAAAAGCATGTAACAAATCAGATTTTGTGATGCCTATTTTCTGTTTTGATCAAAGACAGGTTGTTCCTAAAAATAATCCTTTTTTTAGCGAACATGCAGCGCAATTTATGCTTGAATCTTTAAAAGATCTTACTGATGAGATAAAAGCAAAAAAAGGAAGGCTCTACTTTTTTGTTGGAACAATTGAAGCCATTTTATCGTCAATCATTCCAAGGCTTCCTATTGAAGCGGTTTTTTTTAACAAAGATTATACACCTTTTTCATTACAACGTGATCATGCTATCGCCCAGCTATGCATCGAGAATAACGTTGCATGCCATGCGTACGATGATGTGACACTATGCTCAGTTCAAACTTTAAAAAACAAACAACAAAAACCGTATACTGTTTTTACTCATTTTTTTAATGCCGCAATTCGTACAAGTGTAATTGATCTGCCTGTGGCCATGCCTTTTAAAATGAACTGGTACATAAAATCTATTGAAGATTCGTATGAGTATCACAAGGTGATTGATTTTTATCAATTAAATAAAATCAAAAAACCTGATACTGGTATTCTTGGTGGATTTAAACACGCAGAAAAGATAGTTTCTGATCTATTAGCATTTTTGCATTATGATAAAACTAAAGATGTGCCCTCGTTGTCAACCACAAAATTAAGCCCTCATATAAAATTTGGCACTATTTCTATTCGACAGGTATATCATGCAATTGTTGCACAGCTTGAAAAAACACATCCATTAATGCGGCAACTGTATTGGCATGATTTTTTCATTTATACATCATTTTACCGACAGGACATGTTTGGTTCATGTTTGCGTTCGGAATATAATGGACTGTCCTGGTCTGAAAATCAGGATCATTGGGATGCATGGAAGGATGGTAAAACCGGTTTTCCAATTATTGACGCAGGCATGCGTGAACTCAACCAAACTGGGTTTATGCATAATCGGATACGAATGATGGTTGCTTCTTTTTTGGTCAAAGATCTGCATATTAACTGGCAGTGGGGTGAGCGCTATTTTGCTCAAAAGCTTGTTGATTATGATCCTGCAGTGAATAATGGAAACTGGCAATGGTGCGCGTCTGTTGGTGTTGATGCACAGCCGTATTTTAGAATTTTCAATCCATGGCTTGGTCAGAAAAAATATGATCCTGATTGTGTCTATATCAAACAGTGGATACCAGAACTCAGAAAGTATGATTCTCAAATTATTCATACGTGGTATAATAATAAGGTTGAGAGCAATAAAAATTATCCAAAACCGATTATTGATCACAAAATTGAACGTGTAAAAGCCCTCACTCAGTACAAACATATGAAATAATAGATTTTTAGGTGAAAACATATGATTAAAAAATTGTTTTTAATAAGTTCCATTTTTATTCTTAATACACAAGCAACCGTTCAGGAAATTACCAAAACAGCTGTCATTAATAAGCAAAGGGCATATAAGGAGTATCTGGATTCTTTATCGTCGCAGGTCAGTTATCCGTTTTGGGTTATTAAAAAAGGTATGCAGTGGAGTTCAGATGGTTATTCTGCAACAGAAATTGATGCAGTGCCTGCAGCATTTCCGTTTTTATGTGAAAAAAAATATGTTGGATTAATGCATAGTATAAAATCGGATGAATTTGTTTTGAAAGTGAATGAGATGCTTGCTAAATTTTATAACTCAGTAAGCCAAACTTCTACAATAATTGAAAAAAGGCAAATTTTACATTGCATTTTTCATGAACATAATTGCAAAAAATTAAAATTAAGTCATAATACAACCACAAAGCAACTTTCCGACCTGGTGCAGACTTGCCAGGTCAACATGAATCTGTTTTTTGAGGAGCAGATGGTACAGTTCTTTGTTAAATTCTTATTACATTTATAATACAACATAGTTTAACCAAAAAGCTTTTTTAAAGGATTAAAGAGGATCAACATGAAATATAAATTTCATATAACAATGTTGCTGAGCTGTGTACTTGCCGCTCTTTTTAATTATATACCATTTTCTGTTATTGTTGGATCTGTCTTTTCATTTTTTTCCTTTTCAAATGGTGTTTTACCATTGCTAGGTTTTTTTGGGGGCTCGTTAGGTGCATTTATCGGAGTTTCTTTAAAGTTTATGCTCTATCCGAGCCACGCCTTGTCCACTATTTTGGTGCATAAAGTGCCCGGTTTTTGTGCATCTTTATACTGGTCATTGAACCGATTTATTACAGGATTAATTATTCCCATAATTATGATACTTCTGTTTTTGGTACACCCTGTAGGTAGGTACGCGTTTTTATATCCTATGCTCTGGATGATACCAATAGTACTTTATCTAATTCGTTCAAATTCATTTTTTTGCCAAGCACTTTCTGCAACTTTTTTAGCACATGCAGTTGGTTCAGTTGCCTGGTTATACCTTTTTTCTACACTTGAACCGATGATGTGGCACGCGTTAATTCCAGTCGCATTAACTGAGCGCCTCTCTTTTGCTTTGCTGATGACCTTTATCAGAAGTGTTGTGGTATTTGTTGTGTGTCGCTTGCGAAATTGGCGGATGGTACGATCTTTCACGATGAGTACACACTCATTCTAAGGATTTAGATGATGAAGCATCTTGCCTGTATTATGGATGGAAATAGACGATGGGCAATCGAAAACAAGGTTCCGCTGGCTTATGCGTATCAACAGGGCATTGAGCGAATCTGTACAGTGATTGATTTTGCATTAGCGGAAGAGATCGAATATGTATCTTTATTTGGCTTCTCTGTTCAAAATATGGGGCGAACGTTTGTTGAAAAACAGCTTTTATATTCAGTAATTTTGGGATTATCTGACAGAATTATTAGTTTTATAAAAGAGCGTAAGGTCCGTGTCCGCTGCATGGGAAGACGGGACTATTTTCCCGAGGAAGTACGTAATTTTTGTGATCGGTTAGAAATGACTACCTCACAAGAAGTTGGTTTAAATGTAATACTGTTGTTAGGCTATGGAGGCCAGGAGGACATTGTCGCTACAACAAAGTTGATAGCAGAGCAGGTCGCTTTGCAAAAAATTGTACCAGAGCAGGTTACAGATTCTTTTTTTAAATCGCACCTTTTAACCTCTTTTTTGCCTGATCCTGAATTAATTATTCGCACAGGAAAAGTGAAGCGCTTAAGCAATTTTTTTTTATATCAAGCTGCATATACTGAGTTGGCATTTATGGACTGTTTGTGGCCAGATATCACGACTGAACAGTTAAAAGTGGTTTTTAATGATTTTTCTTTAGTGAAAAGGAATTTTGGATTGTGAGCACCGGGCTTAACTCTCATGCAATAGGAATCATTGGTGCAGGGGCATGGGGAACTGCTTTGGCCTATGTATTAAACAAAAATGGACATGTCGTTTATTTATGGTCATATGAAGCAGAAGTAGCAGAAACTATGAATCAGAAAAGGGTCAATGAAAAATATCTGCCCGAGGTCTTGCTTGCCGATCAGATAGTGATTACGACTAATCTTGATTATGTCTTAGAGACGGTCTCTGTTGTAGTGTATGCGTCACCATCCCGTTTTATTGTACAACTTTTAAAAGATAAGTCAGTTAGCTTAATAAGGTCTAAAATTTGGGTTTTGGCAAGTAAAGGTATCGATGAAGTACATGGTTGGCATGTGTTAGATCTGTTACAGTCGATTGTGCCAATACCGTTAGAAAATATTTCCGTATTATCTGGACCAACGTTTGCGACTGAATTATGTAGAGACCTGGAAACATTTGCAGTTATTGCAGCGGCAAAAAAAGAGTTGGCATTGTTTGTCAAAAGACTTTTTCAAAATAAATTCTTTAAATTTACCATCTCTTCAGACGTGGAAGGCATTTTATGGTGTGGTGCACTTAAAAACGTTGCAGCTCTGCTTTTAGGGATGATCGATGGTATTGGATATGGAAAGAACGTACAAGCTTTTCTGTTTGTTAAAATCGTTGACGAAATAGTAGAATGGCTTGTTCTTGTTGGAGGCAAGAAAGAAACTGCGTATGATATTGTTGGAATAGGTGATTTTTATTTGACCGCCTGTTCTGATATGTCAAAAAATAGAATGTATGGATTCTACGTGGGCCAGAAGCAGCAGGATGATTTTATAAGATCAAAAATACCTATTGTTCCAGAAGGAGTTGGAAGTGCCTGCGGTTTATACGAATGCATTCAGAAAAATAGTTTAAGCGCAGCGTTTCCACTGCTTGCTAGTGTACATATTATTTTAAAAAAAAGATGTACGGCGCAAGCATATTTAGAACAGTTTTTAGGCAAGATAGAATAAGCTATCCTGCCCAATTTTTTATAAATTCATAGTAGTTTTAGAATTTTTGTATTGTGATATCAATAGGCGTTATTAAGTTATACTTGCTTTTGCACAAGTTCATTGTCTTTTTCTACTACTTCTTCAATAATATTGATTACTTCTGATACATCTTCAACTATATCAACCAATCCAAGAGATATTTTTATATGAGGCGTCTCAGCTTCTAATTTATTTTTTAACTGTACACATTCGTTATTTACAAAATCTGAAATAATTTGAAACCCTCTTGCGCGTTCTTCTTCAGACGCCTCTTTTTGATCGATAAGCGCACCAAACTGTAAGCTTGAGCATTTGGTTACAAGCACCGTTCGTTGTACATTTTTTGTTTCATCAGTCTGCTGTGTAGTACTTTCTGCCACCGCTTGCGCTATTGCCAAGCTATAGAGACCTGTTAGCAAAATATATTTTTTCATTGTTACTCCTTTTTGAAGGTTACATAATATTCCTTAGCACAGTTTACCATGGGATAGGCAATTAACAAGCTCTCAATAGTAAATTAAGATCCTGTTTGAGTTGATTAATATGACAAAATAGTATCGCATTAATCCCACAAAACTGTGCGGATAGCACGTTTTGTAACTGGTCATCAATAAAAATAATCTGTTTTCCACGTAGTTCATGCGCATGTTTTTGTAAATAGTTATAAAAAAACCCTTGATTTGGCTTTTTGTTGAACGTATGACTTTCTTTTGTATTGATAATGTGGATAGCCGTAAAGTATTGAAATACAGTATGATGTTGTGAGGCAAATTTTTCAAACACATCTTTTCCAATATTAGATCCGATATGTTGTACGTATCCTTTTCGATTTAAATGTTCAATAAGATTCAGAACCGATTTATTGAGCTTGTATTCACAAGAGATCTTAATTGTTAAATTGATAAGCGCTTGATTTTTGCTTCTGCTTGCACAGTTTAAAAATTCTTGATTTGTGATCTCCTCAGACAATAGTCCAAGCTTTTTACCGGTATACTTTAAAAGTAAGAGAGTTGTTGCCCAGTCTAATTTTCGTATGACAGAAAATAGGTAGCCAGATGTTAAGATTTTTAAAAACCAGTTTATAATATTTTTCTTAAAAATTACCCCATGAATATCCCATAAAATTACTATTTCATGAGTATTGTGCGGAGGCACAAACGGTCGGTCTGTTGCCAAAAAAATGGTTTGCCTTTTGGTATGCGCAAGCAGTTTTTTAGCGAGCAATAGTATGATAAAAAATAAGAAAATAAAAATATATTTCATGGGTTTCCTCTACTATTTTTTGAGTCACACTGTAAATAAATCATTTTTATATAAGTAAGATCTAAAATTGAATATGGTAACGGTTCTTGATAAATTATAGTGTCATTGCCAGTATAATAAGTTGGCTCTAACTGATGTGGTAGGCCATGTAAGCAAAGCATATCTGTAATATCTTTAGCACAATATCCGATAAACGAAGGTAAGACGGTCAATTCTTCTATATTCTGCCCAATATATACAAAAGGCTTTGTTTCAGACTTTACTTTTTCTGCTGAAGAAGGGAACTGTGCAATGACTGTGCCATTTTTATTGCGTTGCGGAACATAGTAAGAATCCAAATGACATCCGATTTTTTGCATGACAAGTTGTGCATCCTGTTCGGTGAGATTTAAGAGCAATGGCATACGATTACTACTGTTTTTTTCAACAATAGTTAAAAAAATAGTTTGCCCCGTTTTTATTTTTTGTCCGGCCATTGGTACCTGTTTTACAATATACCCCTTTTTCAATGAAGGATCATAAATTGTTTCAAGTATTTTAAAACTTACTTTTAGATTTTTTGCTTCAATCATTGCTTCAGGTAGTGTCTTTCGAATAAATGATGGACATTCATATTCGCGGGATGTAAAAAAATATGAGCCTGCAAATATTCCAATCAACAGTCCAAAAAAGGGCGCAAAAACAATCAAGTTTGCATGATTCACATATTCCTTTAAATGTAACTTTTACAGTTTTTCTATGATTACAAAGTATGCCGTATAAGATATCACATGAAAGAATAAAATAGAACCATTATACACGGTATGAAACAGTAAGGACCGTTTTTATGGTAAGGAGAGTAACTCACATAAAGATCGCTTCATAAGCCGGATTCTGTCCCTTTTTCAAGGTGGCAATCATCTATCTTTGCGGCATACCCGTACATCGACAGGAATAAGCACCCTCCGCACTATTTTGCCTTGCACCACGTGGGGTTTACCCATTGGCTGAGTTACCTAAGCCAACTGTATGTTCTTACCATACTTTTTCACCCTTACCGTTTTTACAGGCGGTTATTTTCTGTGGCACTTTCCATCACTTTAAAGTGTCCATCTTCTTCAGATGGCACGTATCTTATTTAGTGTCCGGACTTTCCTCATACAGTAAAAAATCAACAGTATGCGATTGCCTTAGCGATCTTTATATGAGCTTATTTTTAAAGCAAATCCAAAAAAAACTAATGCTATCATGTTAACATAAATGGACGGTAAAAGATAGATCGAAGGAGTCAGCAAACCAGTAAATCTTTGAATTATTCCTATTTGAATAATTATTACTGTTGTGCTGGTTAAGAAAAAAAGGGTCCTATTAAAGTAAAGTGATTCTTTGCCATATTCTGACAGACTATATAAAAGAAAAAGAGGAATGAACGATGAGATTTTTATAGCATACATAAACTCTTGTTGAATGGTAAAAAGCAGCACACAAAAAGTGACTGTAAAATCTGAGTGTTTTTGTGTGATAAGGTAGATTAACATAAAGATGGTTGCATAAGTTATCTGATATGTAGTACAAACATAAAAAAAGAGATCTATATAAAAGAGGCTCAGTATTAAAAAAAATAGATAAAGCGTACGCATAAGCTCTTGAATAGTTGTTGTTTATATGGATATATAAGTTAAGCATATCAGAAATATCAGCAAATGCTTCAAAAAAGGATTGTATATGTTACTTTCTTCAATTTTTGCCCTACATTTTTTTGCACTTTTATTTATTTTGCACCCAGAAGAAAAAGATTTACAAAGTTTTTTGGAAAAGAAATATAAACTTGTACTTATGCCGTTATTTTTACATACTGAGAAAACATTTACTACGCATAGACCCCACAATGCCATTGATGATATCGATTCACTTGTTGGCAACTATCCTCCATCTCAACACGTCATTGGCGGAATGGGTGGTGGCGGTTTTGGTGGAATATTTCCACAATCACCTGATCAGTTAGCATCACTTGCACCTATTGTTATGGTTATGTACTGCTTTAATCAAGCACCCCAGCTGACTATGATGATGTTGACCGGATTAATGATGTATGTACTTGGCTCGACATGATCATGTACTATTGAGCAAAGTACTTTTTTAGATGATCTTTGAAGGCAGTAATGCTTACTGAACCTAACTCTTTTGCAACCAGCTTTCCTTTATTGAAAAACAAAAAAGTAGGAATTGAAGTAATGCCAAGTTCAGTTGAAAGAGCTCTGTCTTCTTCAACGTCAAGGACGACAAATTTATAAACACCGTCATATTCTTTTTCTAACGAATCAAAAATAGGTTTCATATATTGGCATGGTCCACACCAGACAGCAAAAACATCCATGACAACAGGTATTTTTGAATCTAAGACTTCTTGTTGATAGTTTGCTTTAGTAATACTAATTGCCATATAAAACCTTTCTTTAAAATAAGTATGTAGAAGACTCATTCTATAGTTAGAATAGTTTTACAGCAATACTGAATCTATTTTTTTTCTACAATTTCTTGTGTCTTTGACCCTGCAATAGTAAGTTTTTTAATTGATCCAATCTGGATATTTGAATTTACAAGACCAGAGCTGCTTTTTTCATCCCACATAAGTTTTGTTGATTCAGTTAATAAGCAGTGATACTGCTTCAAGTTTTTATCTTTCATGGTTACGATCAGTTCTGTGTATTGTGTTGGATAGTTCTTATTTGTTTGTGAACCACTGTAAAGATAGATCAGGTTTGGGACGGCTTCAATAGATTCGACCTCTTCAAGATCAATTTTAGTTTGTGCATACTGATTTGGATCATCTTTTAAAGTAATCGATTCTTTGTTCGTTTGTGTATTCAAAACTTTCTCAGGCAACAGTTCTGGTTTGAAATACATCTGTATCTGTTTGTATCTGCCATCGATGGTGATGTTTTCTGCCTGTTGCCATCTATTTCCTTGATGTGTGCTAATACTGCCATAAAAATTTATTTTTGGAACCGTAGTGTTGCCCACATTTCCTTCTGGTGTTGCCCAGCCATAGGCAAAACTTGTCTGTAGTAATGAACCTAAAATGGCTATTTTTATAACTATTTTTTTCATAGCGCTTTATTCCTTTTTCAACATATATTCTTTAGTATGGAATACTGGTCGTAATAATTGCAACACTCAATGAGGTTTTTTTGATAAATCTTTTTTAATAAACACTAGTTGCATTTCCTGTCTTTTTTTGTGTATACTATTTGGCAAGTTTTTATATGGTGAAACAGATGAAGCATTTTAAAGCTGCCGTGTATGCACAATGGCTTTTTTTAGTTACCGTTCTTGTTTGTCTGATTGGATATTTTTATGTTAATGATTTTCAGTCATTGCTTGCAGCTATTCCGCAAAAAAAAATATCTAAGCATGTAGTTATACATCCAGATGGAACAGTCAAAACTGTTATGCCATCTGAAAAAAAACGTTCATCTTCAAAAAAAGTAAAAACGGTTTCTGTTAAAGATGATTCATCTCAGTCGACTAGTTCGAATGAAACAAAAGTTGATCTGATTGAAAAACTGCGGGCAAAAAAAGGATATGTGACATTGTTTGCTCCTGATGATGATATTTATGCATTACTTTTAAAGTTGATTAATGATGAAAAAGAGAGTTTAAAAGTCGCCATTTTTACCTTCACCGATCCTGTAGTTGTTAAAGCTTTGCAAGAGGCAGCTACTCGTGGAGTTAAAGTTGAAATGATTGTCGATCGTGGCTGTATTTCTGATCGTTACAGCAAAGTTGATGAGGTGCACGCTGCGGGTGGCAAAGTATTTGTGTATAATCCTGCATATCACAATAAAGGAAAACAGGGAATCATGCATCATAAGTTTATTGTTTTTTCGAATAATTTTACAGGCACAGGTCTGGTTTGGACCGGTTCGTATAACTTTACAAAAGCAGCACGGTACTATAATCAGGAAAATATTGTTGTGCTCAATCGAAAAGGCGCTGTCAGAAAGTATGCACGCAGATTTGAACATGTCAAAACATTGTGTGACCATTATCAGCCGTTAGTCAAAGTTGATGAAGCTTCGCGAAAATAGTTGTTCCTCATTTTTTTGTTTCCTTTCTTTCTTGGTATGCACGATTGATTGTATGGATGCGCAACTAGCTGAGCGTGCGTTTCAGCTTGCGTGGCAGCATTATGACAATATTGGTCAGGTGTCAGTGAGTGGCAAAAAAACAGAACTATCTTTTCCTGCCCAGTGTGTTATTGAAAAATATGCTTTCTGTCATGTAGAATATTGCGGAGGAAGTGACCTTTTTGATACATTTTCTCCTTTTTATAAAGCATGGTTATTCTGGCGAACAACACCTGTGCATTATTTTAGAAGCTATTTTTACACCAGAGAATTTTAAACCTTCGCTGGGTTCAACGTCTTGTTTTTATCATAGCATTCAGCACTTTACAGAAAATGAACAGTACTTACAAAAGGTATGGAGCAAAGCATTTAAGAATCAAGAAACCAGGTTGTTAAAGAAATCATCATCTCAACAAAAATCTGCAGAGCAAGAAGATATAGGGCTATTAGAGCAAGAGAAAAATGGTGTATGCGATATTGATGATGCCAAAGTAATTCTAGAGAATGTAACTCCAGGAAAAACTAAAACTTGGTTCATTGAAAATAATCTATATTATACGCAAGCTAGCCTGAAAGCCGTCTGTCGATTTAGTGGTTTGTTACGTGCCGAAGAACTTGCACTCTTTTATTTTTACGTTTTGAAAAGTCGTGATAAAAATATAACGGAAGAGATAGCAAAGGCTGCTTTCATGAAGATGTATCAGGTTGCAAATCTTATTAATAAAAATCAGAGCGTGGAATGGGAATGCATTTTACATCTGTTTTCAAAAAATCCTAATGCATTTACTCCTGATAATCTCATTGATGAGCATAATACATTGGTAAAATCGAAACTCATTTCTATTGTTTTAATCAATTTTCTGTTCCAATGTTGGTCTGTGTATCTATTGTCGTTCATGTTGATATATCTTTGTGTGCCCGAGCAAAATCTGTTATTTCAAAGTGCTTTCAAAACGAACATGTTGTTCTGTCCATTGTATCCATTGCTTCTGACCACTATGGTTCTTATTTTTGGTGACAAGACCGGAATGTATGGTGATCCGCAGCTGAAAAACCAGTTTATTTATAGGCAGGCTAATGGTTTTTTTGCTTCTGGGCTACCTTCAAAAGAAATTCTCTTGAACTGTAAGTATAATTTTGACTGTTTTTTCTGGGAGTATCCTGGATATCTCAATAATTTTGGCTGGTTCATAAGACAGTGGTGGCAGTATCCTCTACCAGATTTTCGTTTTTGGAGGTTGTGAAAGCAATTTTTGTGGTACTTTGAAGGGCATGAAGGTAGGCACTTTTTATTGTGTGGGCTTCAAAATAAAAGGGATCGGCAGAAATTGTATCGACCCCTTTGTACACATAGCACGTTCGTGAAAAATACTTAAAAACTTCGTTAATGGTCCAGTATAGCTTTATATATTTACTACTTACTTTTTCGGTCGACGTTCGAGAATCCCTACTGCTATTGTGTTGAAAGTTTTTTCTTTTGCATCATAGTATTGAGATTCACTTACCTTTGTGAATATTTCTTCGATTTGATCACTTGTATGTGGTTGCTGTATGTTAGATGAGGAAGTTTTGTTATTTTCTAGATGGCTATTAGAAAGAGAATTGGTTTTTTTATTAAGGTGTGTCCTCAATTTGAAATGAGGTAATGACGTTGCATTTTCACTACAAAATGATAAGTTTTTTGTATCAGAAATCAGCAACGAGGATAAGCAATGGTACGTCGAGTTATTACAGACAGTATTTGGTCACAACTAGAAGAGATACTATGTAAGCATGGATGCCACCTGTGGGGCAATGAGCGGAATATAATGGAAGCAATTCTTTGGAAATTGCGGACTGGAGGACCATGGAGGGATATTCCATCCGAATTTTGTCCGTGGCAAACAGCATTTAATCGATTTAATCGTTGGTCAAAAAAAGGGCTATGGGAAGGTTTTTTTTATGCTACGAAAAGAAGTTGATAAAGAATGGGTATTCGCCGACGGAAGTTATGTTAGAGCTCACCAACATGCGACTGGAGCTCAGCGTGGTCAAGAGCGAGCAATTGGAAGATCCGCTGGTGGACTTACTACAAAGATTCATATGTGCACCGATGCGCATGGAAATCCGCTCAATTTTAAAATCACTGGGGGTCAAGTGCACGACGCAAAGGTTGCAAACGAATTAATCGATCTGGCCGAAGGAGCAGAATATTTTATCGCTGACAAAGGCTATGATGCTGATAGTATTCGTATTTATGGACGGACAAAAGGGATGCAAGTAATTATACCAAAAAGAAAAAATAGCACTGGGCTAAATCCAGAATTTGATCCTCATTTATATAAAAATCGGCACGTAGTTGAAAATCTTTTGCACGACTCAAGCATTTTCGCGGCATTGCTATGCGTTTTGAAAAACTTGCTAGAAACTTTCAATCTATGCTTTACATCGCATCTATGCACATATGGTTGAAGCTTTTATGCCCTACTAATTAAATTGAGGACACACCTTAGCTAACCATTTTGATTTTGTTCTTAAAAAATCACTTAAATGAGAGCGAGAAAATAAAATTTCGCGCAACGACCTTGAACTGATCCGACTTGCAATGCGTGATAAAAAAGGGAAGGTTGATTGGCTGATAGTTAAGCATGCGATGACTACAATGACATATTTATTGATTATTTTAGACATGTTATCCTTATTTGAAATAATATTTAAATATATTTTTATTTTATCGGTTATTTTAAATTTGTGAAGCTTTACGACTAGGTTGAGCTAAAAAATTAAACAGTATTTACAGTTTTGAATAAATTTGATTCTTTAAAGCTAGCATGACTTGATTTAACACAGCAGTATTAATGATTGGCTCAGCAAAAGAGACTTGCAAAAATGGGCTATTTTCATCAAAACAGTATTCATCAGAACTTGGCGCATCCATTCCTTCACCGTCTGAATCAGATGACATAACTTCACAGTCGGCTGCACCAACTGCATAGCTTTTTATGGCTGGATAGTTTCTTTTTGTAGCACTATCTGTTTCATAATAAAAAAGGTTGATGTTCTGTTTTATTATATTACGTATAAATAGTGGTATCACATTTCTATCCGTTTCTACAAAAAGGCTGGCAGGACAAAGCCCTTTTTGGTTTTTTTGATGATCTGCAAACAAAAATAACGAGAGTAGTGAAAAGTTTTGATGTGCTTCTATTGTTTCTTGAATTTCAGTTAGCTGTCCCTGAGCATCAAGATATTCTTGAGGCTCACACCAGAAATAGTTATTTTCATTGTACAATGGTTGGTATTGAATAGCAAAAAGCGTTATACAAAAAAGAATGTTATTAATTTTTGGTGCACATTTATTTAAGAGAGCATGTTTTTGTTGATAGCCTCTTTTATATCCAAAATTGTAAAGTTTGTTAAGAGAGACAATAGTTTCTTTTAGTTGATTTTTTATATAAGTATCAATCTCTATCTGTATTCCTTTAATATTTGTATAGCCTATTTTTATATTAAAAAGGTCAAAATCAGGTACTTCATTATCTTTAGTAGCATCGTTGGTGTATTTGAGAAGCTGCGTCAAAATATTGATCTTAAGATAGGCTTTTTCAAGTGCATATAACTCTTCTAACTCAATTTTATGGCATAACGCTTTTGACATTGCTCTAAGGTTTTTTGCGAAAGCTATTTTTGCTTCTATGTTTGTTTTGTAGTGTTTGAAATTTCCTTTATAATCTCCATTGAAGGTTAAAAGAGCCTCACTACTAACATGTCCATTTTCATGCACACATCTATCTAAAATAACCTTGTGGATATCCTTTTCCATAATCACAGGATGCAAGAGCTGCTCATAAACCTGAAATAAGACCATAGTATTGTCTCGAAGTTGATACTTTGTTGCTTCAACTGCTCTTTTCATGGGAGTAATAGTTTGAAAAAAAAAGTTAGATAGTCCGATGATTAATAATGTCAATTTTTTTATACACACAGCATTCATTTTTTGTTTTTCCTTTTAAATAATGCTTCTCAAAAAAAAGTTATGCTTTAAAAGAAACAATCTTCAAAAGTATATCAAAAAGTGAATCTTTATGAAATACGCTTTTGATTGGCTATTGGTATCAGAATTTAAAGCAAGCTTTGTTTGCATTTATGCTTAAAATAATACTCCAATATACGTGCCCATGCTGGCGATACACAAATGGAGACGATCTACTGTCCCACTGATTATCTCTTTGGCAAGTGGTTTAAAATTCTGATTAAGTTTCTGAAAATTTCTCTCTTTCCACTCTTTGATGCTATGTTCTGGATAGTTACGATCCGCATAGGCGCGGTTAAGGAAATTTTCAATTGCGATATCGATTTTCGATGCTTTTGTTATAACCTACACTGGTAGAAAAAAAAGGAACAGAAGGAGAACTCTCGATAAAGATTTTTTTTGCATAAATGACCTATTTTTAAAGAAGCTATGTTTAAAAAATGTACTAAAAGCTTTTAGTTTGGGCAAATATTGATTGTTTACATTTGCATAAATGATCTTTTTTATAGAATAATTGTGATTGCTTATTGTACTGCTTATTTTTATAAGTAATTCTACTCGATTCTTTATACCTTGCAATCTGACATATTGTTTTAAATAGTTTACAATGATAACAAATAAGTTTTTTGAAAATGAAATATGGAAATTATCGCATTTCAACAGCATGTCAAAGCTTTTTACGCGAAAGCAAAGCGAGAATTTGTATGGCGCTATGTTGCCGATCCGTATCTGGTTGTTGTGTCAGAATTTATGCTACAGCAGACACAGACAGCACGAGTAGTTGAAAAATATAATCTGTTTATAAAAGTATTGCCGACCTTTCAAGCGCTTGCCGCATGTTCAAATCATCAACTATTTCAACTGTGGCATGGACTTGGTTATAACAGGCGCGCGCTGTACCTCAAACAGTTTGCACAATGGGTAGTCGAAGATCATAATGGCAAGTTGCCTGCCGATCCTGCACTGTTGCAAACTCAAAAAGGCCTTGGGCATGCGACGGCAAGCTCGATCTGTGCCTTTGCATTTAACATGCCAACAGTATTTATTGAAACGAATATTAGAACCGTTTTTTTGCACCATTTTTTCAGTCAACAGGCCGAAGTTACTGACAAGCAGATTGTGCCACTTGTCCAACAAGCAGTAGATCAAACTGCTCCCAGGTCGTGGTATTATGCTTTGATGGATTATGGGGTATTTTTAAAAAAGCAGCTACCCAATCCATCACGCGCAAGTGCACATCATGCAAAACAGTCAAAATTTGAAGGTTCCGACAGGCAGGTCCGAGGCCAGATCGTTAAATTTTTGGTAGAAGTTCATCGCGTACATAAAAGCACGCTTGAACAACAGTTAAAACAGCTTTTTCCAAATAAGACCGACAAAAAAATAGCTGGAATTTTAAGCAAAATGGTCGCAGAGCAGTTAATTAAAATGGCTGACGATAGTTTTTATTTATAAACAAGCGGCACGTACTAACTCAATTTGCGTCAAAACTGTTTTTAAAAAAAGTTTTGTATTTCCCGTATTTGGAAGACATTCCAACATTTCATACAAAATCTGCAATATCTGATTGATGTAGTTTGGTGAAAAATGTGAGGCATGAATAGCTCGTTTCTGTTCCTGCCAAAAACCGATAATCTTATATAAAAGCGCTTGGGCAGATTCTTCAGAGATTTTTGCTCGGTCACATTCCTGCAATATCACTGTGATTGCTTGTGGCTTTGAGGTACAGTGCAGAAAAAAAAACTCAAACTGAATATCTACCTCCTCGTTTTGAAGACAAACAGGCAAGCAGCGTGATCTAATGGTGGACAATAAAGCCGCTGGTTGGTGAGTAAGTAAAATAAAATGGTATCCAGCTGGCGGTTCTTCCAAAATTTTCAGCAAAGCATTGCTGCAAATTATTGATAAAAGTTCTGCATGTTCAATAATAAAAAAAAAGCGCTCGTTTTGATTTAACATAAACTTGCTTTTTTCTCGTATTGGCACCAGGTCATCAAGCACATATCCCTTTGTGGTCGTAAGCCACATGATTTGAGAATGCTGCCTATTTTGGATTTGTATGCATGCCACACAACTTGTACAGTTGTTGAAAGGGCAAAAAAGACTACGCAAAGTAGCACATACTCTCTTTTCAGTTATCTTTTCTGTTCCAATATACAGCTGCGCACTAGGAATTATCATAGTAAAATACCCTGTCCCCAGCGTGAGGTTAAAAATTCTGAAACCATTTTATAGGTATTTTCAAGCAGCGCGTCCGGATTGAGTGTACCATCAACGGTTATGACATTATTTTTTGAGGCAAAAATTTCCAAAAAACCGTTTCTGACTTTTTCTAAAAATGTAGCTTCTTTCTCAAACGTGTTTGCATTGCCACGCTTGTTAATTCGTTCAACAGCCAGCCAAACAGGGGTATCAACAAAAATAATAAGGTCAGGTTCACAGTGATCCATCGTCCACCGATTCACATATTGAATGAACTCAATATCAAGACCACGTGCATAGCCTTGATACGCCAAAGAAGAGTCAGCCATTCGATCAGAAAGAATGATAGATCCTCTTGCAAGTTCCGGCAGTACAAAATCATTCATATGTTGCGCACGATCCGCAGCAAATAGGAGGTATTCAGCTTTTGTGCAGATCGGCATCTGTTGTGCGTGTAAAAGTTGACGTAAATACTTACCCAACATGCTGCTGCCAGGCTCTTTTGTTAAGAGTACATCAAGCCTTTCAGTAACCATTCTTTGATGCAAAAGTTTAATTAATGTGCTTTTACCAGCACCATCAATACCTTCAACACTTATTAAAATACCTTTATTTGCCTTCTTCATTCTCTAAAACCTTATTTAAATACAACACAAAAAATGACTCCCAGACACGACATAACTGTTTTTATTGATTATACTACAATTAACAGGTAATGTAGAGATTAAAAATATGAAAAAAGTAATAATAGAACCGGGATGCATTAGTTGTGGGAGTTGTGAATTTATCTGCCCTGCGGTGTTTGAAGTTACCGATAAATCATACATTAAAGAGGCTATCGACACTGATACTTGGTCTGAGAAAATAAAAGAAGCTGCAAGAAAATGCCCTGTACAGGTAATAAAGTATGAAAAATAATCAAAAACCGGTTGCACAAACTCTTGTGCATACACTTTTGAATGGTGCGGTAAAGCTTTTTGCCGATCGCATTTTTTTGTTGTACAAAGACCAGACGTACTCCTATCAACAGTTTTTTAATATGGTCATGCATTGTGCTGAAAAAATGCTTACCGCTGGCGTTAAAATAGATGATAGAGTACTGCTTGTTGCCGAAAACACCCCCCTTTTTTATGTTGGCTATTTTGCCAGTTGGCAGATCGGGGCAGTGGCAGTTCCTGTAAATAATTTCTTAAAACTGGCAGAAATTCAGCATATCATTACAGACTGTCAGCCTGTTTTTTTAATTTGTGATGATCACAGGGTTGAGTTGTTGCAAAATGAAACAGTCAAAACAGTGTTTAAAGGTATTTTTACACAGCAATTAATGTCTTCTGATCCGTGGCAAAAAGAGCCGACCAATCCACCCTTCGACCAACTTGGTCCAGATAAACTGGCTGTACTTGTCTATACATCAGGCACAACTGGAGTGCCAAAAGGCGTGATGCTGAGTTCCCGAAATATCTTAACAAACATTAATCAGTGTGTTACTCGACTTGAAATAGGTTCTGAAGAACGGGTTTTATGTGTATTACCGCTTTTTCATGTATTTACGCAGATTACCTGCGTCTGGTTGGCAATAAAGCAGGGAGTATCAGTTGTTATTGTTCCAAAAATAGAACGTAGCCATATTATTGATGGCTTGGCCAAAAAACCGACCATTGTGCTCGGTGTTCCTGCATTATTCGGTCTGTTCTGTTTATTCAGGAATCTTGATTTTTCACACGTTCGACTGTTTGTCGCGGGTGGTGATGCGATGCCTGATAAAATCAGATCTTTGTTTGCGCTTTTATACGGACGCAAGATTATTAATGGTTATGGATTAAGCGAGGCATCGCCTGTTGTTGCAGTGCATCTGGATGATGTCATGACCTACACAAACACGATTGGAAAACCACTTGATGGCATCTCTTACCAGATCCGGCCGTTGACCGATCTGTCGCAGAGTCCATACACGAACCCCTATCAGATAGGACAGCTTTTTATTCGGGGCGACAATGTCATGCTCGGCTATTATCATGATCAAAAAGCAACTGAACATGCATTGCCAAATGGTTGGCTTGACACGGGTGACTGTGCATATTTTGATAACGATGAAAATATTGTTATCACTGGCCGTGAAAAGGATCTGATCATCAGCAAAGGGTTCAATATCTACCCGCAGGAAGTTGAAAATATCATTGCGCTTTCGCAGGCTGTCATTCGAGTTGCAGTAGTGGGCAAAGATGACCAGATGCATGGGCAAGTTCCTATCGCATTTGTTCAGTTGCGACAAGAACAAAAAGGAATTGAGAAAGAACTTTCAAAACTATGTGCTCACCATCTTGCCAGCTATAAAATTCCCCGTCTTTTTAAATGCAGCACCGAAGCTTTACCAACAACAGCAACTGGCAAAGTTGATAAAAAACAGTTAAAAAAACAGCTTCAAGAAAACTGATTTAAAAAAAACTTAAAAATAATTTAAAGAGAAGAACTGGCACAGTCATAAAAAAGTCCCACATTCCTTTTAATGCAGCAAAAAATCCTGCAGAATTAGATAGCTTTTCAAATAGCATAGCCAGCCAACCTTTATTTTCGTTGGTACCAGTTGATGGTATATTAGCTGGTTTTACCGTTACCGAAACGGCCGTTGTTTCGGGCTCATTTTTATTTGCTTCAAGCTTGTTATCCTCTATCTGTTCGGTATGTTTTTTTGGTATTTCAACTTGCACATCAATCGGTTTTTCAATGTCTGTCGGGATATTCACATGCGCATCTGCAAGGTCAATGTGTACGACAGATTCGGTTTCTGGTTTAGGATCAATGTTTCGATTATTGGCTATCCGTGTTGCGGTTGTTGACAAAAGCCTGTGTGGCTCTTGGGCATATAGCTCGCGATTTAATGCTGAAAACTTAGATCTGTCCAAACTTATGCTGGAAAAATAGTTCAAAGCAAAAGGAACAACGATTAAAAACGTTACATAAAAAACTTTACTTACTGTCATGATAAACTCCAGGATGTAAAACTTTATTTTCTACTGCTCACGTTTTTTAGCATACAGTTCTTTTAATAGTTGTCACTCTTTTTTTAAAAAATTTTTTCAAAGCTATGTTTTTATAAACCAAAATCTTTTCAAGCGACCCCTCCAAGCCATTTCAAAATTCCCCAGAAGCCCTCTGTGGCTGTTGTCACTATATTCCAGAATACGGTCGAAATATTTGAAATCAAGCTAGAATTGTTTAAAGGTGGTACTGGGCTTTGGTTTGGTGTTTGTGTTGATTGGGTTAGTCTTTCAAGTCCTTTTTTATGTTCTACTTTTTGCTCAGTGACTAATTGCTGATGTCTTTGAACGGTCTCATCCGATATTGTGAAGAACTGTTTAAGGTCTGTTTTTTTGGCATTGACTGGTTTCTTGTTATGATCAGTTGGTACAAGTGGCACAGGAGTATAGTCAATCGTGTGCTCTGTCCATTTCTCAGAATCATCGTGAGATTTGTCAGCGTCTGTTACTGGATTTTTAACAGATGATTGATTGTTTGAGTTTTCTGGATCGCCAAATTCAGGTACTGTTCCTTCCTGTTTCCATTCATCTTTTTTTATCAATGGTGTCCAACCTTCCATTCCTTCCTTCTGCATGTCCAGATCAAATATCTCTGGGCTATTCAGACCTTCTGTGCCCATTAGTTTGAATCCAGTAATATTTGCCAAAAGAGAATCTTTGAATGAATGACCTTCTTCGTTTGGTTTTGCTTCAAAAAAAAGGTTACTGGCTTTGATAAAAAATGTTTGATTTGCATACTCGGATTGTCCTATTGCAAGGATGACGGTGTTATAGTTTGGAATGCTATTTTGCTTGTTGAGATCTTCATTTATTGGTTTGACGGGATGATGATCAAATCCTAAGCTTTTAGGATCATCAAATGCGCCATCTTTTTCTACAACATAAACAGTTTTTGCGTCTATAACAAATTCTTGGTCCTTTTGTATTTTTTGAGGGCTTTCAAAATGTGCTCTACCCAAATCAAACACATGAGCGTGCGTTCCATTCAATGCTTTATTCTTCTTTTCGTCTTCAAGCATAGGTTCTATTTTTACGTTGTTACCAGTAACCTTCTTTTTAAAAAAAGGTATAACTCCAGTTGTTTTTATTTTTTCAAAGGTCTTGATTTCTGGAGCAGGAAATAATTCAGAGGCATATAATTGAAATGTTTTCCATTCAGCTTCCGTAACAGCCAACGGTCTACTTGTATTTAAACTAATTTTTTTACTTAACCACTTGATCCCTTGATTCATCCAGCCTTGCGTTTGCTGATGTGCCTTGCGGTCATAAACTATGAATGCCTTATCTTTAGCAGTATTGCTTTTAGAATAGAATTTAAAAGCATTTGAATACTTCAAGAGAACTTTGCTCAGCTCGTGGTGTAAAATAACTAATTTTTGAGCTTTTATATAAAGAGAAGATTCAGTGATACTAGGCTTGTCAAGATGTGAAAAAAGAGTATTTAACGTATCGGGTAACACAAGCACAAATGGTTTTTCCCCTTGATATTTAGATTGCTCATGTACAATACCTGTAAGATTTGTTTTTTTTGTTACTTTTTCAAGCCATTTAGCACCTAATGCTTCCAAAAAAATAGATCTACTCACTATAAATACATTAGCAGTATCAATTGCTATTTTAGCATCAGTAAAATCTGGAAAATCATACTCTCGAATAGTACAATTTAATAATGCATCAGGACTGATGGTATTTTTTATTTTATTTTGAAACTCACCAAAACTATCATAGCTGAGTTTCTTTACTGTCAACAAAGGCCTTTCACTTAATGCGCTGCTACCCTCCTCAACTGACGTCCATTGAGCACTCTCTAACCGCAAAAAAACCATACAATAGCTCGCAGCAATCAAACATAATCGTCTCTGCATAAAAACCCTTTTAAAATTTTTAAAAACACAAAAGGAGAGACTTGCGCCTCTCCCACCTTTTTTTTCTTCAGACTGATTACTTCATTTTTACTCTGCCTGACTGCTCAAGTTTTGGTAACAGAACTTTGTTAAGTACCTCATTTGCGTGATTTACCAGAACAACGCCAATTCCATTTGTTATATTTTCAATACCAACAAGATCATGCTTATTTCGATCGGGTAAAATAACATACGGAACTTTGTTTCTGACGGCTGCCAAGATCTTTTCTTTGACACCGCCGATCGGCATCACTTCACCACGCAGGTTTAGTTCTCCAGTCATTACATATTGTGCACTAATTGGCCGTAAAGTCAATGCAGATAGAATTGCAGTGAGCATGGTAATGCCTGCAGAAGGGCCATCTTTGGGCACTGCACCTGCCGGAACGTGAATATGTAGATCATGTTTTGTAAACAAGCAGTCGTTGATTCCAAACTCTTTTGCATGTGCACGAGCGTAACTGAGTGCCGCTTGTGCTGACTCCTTCATCACGTCACCAAGTTGTCCGGTCAACGTTAGTTTTCCTTTTCCGGGCATGAGCACTGCCTCAATTTTTATAATCTCACCACCAAATGCTGTCCATGCAAGGCCATTTGAGATACCGATCTGATCATTTTTCAGATGAATGTCTTCAAGAAATCGACGTGGTCCAAGCAGATTTTCAATATTGTTAGCATCAACCTGAATCAATGTATCATGTTCGACCAGCTGACGTGCGACTTTTGAACAGAGCTTTCGAATGAGCCGTTCAAGTTGGCGAACACCAGATTCGCGCGTGTAGTTCATCACAAGGTCGGTTAGCACTGTCTCAGAAAGATCGACCGGTTTTTGATCAAGGCCTGCGTCATGAATCGATTTTTTAATCAGATATTTTTTACCAATGCTCACCTTTTCTTCAAGGGTATATCCACTTAACTCGATAATTTCAAGTCGATCACGCAATGGTTCTGAAATAGTGTCGATCGTATTTGCAGTTGCGATGAACATCGCTTTTGAAAGGTCAAAAGGAATACCCAGATAGTTATCATAAAATGTCTTATTTTGATGTGGATCAAGCACTTCAAGCATGGCAGCAGATGGATCTCCACGAAAATCTGATCCGATTTTATCAAGCTCATCAATGACCAGTACCGGATTACACGAGCCCGCTTTTCGCATCGCCTGAATAAATCGTCCTGGCATTGCACCAACATACGTACGTCGATGGCCACGAATTTCCGCTTCATCTTTGACGCCACCCAATGAGATCCGTGCATATTTTCTACCCAAGCTTGCTGCAATCGATTGGCCAAGCGAAGTCTTGCCTGTTCCCGGAGGACCAACCAGACACAAGATAGGACCAAAGCCATTTTTTTTCAAGTTGCGCACAGAGATAAAATCCAAAATTCTTTCTTTAATATCACCCAAGCCATAATGCTCTTGGTCAAGGATCGCTTTTGCATGAGCAATATCCAGATTATCTTCCGTTTCAACGCCCCATGGCAATGCAAAGATCCATTCCAGATGATTTCTGGTAACAGTTGCCTCCAAAGAATCAGGCGCGGTGCGTTCAAGTCTGTTGATTTGACGATTGATTTCGTGCCGAATTTCTTCAGATACAGGAAGAACAGAAAGTTTTTGTCGCATTGTTTCAATCTCTTCAATGTCATCTTCGCCTAGCTCCTGCTTGATTGCTTTCAGCTGTTCGCGCAAGTAAAACTCTTTTTGTGACTGATTGATTGAGTTGCGAGCTTCGTTGCGTATCTTTTCCTGAATCTCTGAGATCTCCGCCTCCTTGCTGAGCAGTGTGTATAACTTTTCCAAAAAGTCATGCTGCGTTCTACTTTCTAATAAAATCTGTGCCTGTGTTACTTTTAATGTTAAATGTGAAAGAATAAAATCAGCTATTTTTTCTGTGTCCTGCATTTTTGAAAGTATCACATGAAAATCTGGAGAAAAAGTGCCACCGTTTGCAGCTGACATCTGTTCTGCAAGTGCTTTTATATTATTAACAATATGCGGTACGTTATTATCTTCTTCCTGTTCGAATGGAAAAGCTGTTACCTGTCCATACAAAACCTGTTCATCGCTATGCATTATTTCAACGGTTGCACGATATAAACCTTGAACCAAAACTTTAATGCCACCATCTGGAACTTTGATGATTCGCATAATTGATCCGACAGTACCGACCCGATATAGGTCCTCTGTACCAATTGAGCCATGTTGTTGCGCAGTATCTCTTGCGGCAAGTAATAAAACTAACTTTGATTCCTCAACGGATTGATTAATTCCCTGAATAATGCGTTCGTCTAAAACCAAAAGAGGTACTATAATATGAGGAAACACAACAACATCCATCGTAGGTATAATTGGTAAAATGTCAGGCACTACTTTGGGCATTGCCTCATTCACGAGATTTTTCATTAATCCCCCTCTATAAATAACATGTCTGTAAAGCCATGTTCCGTTTTTTCAGTTTCAAGTTTACGTTATACTCAAAAGCTTTCTCAAGATTTTAAGTTACAAAGGTTTAAAATTCTGTCATCATGCACAGTTGGGTATACTTAAATAAAGTAGCCGTTTATTAATTTTTAAAGCAAAATGAAAACTGACTAACCAATGAATAAAAAAAAGGAGGATCTATTGAGTATTTTAAGTCTTGAAAATATTTCCAAAAGCTTTTCGACCGGTATTCAACGGAAGGACATTTTACGCACTGTCTCGTTTGATTTTTGGCAGGATCATACGTATGCATTAATGGGAAAATCAGGATCGGGAAAGTCGACTCTGCTTCAGATATTGTGTGGGCTTTTAAAACCGGACTTTGGATCGGTCAAACTTGACGGCCAGGAGATTAATCAGTATGTGCAGGGTACGTTTGAAAGGTTTTTAAATGAAAAGATCGGCCTTATTTTTCAACAGCCTTATTTTATTCCAGAGCTCAATGTACTTGAAAATATTATGGTACCTCTGTTTGTAAAAACTGGTGACAAAGCACAAGCAACTGAAAAAGCTGTAGACTTACTTGAGCTTGTTGAGCTTTCTGACTATAACAATACACCCATCAAAGCATTGTCAGGTGGACAGCAACAAAGGGCAGGTATTGCTCGCGCACTTTGTAACCAACCATTATTTTTACTTGCAGATGAGCCAACCAGTGGACTTGACCAGGCTGCGGCAGCACACGTAACAGAAATTTTAAAAAAAGCACATACAGAGTATAATGTTGGCATCATTTTATCTACACATATGCATGATATTGCATCGCAAATGGATTATCAGATCGAGCTTTATCAGGGAATAGTACGTTTCAAATAATGCTAAGTTCAGGATAAAAGGTATGTTTAATAGAAAAACAATATTAAAAAAAACATTTCAAGTCGGTTTTTTAACGCAATTAAGTAGGTTTTTAGGAGTCATACGCGAGGTTTTAATGGTGCAATACCTCGGTGTTGGGGTTCTTTCTGATGCATTTATTACGGCATTTAAAGTTCCCAACTCTTTACGAAAAATTTTTGCAGAGGGAGCTCTTTCTGCCGCGCTTATCCCATCGATTGTTCAAGTATCAAAGCAAAAAAAACAGACTGATTTTGCGACACAGTTTATCACCGCGGCATTTCTGTTTTTTGAAGGCACCTGCTTTCTACTCGCTTTATTGTTTATGATACGCTCAGAAAATATCATAGATCTTATTGCCGTAGGTTTTTTACCAGAACAGAAAGCGGTCGCAAGCAGACTCCTTTTTATTTTAATGCCATTTATTTTATGTATTTCAATATCCTCTTTATTTGCAGGGGCATTGCAAGCACAAGGCCATTTTTTAATCCCAGCAGCAGGACCACTCGTTTTAAACATATTTTTTTTAGCAGCATTGACCTTATGTCTATTCAAACAGCTGGCCGTTTCATACTTATGTGTGTTCATAGTTGTTGCTGGAATGGTGCAGGCATTTATTCATTCCTATGCATACTATTTTTATCAGGGTGGTTTTTCATGGCCTGACAAAGCCGTTATTTCACCATTAAAACATATGATTAAAAAATTTCTGCTCTGTTTGCCAAGTATCTCATTTTCTGAAATAAACCTTTTTATTGATACCACCTTTGCATCATTATTGTCCTCAGGTTCTATTTCATTGTTATATTATGCAAATCGATTTATGGGTATTCCGTTAGGTGTCTTGGTTGGATCATTGACCACCGTGCTTTTGCCACAACTTTCACATATTGCACTCAGCTCTCCAAAACGGTTGTCTTTGTACATTTTTGAATCAATAAAGCTCATCTTATGGGTTACCATTCCCGTTACTATTGTGATGATCATTACAGCTCATCAGCTTTTTTATTCAACCTTTTTTTCAAAGAATTTTTCACTCGAACAGGTTGAAATAGCGGGAACGGTCCTTCAAGTATTCTGTGTGGGCCTTCCATTTTTGTCCTTAAATCGGCTTTTTTTGAATGTTTTCTATGCATTGCACAGAACATTTGTACCTGCAATAATTTCATTGATTTCAGTTGTTGTAAATATTGTATGTAACTATCTTTTACTGTATAACCTAAAGATTATAGGTTTGGCCCTTGCCACCTCAATTTCAGCTGTACTGCAGATGATTTTATTTATGATAGCATTGCATTATTATGGATACACGCTTTATCTGTCCAAACTTGCTGGGCTTTTGTTTAAATATATGATATGCTTGCTGGCAATTGGGATTCCGATAAAAAGCATTCACTACACAGTGTTGTTCTGGTTACCAAGTGGTGTTGTAGATATGTATGTAGGAACGCGATTTGGGTATTGGTTTTTGGCTGGGCCATTATCGATACTATTTTGTGTTCTCATTTTTCTGTCCCGCAAAAAAGCAGGGTTTCGTAGTTTTTTTATAGATTAAGGAATAAAGCGTATGAAAAATATTTATTCTGCTGGTATTGTAACGTATATAAAAGAAGGCAGTACCATCGAGTATCTTTTATTGAACTATCTGGGCGGTCATTGGGATTTTCCAAAAGGAAAGCTTGAAGGTGGTGAAAACAAATTTCAAGCAGCGGTACGTGAACTTGCTGAAGAAACAGGGCTAACCGCAGAGGTTCATCCAGGTTTTGAGGTCTCGTATTCGTATAATTTTAAAGACAAGCTCCGCCAGCCGATCTCAAAAACGGTCTATTTTTTTGTTGGATATGCATCAAGCAAACAGGTGGTCCTTTCACATGAACATCAACATTATAAATGGCTTGATTACGAACAGGCACTTTACATGTTGACCTATGAAAATGCAAAAGGCGTGCTTGCAAAAGCTGATCATTTTATCAGAAGTGGTAATTTTTAAAGCAACCAAACAACGTTGAAATCATCATTGCTTTGTACAATAGAAAGGAGTGGAGCGCATCCACTCCTTTTCTATTGTACAAAAAAAATGTCCCTGATGTCTTTTTTCAAAAACATCAGGGACAAAAATGCAAGACCTGTTAAAAGACAGGTTATTATTCAGATAACTAATACTGTTAAATCAAGATTTAATGTATTAAAAACCAGCAAAAATCAAGATAGAAGCAGACATAATCCGAGGAGAGCACCGTAGTCGTATCTTGCACACATCAAACAGCTTATTCACGACAAATTCCTCAAAGTCAGCTTATCTTGTTTTAATCAATATCTAACTATAAATTCAAATTCAAATTAACCCATAAATGGGGGACCTGCTGGATCCAATACAACAATAGAAATCACAGCACTTGCAAGCATAACCATGGAGCGGTACTTTGAGAGTGCCATATATACACTAAGCAGCTTATTCATGATGAACTCCTTAAAATTAGCTTATCTTGTTTTAATCAATCTTGATCTAATTTTACTTCACAAATCCGTCAAATGGGGGACCTGCTGGATCTAACATAACAACAGAAATCACAGCGATTGCAAGCATAACCATGGAGCGGTACTTTGAGAGTGCCATATATACACTGAGCAGCTTATTCATGATGAACTCCTTAAAATTAAGATTGTAAAATACAGAAGTTAGTGTATCATCAATATTTGAAATTGCAAGCAGTTTTAAAACGCAGATTGCACATGAATGAAATGATACAGATTTTAAAAGACATTTTTGATAATAACGCATTCGTCCTGACAGCAAACGTGATCGCATTTTGCGTCAAGTTCTTTCTGATGGTACGGCTCCTGCGCCATCTACTTGATAACCCCAACAGGCCGGTGCCTCAAGCAATCATGTTTTACACGATCGTTTCAAGTGCGTTTGTTGATTTTGGCTGGATTTATGGGGTAATAAGTCGAAGTGCTCCTTATATTATCACACACCAAAATGCAATTTTTTTAGGACGGTTGGGTTGGGTAGCATTTATTATTCAGTATCACTCAATGCTACTTTTAATACAAAGTCTTTTGAGCAGCGAACGATGGGCGATTTTAAAAGAGCACAGATTTTTTACTGTTGTGAGTAGTATTTTTGCGGTGCACTTTTTGACGTTGGCCTTCTGGGCGTACGAGCTGGTTGACCGACCGGATCGACCACAGATTGAGTATCTCATGCGTAGTCTGTACAATGTGTATACCATGTGCATGATGGTGCCCTATATTTTGTGGATAGTCTACAGGCAGATGACCCGAACGGATATTCATATTCCGTTCATGGTCCGCCAACATACGCAGCTACTCATTTCGCACCTTTTCATTCCATATGTGTTGTCAGATCTGGTCAACATGAATCCGTTCAAATTCAGTTATTTTGCATCAGCAGTGCAAAATCAGGGATTTGTCGGATTTTCGGCGTTACTTTTAGCCTATTTTCTCTATTATTGCTCGCGACATGTGCTGAATATCGACATGTTCCCCGACAAAAAAAAGATGCTTTCTGCATTTGCAGATCCTGATTTTAATGACGAATTTCGTGACATACTCATCGATCTGAGCATGGTTGAACATGATTATCAGCTCATTCAGCACACACGTGGTTTTATTGCAAAAGCATTAAACATCGAATACAAACAGATCGACCTGCTGGTAAGGCCCGCAGAAGATTCAGATGGGCTCAAGGAAAACGAAGCAACCGGTGCATTCATGAATAGTCGCATGGCCACAGACAGTTACACGTTTGGCATGTTTCAGGGCTATCGTGAACGTATCGACTTTATTTTGCGTGAACTTGATAACCTCGTTGCGTACAACCGCTCACTCATGTTCAAGATTTTCAAAAGGAAACGAATTATCGATTATCACGAACTTGATTTTGCAAACTTTTATGATCAGAGTGATGTGTTGCAGATGATGATGACTACACTTGAAAACATCAACTGTGACGCGATTATTCCGGTCTTTGAAAAGTATGATATCACTGCGTATGTCATCATTCAAAAAGTAAGCCTCGTGGTGAGTTTTTCGACGAGACATACAAAGAGGCAGTCGGTGTGTTTGGAAGCTATCTTTCAGGTGTCATTACCAACTTTTATCATCGAAAACGAAAAGCGTTCGTTGACGAAGTTGGGCTTTTGCGCCAGGAGATCTTCAAAGATAAACAGGAGTTGAAAATGCTCAAAGAGAGTGTGAAAACCTTTCTTAATCAGCAGGAAACTCGTGAAGTTGGCATCTTTTTTATCGCAACAAACTGTTTTATCCCTGCAACTATTTTGCAACAACCTTTATCAACATTGACCTGAACAAAGATCATGAACATGAAGTAACCAAACAGTGCAAAGCACTCATTCAAAAGGTGACTGAACACAAAACGATGATCACCCGTCTGATCAAAACGGAGCAGGACAGTCGAGGCGTGCTTGCCATGGCCATTCCGCATCTTGACGAGAAACATATTATTATGGTGGTCGCCCACCCAAACATTGCCGACGTGATGCACAAGCAGCTTTTGGCACTGCCCTCTGTTGATGAGTTTGATTATCTGTTGCATCTACAATCAACCGAGTTAGGAAACCAGCTCCATTCCTTTCTTCCTATCAACACGCCACGGGGCATTGTATTAAAAGTTGCTATGTTAAAAAGTATCCTGTCACACAAAACAGTGTTTTTGGCTGCGAACGAGTCGATGCACTTGCGATTGCCAAGCTCATTCATCACGCAACCAAAAGAAAAGAGTTTAAAGATATCGATCCGATCTATTTTCCTGAATATCAGAACGGCATTTTCGGCATACAAGCATCTCCGTATGATCCACCCAAAGAAGCCGGCCTGCTTGAAAAACTTGATGGCGGCTCCCTGTTTATTGAACGTGTTGACCAGCTCCGCACGGAGGTGGCAGAAAAGCTGGTTGATTACATTAAAAAAGGGTCATTCTGCAAATTTTACAGCACCGAGGTCTTTCAATCAGACGTCAGACTGTTCTTGCATTCCACGATGGAACCGAACGATATCGACATGCTCAAAGATTCACCACTCTATCAGATCTGTAAACAGTCCTTTTTTGCCGCGCCCGATCTGAGTACCTTTGAACCTGACGACGTAGCTCAACTTATTGACGGATATACGATGCAGATTAGAAAAAACAGTGACTACAAAAACAAACCGTCACTCACCGCTTTACAAAAACAACGAATTTTTGTTCAAAGACCGCTTTCATTTGCCGCTTTGCGCAATCAGATCATGGTGTATATGCAAGAAAACTATTTAAATCCAACAGCGCCAGTCCAAAATACTGGACCGGTCATTACCGCAAGCTTTCTTGCCGCCGATGCCACAATCGAACGGGCTGCAAAACTAGGCAAAAATGCCTTGAAAGACAGGCACACCGTTGCCCTTTTGTGGTACCGCTTTGAAAAAAATCAGAACAAGATTGCTCACTATTTGGGCGTCAACCGATCTTCCGTTAGCCGAAGAATCAAAGAATATAATCTTGAGTAAACATTTCGAGCGGGGATTTCCCTTGGTCATTTCAAGTTGTGAAATGCCGCATCTGGCAGTAAAATCTGATGCATAAAAAATCCTTTTTTAAAAGTAATTTTTCAAGAAAATGTAAAGTAATTATAGATCTTGTATATAATTTTATCACTGTTAATATAGTTAAAAAAGTAGCTTATTTTAAATATTATTTTTAAACAGTTAAAATTACAATAAGGATAACAAGTGGCTCGAATAGTACATCTTTCTTTTTGGTCTTTACTCTTGGTTAGCTCGGCTGCACAATCGTGTGAAGATCAGTTACAATTATCTGGTAATAATCGAAAAGCGGTTATTTTTTCAGATGACTGTTTTTTGCCATCGTCTGATACATATACGCCCATCTTGCTTCCACCCTCAGTTGGCTATTTTTCTGAAAAGGATCAGTATTTTATGAGTCTTGCTGATGAGCATATGTCACCTGAGTTAAAAGCATGTAAAAATGAAGAAGATGTTTTTAGATTGATAAGTGACCATGAAAAAGAACAGGAAGAAAAATTTTTATCACACTTAAAATTTTCTGATCGTATGAAACTTGCACCACATATGAAAGCGATCGATCAATATTTTTCATTGTATCATATCATAAACATGACAGATCTATACGCTGATGAGGCGATGGAGATAATGGACCATCATCAAAGTCAGTTCTTTCCGCGTTTAAATGGACAAGAACATTCTGCGAGTAGTAAAGCCGATCTTCCGATTATACAAGCTTCTTCTGTTTACAAACATATTGTTCTTCCAGTAGCTGCACATTATGGCTTTCAATCGAATTCTATTTTACCGTTGGTTGGTGAACCGCGGCTCATGTATTTGAACAAACGAGGATCATTGCTTTTCAGGCTTGAAACAGTAAATGGTATTGCGCTTAACATAGCAAAGAAAGATGTTCAAAAAACTTCATTTACTTTCAATGATAAGGCAGTACTGCATTCAATGTATGTTCATGAATGTGGTGGTCATGGGATAAGTGGTGATATTTTAAAAATAGGATATGCAAAAAATTTTTTTTGGGAGCGCCCAAAAAAGTATGCAAAATTGCAGGTTGCTCAAGAACAGAAAGCTGACATCAACGGCATTTTAAATCCAATAGTTTTAGCAAAAAATCAAGGCTGGGCTGAGGCTCAGAGAAAAATGTTGTATTTTGGAGGAATACTTCATCATGCAGGAAATATGCAAAAATTTTCTGAGAAAAATCCTGTTTTTCAAGATACGACCCATGATCCAAATCTTGAGACAAATTGGGAGTTGTTTGGTTCTGCAAAAACAGATCAAACGCACCCGCCAGATGGCACACGAGTGATGGTATTTAAAAAGCTCTGGGATATTCTCACCAGCAAACAGATGTCGCATCGACTGTTGGACTTTCTTGAAAAATAAGCACTCAAACAATAAAAAGCTACGTTCTTTTACCGCATAGCCGAGTGAGAATACTTCATCTATTTTTACTCGACCTTTTTTTATGTATTTGGTACAACACCTATCAAGCATAACCTTTTCAAAAAAGTTTCTTTTCAATCAAACATAGACCCGGTTGTGGATTGTAATGAATATGTTAAAAGTATAAAAAACAGTTAAAAAAGGATGGTAATGAAACCTTTTAAAGATAGCGTGAAACATGCAGTAAAAGATTACTGGACACGGTTTATGCACTCTGTAAAAAATAACAAAATCTCCCGCGGGGCCTCAAATTTTATCAGATCAATGTCTGCACCTTTCAAAGATAACTGGCGTAGAAAAAATGATAAAAAACATTAAAAACCTCGTTTGGCAATCATGGCATGTCCTGTGTGTGCTCATTTTTACGTCGATGCAGGGGCAAACGCATTATTATAGCTCCACGATTAATCGACAGCACAATTGTAATAATCCTCTAGTTTTGACTAATTCAACAGTTGTGCACATGGACGAAGACATGTATTTTGCTACCTGCTTTCCTTTTGTTGCGGGGCCAACCTTTTTGCCAACTGATACAGTAACTTTTGTTTCAACAGATAGTAAACAGTGTATGTTTGCTTCGTATGCCACGATAGATTTCAGGCCTGTGTGTCCATTGGGTCAAAGCATCATTTTAAAAGGAAATATTCAGTGGGTTGTCAAACAGGGAGTCACTTTTATTTTGAATAATAATCTTGAAGTGCATGATGACGCACACCTTATTTTTGAAGATGATGATCTATGAAACGTGTAGTACTGATTACGTTATTTTTTCCGATGACAAGTTGTGCTGTGCACTGGTGGCAAGATTCAACCAAGCAGTCGGCACTGTTTTATTTTTTGCAAAACGATCATAACGAAAAACGTACAAATGAGATCGAATATACCTCGATGGTGCAGGGGTTCGCTTTTCATGCAAGCAAAGCATTGATGAAAGAAACAAAGCATCATGAAATAGTTCATAGTCCATTATCGCGCCTACTATTTCAGTCCTCAAGTTTTTCTCCTTCGCAGGCGCTGACGAATGGTAACAGTATCAGTCTGCTTGCGCCGCTGGTTGATCAGTTGATTGGACCACGAATGAAAATAGATCAGCGGGGTCTGTATGTCGGTTTGCAAGCATCATATAAAATAAATGATGAATGGAGTCTGGTTGGTCGTGTTCATCTTCCTTTTTCAAAAATAACGGTAAAAAAAACAGCACCTGCATTGACAGGAAAAAGTCTTTTTGGCGGACCTGTGGTGACAGATTTTTACGACAGTACAACTGATATTCCAGAGGGTGCCAACAAACCGATTGAAGGCTTTGCAATTCGACTTGACCTTGCAAGCAAGCTTCCGGCTACCATTAATCCCCCCGGAAATAAGGTACCGTGGATAACGTATCATGACTCAAGCTCGGGTAGATTTAAAATCAATGGAGAGCTCATTTATGATGTTCCTTTTGTAACAGTTATTCAAACAGCAAATGGAACAAAGCCCGCAACTCCGTATGGCATTTTAAAGCCAAATGCGGATCTGCTGCCAGCTCTTTCAGGTGCAGGAGCTGTTACTGGATTACGAGCACGACTTGATGAAACGATCGATTATACGCCGCTTGCAGGAAATCAGGCCGCACAATCAGATCTATGGCTTGTGCCGACGGCTGCCAATGTTGCAAGTACAACTATTATCAATTTCCAAGCTTATTCGATTTTGCAAAATTTTAAATCACTTATTGCGAATGTATATGAAACGCCTGAGGCATCTTTTCAGGATAATAATGTCTCATTCGATGATTACCACAAAAGTGGCATAGGCGATATGCAGTGTGATCTTTTTGCGCGATACCATATCAATAAAAAAGATTTCTGTGAATGTGGATTCTCTTTTGAAGTTCCCACGTCAAAACAGATTACTCCGGAGGATTCTTCAGTTTTTGCAGTTCCGTTAGGGAAAAATGGACATGCGACCTTTTCAAGTGCAGTGCGTGGCATTCATAATGCCGGATATCTTTTTGACATTGCCTGGTCATCAACGATTGGTCAAGTATTGAGCACACAAGAATACATTCCGGCAGCGTTCATGGGAGCGACAGTGACCAATTTTAATCCATTAACTCCTGCGTTTACCTCCTGGACCACGGTAAAAAATAGTATCGATCTTTCGTTAAAACTGCCATCATATTACCAGTCAATGGGGAGTCTCATGCTTGTCTGTGGTTATGAGTTTTATTTTAAAAGCAAAACAAATATACGATTTGTGTATGCAAAAGCATATGACGGAACTGGATCCTTGCAACCATTAAATGCGCAACTTGCCTCCAAAAATTCACAACAACAGTCACATACGATCTCTGGTAAACTGTTTTACAAGCATACATTGGTTAACCTTTTTGGGTCTTTTGAATATGTGGTAGGTGGTAACAATACACCGTGCAGGTCTGGATGGCAGATCGGAATTGAAAAAACTTTTTAAATAAGGAGCATGTATGTTTTGGATGAGTGCATGTATCATGTATGCTCAACTTCTCTTTTTTTCCTTTGTAATGCATGCAGATAGTATGTTGATCGTTGATACAGTGCCGATTGTCAATAGTACTGTTTTACCTTCACCGGCGGCAACAGATAATGTTCGATTTATTACGGTCTATCTGCCAGCTCAGGCGATGCAGGCAAATAATAGGAAGCGATTTCCGACGGTCTATTATCTGCCAGGTTTGGGTGGAACGCATGCAAGTTTTACGGTGGGTAACAAAAATCTGATGGACGAGCTGATTAAAGAAAATGAGATTGAGCCATTTATTGTTGTGCATGTTGATCCGAGTTTGGTTACTGGCATTGATGTTGATGGCAAAAGAAGATATCAGGGTACCTGGTATGTTAACAGTGAACTGAATGGAAATTTTGAAGATTTTATCGTCAATGACCTTATTCCTTACGTTGATGCACATTATCCAACAATTCCAGATGCTTCCTATCGAGCAGTGATGGGACAATCGATGGGTGGTTTTGGATCAACGTATCATGGAATAAAACATCCAGAACTTTTTACTGGTTTTGCACAAGCAAGTGGAACCCCATTTTTTTTAATGACACAACCAGATGTTTTGCTACCAACAGTTGCTCAGTCCGCACCTGGTCATCAGATGTTTACGTTTAATAGCTTTATTATTCCAGAAATACCATCAAATGGGCCCAATAGTGGCAAAGTAACACCAGATAATGGTCAATTTTCTTTTTCAATATTTTCATACGCAGCAGCCTTTTCACCAAATCTTTCAAATCCGCCCTATTACGTTGATCTGCCTTTTGAAGTAAACGATCAATGGGAGCCGATCTTTGTAACAGGTGATTTTTTTATTAATAGTCCGATCAATGGAGTTCAGATAAATACCGGCAAATCACTTATCCCACGTCCGGACATTATTGCAAAATGGCAAACGTTTGACCCCTTTTTATTCTTAGACTCAGCAGTGAATACAGTATCCCAGCAAGCAATTTATCAGGATGGCGGAGCTTCTGAGCCATTAAATGCCGCTGGCGCGCGGACTTTCTCAGATAAGATGGCTTTACTTGGTATTGATAATGAGTATCTGCTTTACAACGGTGGACATGTTACCTGTTTGACTTCAGAAACCTGTGCACGTCATCGAACGATGTTTCAACGCATGTCAGCACAGTTTGCACGCAACAAAAATCTTAAAAAGAACACCATTAAGCTTGTTGGACAAGGATCAATAGTCTTAAAAAATAATGGACAAGCGACCATTGCCGACAATACCGTTGTGAGTGTGCAGACCGATATGCCAACAGATATTCATGCAACACAGGTATCTTTTGATATTCAAGACAATGGTTATTTTGCAATCGGAAACAGTAGTCAAAGTGCAGTTGGTGCTGTGCTTCAGTTTGGCAACAGTTATTCAAAGGCAGTATTCAAACAGATAGCATCGATTGAAACTGATACCATTGACGGTGCGTTGCTTGTAAATGGTAAAGGAGCACGCTGTATAATTAACAATAACAGTGTTTTGGCAATTGGAGCTACTGTTAATGGAAATCGTTTGCCAACAATCAAACAGGCGGCTTTTTCAAGTTCGACCAATCTTGCTTCATTCAACTTTTCAGTTTTAAATGGTACGTTTACGGCACAACAGGCCAGTTCCTCTGCTGAAAACAGCAGTGCTGCCATTATTATTGGCCAAGATGCCAACTACCGTTGTATCGTCAATCCTGAGCAAAGTTTATTGCAGGGGGGCTGTAATATGGTACTGTTACATGACTGTATTACGCGCCACCCACTTGCGCTTTCGACCGTTGGACAGCAACAACCTGGCGGTATCAGGAATAATCTCAATATTAGCCAAACTATAATCGACTATTTTACAAAATTACCCATTAATTCTGATATTTTTTACACAAATAGTATCCAAGTCGGTCTTTTAACAACCGTATCATTGATGGATAACACGATTGCTCAGCAGACTAGTCCATTTAACTTAAACAATGCAAATACCGCACAGGAACTGTTTGAATTTCTGGCTACTACAGAAAATGATGCCTATAATAATGCTGGCACCATGATCAAGGAGGCAACGGTAGGCTTGGTAAATGGCAAAGCCGTTATTGTGTATGTTGACCAGGGCGTTATCGTACGTATTCCGGCTGAACAGGTACCTTTGGACCAGGGGCAGTCGATCGACTTTGTGAAGGTTGCTCAAACGACTGGCGTTGTAAATATCTGGATCGAAGAGGTTGATGGCCAAAGAACCTTGATACGAGTTGATGAAAAATAAAGAAACGTAAGTATAAATTTCAAAGCTTAACTTTTTTATTTTTAGAAATTTAAAAATATTTACAATAACAATTAAATTGACTTTGTTATAAATTCTTGTTTACAATGATGGTATGAAGAACTTATACCATTTTATTTTAGATGACCATTTCCGTAATCCACGCAACAGCCGTTTTTTAGATGCTGCACATATTAAACTTACTAATGTCAATCCATTGTGTGGTGATATTATTAATATTCAGACCTGTTATCATAACGGGATTTTAACCGAAATTGGCATTCAGGCTGACGGATGTGTTATTTCGGTTGCAACTGCCTCCTTACTTTCAGAACACGTATTGCAAAAGCAGATTGCTGAGATTGAAGCTATTAATGAACAGGTTATCTGTAACCTGATCGGAATGGAACTTGGACCAACGCGCCTTAAATGTGCACTAATGGGCCTGAAGGCGCTGTTGTGTACCATCAATGAGTTGAAAAAATCCTGTTGATTATGGTTTTATGGAAGATTTTTGACTTTTTTAAATCGCCGCGTAGCATAGAATTGATATTATTTGTTTAAAAAAGACATCTATGCAAACCTGTATATTTTGCAAACTTGGTTCTGATCTGGAAAAGCCACACGTGCTTTTTAAAAGCGAGCATTGCTTTGTCATCAAAGACATTGCTCCCAAAGCACCGATTCATTACCTTATCATTCCAAAACTACACATTCAAAATGTTGCTTATTTTCAAAAAGAACATGCAGCAGTGGCTGCCGATATGTTACTGATGGCAACAACAGTGGCACATGCCCTGCCAAACAAGTCCGATTTCCGCCTTATCATCAATAATGGTCAAGCGGTGGGGCAATCAGTATTTCATCTGCATATGCACCTGCTTGCAGGATTTACAACCCACAATGATATTGATTGAATATGCAAAACTGTTTTTAGCCCAAAAGCGCTTTAAATACCATCCACAAAGAGTTTGCTGTGTATACTCCAGAGGCAAATGATAAGTGCAGGTCTTTATTTTTAGTAAAATGTGCAATCAAACTTCCAACCAAAAGACCTAAAGAATAGTCGATCGGCATCAGAAGTCCTCCTAAAACCATTCCAGGATTGATCTTAAATCCTTGCACTATCCAACCGCCCAAGATTCCTACGCAGACCACTCCATAATCGAATGTTCCTGCGGTTACCAGAAGTGCTCTGGCCTGAGCTTTATATGCCCCAAGTTGTATAGAACCAAGTGCGAGCCTGCTGGTTAAAATATACATTGCAAAAGTGCAGCCGATAGCGGCTAGCCCTATTCCAAACAGTTGCATTTTCATAATGGTAATAGGACATGTTTTGGTTAACAGTTGGGCTTTCTGCCCAAATAGTACGTCAACTGCGACGCCGCCTGCCACTTCAACAAAGGTGGCGATTAAAATGATCTGCATGTAACTCATTTCAAATAAAAAAAGTGCCGGTACCATGACAAAAGTGGCAAATCGGCCCAGGGGTGCGATGCCCATGGTGCCACCAATAAGAATCATCTGATATACACAAACATAGGTGCCAACCAGAAGATAGAATCCTAATGAAAATGAAAATCCAACAAACCATGCCCACCATACAAAAAACAGTAAAAATAGTGTGCTATGTACAAGCAGCTGTGGATTTATTAACAGCATACTGTTTTTGAAACTGGTCTGATTAGTGACAGAGGTCCAATACCATTGCCAAAATATGAGAAAAAATTGTTTTATTGTAGTTGGCATGCGTTGCAGGGTTGAAAAAAATCCGGACAAAACCATTCCTGCACCGAAGGCTAAAATAAAATCTGAAGATGAAATTGCATTAAAAAATAAAAGTCTGACAGTGTCAATAACAAAATATTTTAGCATGATGCCTGTCAGCAAAGGCCGTGCAATGACAGAGCCGGTCACAAATCCAACTGAAACAAGCATAGGCAAAACGGACAGGTCAAAAACAAAGGCAGGCAATTTTATGCTTGGCAATGCAGGTAATGTAATTTTTTGAACTCCCAATAAGCTGTTAAGCCAGGCAAAAAGTCCAAAAAAGAGGCCTCCTTCAATAAGTTTTTTTTTCTGATTTTTTTGTTGATCGGCACCATCAATTGCCGTGGCAATAACTTTTCCAATCGGAAAGGTCAGTGTTTGATCGTTCAAAAATCGTTCCTTTAAAAAATGTGCAATTGCAAAACCAAATAAACCAGCGGTTAAGACAAGTCCTGCCAAAACACAAAAAAAGGTAGTTTGTGAATGTAATAACTGATCATATTGTTGAGGGTCTAAAAAATACAGAGCGGGAAAAGAAAAGCCGCACGCAGTTGCGGCAATGCCTCCAATTGAAGCGGAGCACACCACTGCAAGAATATCAGACTTTGCTGCTTTAACATACGCAGTATAGTGCAACGGAAAGCGTATAAAATAAAGTTCCAAAAAAAAATATATCATCATGATAAGCGTGGGCGCAATCCATGGCCCAATTGAGGCAGCCATTGCAATATATGCCATCACCACTGATGCGTAAAAAGACATAGCAATTGCAAAATAATAGGGAGCTGTATGTAAACTCATTTTTCCTCTCCTTTGTAAGGTACAGTACTGTTTAGCGTACCTATGCAGAAAATAAAATCAAAAAATTGAGCTTTGCAAAAAACTGATACATGGTAACCTGTATAGATATTGTAAAGTTATACGTTATGTATGAGAAGTCATGACACTTATTATTTTGCTACACATCCTTTTTGCAAGTACATTTACAACAGGAAAATTTTTAAGTTCTCAAACAAGTCCCGTATTTTTAACTGGGCTGCGTATGTTTTTGGGTGGTATCATAGTTCTGCTTTATTTATTGCTTTACAACAGAAAAAAACATAGCTATCATTTTGATCTGTCTGATCTGCCACAGTTTATTAAAATAACCTTTTTTGGTATCTATTTTAACTACATACTTCGTTTTTGGGCGCTTGCCTATTTACCATCTTCAAAAACCTGCTTTTTGTTTAATTTTCAACCATTTTTGTCTGCGCTTTATCTCTATCTTTTGTATGGACAGAGACTGACAAGAAACAAATGGATAGGCCTTTTGGTGGGATTTATTGGTATGATGCCAATGCTTGTCGGCACAACAACGGCAGAAACGGTGACCAATGAATATCTTTTTATCTCATTGCCCGAGCTTGCGGTACTTGTTTCTGTTGCAATGCACAGTTATAGTTGGATTGTGGTTCAGGATCTGGTTAAAAATAAAAAATATAATCCAGCATTTATTACCGGAACGACTATGACCACGGGTGGCGTTCTGGCGCTCTTGACGGCATTTTTTATTAATGATCTGCCACCGTTGAATCATTCAAAAGAGTTTCTGTTTTGGCTCATGTTTGTGGTGCTTGTCAGTAACGTATTTTGCCACAATCTGTACGGTCATCTGTTAAAAAAATATTCAGCAACGCTCATGGCGTTTGCATCATTCTTGACACCCATTTTTGCAGGGTTTTTAGGCTGGGCATTTTTGCATGAAACGATTTCATGGCATTTTTACGTCTCAACCATTATAGTGTTGACTGGGTTGTACGTTTTTTATAAAGATGAGCTGAATGTTGTTCAGTAATCATCTACTATAAAAAAAGGTACAGACGTGAAGCAGAGCCTCTTTTATGCTATTAGTTTAGGTTTGTGCATGCACTTCATTTGTGCTGAAAATCCTCCCTTGCCCATTACCATCAACGTGACCACCCAAAACAATGCTGCAAGTCAGAGCTCTGCGACTGCACAGAATGTGGTCTCGTTGTATCAGTGGATTACAAGTTACAGCCAGGCTCAAAAAGAGTATCTTTCAGGCATATTTCAGACGCTTGTTAATCATGTTTTTGAACATAAATTGAGGTACGCCTGTTACACGGCAGGCGGAAGTTATGTTTTTCTGTTGTGGTATTTACAGTCATTTGAGTACTTTTTAAATGATGCAACCTGCTGGCACAACTGGCCTTACGATGTTGCCGGTCAACAGCTCATGACGTATTCACAACAGGAGCTGTCACAACTGATGACACGGTCGATCAAAGAACGATATTTTGATTCACACAATCCAACCAGGCAGATTGATTGCATCGTTCATTTTTTTCAGGCAATCAAAAAAGAACGAGCAACGCTTGAACGAGGGCTTGATGTAACGTTGTGGGTCAAGCGCCTTTGGATCTCAAAGCTCCCTTTTGTCCATCTGCCCAAAAAAGAGACAATCAAAAATAAGCTGCAAAGACTTTCATTTTTAGAGAATCTTTGCAAAAACTGGTGTCTTGAGATGATGGAAAGTCAACGGTATCACAAAGATTGATGGGTGCAAACCAAGTTGCTGGTTTTTGCGATAATGGTAATCAGTAACTCCAGATACTGCGTGTATCATGCTGAAAAGTGATTTTCAAGCTGCACGTCTGAAATTTTTTCATAGTCTCAAAAAGATTGAACTTGCGTAATTTTTAAATTGTATCATCATGATAAGAATAAAAAATCACACATTATTTTAACAAGTGGGTTGTTATGAAAAAAATTCTTATCATGCTGTATATTGTAACCATTGCAAACTTCCATGTTTATTATGCATCGCAAATTTCTGAGCAGCAACATGCAGAGGCACAGAAAATTGCACAAGACGAAGAAAATAAAAAAAAATGTATACAGTATTTGGTTGACAATGAAAAGATTGTCTGCATGGATTTTCAAGCTTGGAAGACTTATATAACAAAACAGCAAAATTTTGATTCATTTATGACTCAATTTGGATATTCTTATTTTGATTTGCCGTTACATGAACAGATGGTTATAGATGTAGATAATATTTACAAAACTAATAAAGACGTATATCTAAATTTTAAATTGAACATACTGTATTTTAATAAAGTCTTATTCACCATCGTACAGCAAAATAATGAAAACCTTAAGAAACAAAATCAACAATTGAATGAAGAAAATAAGAAACTGGTTGTTTCAGTCAATGAGTTGCAAAAGGAAGTGTCGCATTCAAAAGATTTATCATATTTGCTAGCATTTAAGTTACAGCGATTGACAAGAAAAAAAGAAAAAGATTTCAAATTATGTTGCTTCGAATTGAACGTCAAGCCTTCTGTGTGGAATAAATATCTACCAAAGGAATCAAAAGGGAAGTTCAGCTTTCAGTCAGAATAGGCACCCAGACAGATTTAATTCAAAATAGAAACTTTAATCATTCGACTCATCATCAACAGCTGCACGTCAATCAAAACTAATACTTGTAATACCTTTTAACTATGCTTACTATTTGAGACAAAACTTAAACATAAAATTGACTTTTTTTGTGTTTAACGTATAATTAAAAAAATGTTTATCTGTATTTTGACTCATCAGAAAACTTATCAAAAGGTTTCCTATGCGTATATTAAAAGGCATTCTATTTTTATTTTCCACTATGCATCTATGCAATGCATCTTTTTCTGAAAAAATGAACTGTACCTATTTCCGACAACAAGCTGCTGTGTACGGTGCCATTAAAGATGAATGTGCCAATTTGCCAATGCTTGAAGAAGTGTGGCAGAATCAATATATGTCTTCAGAGGTAAAACAGCATATGTTACAAAAAATCTTCATGTGTCAGATGTTTTATCCAGAAGTATTGCTCAAGTGTGCTTGTTTGAATGCTGCCTCTTCTGTGTGCGATGCGCTTGATAAAATGGGGCAGGAAGTTATAACGCCCTCATAAAATGAGGGGCTTAGCGGCTGGGAGCAGTCTCGAAGACTGCCAGATAAAAAATATACTAAGTCGTTTTAAAATTCACCGGATTCATCGTAACCAAGAGAATCAAGTTGATTTTGATTTTTGATGTAAGCGTATATCTGTGCTTTTTCAAAACCAACAGTAGAAACAGCATAACCTCGTGCCCACAATCGTTCACCGTTAAAATTCCTTGCTCTTCCACCAAACCTTCGCGCAACAGCTATCGCACTTTTACCTTTGATAAATCCTACAACTTCTGCTACAGAATATTTTGGTGGTATGCTTATCAACATATGAACATGATCCTGAACCATGTTCCCTTTCTCTATTTTACACCCTTTTTGACTCGCCAATTCATGAAATACTCCCGCTAAAAATTTCCGTACTTTTCCATACAAAATCTTCTTCCTACATTTCGGAACAAATACTATGTGATATTTGCAGTTCCATTTCGAATGACTTAAACTTGCATATGATGATGTTGTTTGATTTTCCATTTTTAATTCCTATTGTTGGCCCGCCAAGCCCAACAATAGTTTATCATTTTTTACAACATCATCTTTTCTCTCTTGAATCCGGGGGCCGAGCCTTGACAGTCTCACCAGTCTAACTGGTGGTTTACCTATCAATCAATTAAATGAAACTATTTTTACAATCAAAAGGATACATTATGAATAAAAAATGCATACTTCTTCTTACATTGACAATGGCTGTTTTTGCTTTTTGCAAAGATGGTGAAAGTAAAGAAGAAATAGACAAGCGGATAAAAGAACGTGAAGCTATTTTTAAAGAAATTGATAGTGGATATTTTGCTGATGGTACGCCAATAATCTGGCGTACCTGCTTTACCATTGCATGTAAAGGAAACCAAAAATGGTCTAATGATGGTTCAGAGTCTTGTGATCGTCCTGAGAAAAATTATGTTCAAGGTCAATTTATCGATATTAAAGATTATGCAAAGCGGATTAATATGACCGAACAGTTATACCATCAGTGTGTCAAGAAAATGGCTGTAAAATTTGTTACTGATGCAGGTCAATTTTGTAATGAGAATATTTTGAATAATGCTGAAGGATATGAAGGATTGGTACGGTTGTGGTTGAATTATTATGATCAAGCGTTGATAAAAGAGCAGTTGCCGCTTAATAGTTCAGGATCTTATGATAGATCTTTTAGTGATAAAAGGGAAGATAATTTTTGGGATAATAAAACAGGGGTTATTGATCAGCACGATCAATCTCTTAACCCAGTGGCTGTTATCAAATTGATAGAAAATTCGAAATTTGATTTTTTAGAGAAAAGTAATGAAAGCGATAATTATAAAAAGCATGAGTGTTTGAGAAATGGAAAAACAGATCAGTTATTGAAACAGTATGTTCTTCAAGAATTGAAAGAGCGTGATATAAAGCCATATACAACTCAGGAAATTGCAAACATGGACGCAGATGAGTTAGAAAGGCGCTTTCCTTCCAATGCGCGAGGAATAACTGGCCATGACACGATGTATAAAGATTCCCCGACGCGTATTTTTTCGATTACTAATAAAAGTACGAATACACTCTTCCCGCCTGTTGTTAATATTATCACGGTCTTACAACGATTTTTTGGATTGCCACGAGTGTTTGTTAATTAAGATTCATTAATGGAAGGATTTTTATGAATTATACGAAATTATATGCGATTGTGTTTTTTAGCCAATCTATTGTGGTTACTTCTATCAAACCGAATGACATTCCACAGGATGTGGTTAATGTTGATCGAATAGATGAATTTGTTGATATGAAAGATGTTCCGAAAGAATGTGACCAACGTATAGCAACTCACAAAGCACTTTGGGATCAGATTGAAAAAGGTACATATAATAACGGACAACAGGTCAAATTTAGAGTTTTATCAACAGTTGCAGGCAGTTATGCAGACACTCGATATAATGATGCTGCACTGGCGCCGCAATATGGAAAGTATATTGAAAGTCTGGACACATCTGTTGAGAAGCAATATAGTGGGTCAAAAACTCAACCTGAAATAGATAAAATTACTGATAGATTCCTTCGTGAACTTGCAAAAATGTTTGTTGATGATGCAGGCAGGTTATGTAATCAGGAGGTTATGCAGCATCCTGCAGGACTGCCTTTTGCCGAACGCTTATGGCTTAATCGTCATGGTAAGCAGTTAGTCAAAGAGCACACAAAAGTTGTTGTGGATACAGAAAAAGCAATAGATGCCTATAATGAAAACATTCTGCAAGCTATTGCACATGCTGATCAGGCGCCGTGTAATGTGACTGTTAACGATACATTTGTTGATGATACATTTTGGCAAAGGCCTGAAATTGCAAACAATCCAGTCACAAAGTTAACAACATTGACTATCTTGTATCAAAACAATAAGATACCCTTTCAATCTTGGGTGAATGGCCAGCTAGATGAAAAGTTTAATCAGTATGTGAAAGAAGAGCTTGCTCGGCAAAACCCTAATCCATACACAGTTGAAGAGCTCAAAAACATGAGTCCAGAAGACCTTGAAGAACTTTTCCCATCGCCAGACTCTATTAATGAACGGCCAGTTAGAGTGTTTCCAGCGGACAGCAAGGATTTTCATAATCCACCCTATTTTTTATTTCCAACAGTTTCGCGCATATTACAGATATTTTTGAAAATAAAGCCTACGTTTACAGGTAATGTTGGGTTTACAAAAACTGAACCGCTTATAAAAAACGTCTTGAGGATTTAATTAGTTGTAAGCGGGGCAGGTACAAAATCATACCTGCCCCGCTTTTTTACTTTGAAAATAACATTCTTCTACTCATCACGCCAGCTGAAAAGCGTAACAATTCCGTCGATTGCGGTGATACAAAATGCAACATCACAGACAACATGCAAGACACTATCTTTAAAGCAGTTTTTAAAAAGGTAAAAAATCGAAGCCAGTGCACAGTCTTTTGCTATACGAGTAGCCTGTTTTGAATATACTGCTTTTTTCTTTTCCGCCTGGTTCAAAACGGTTTCTAATGAACTTGCAAGTTTGTCAAAAAATACAATGAGCTGTTCCGCTTCCGTTTCATTAACTGCTTCTACAGGAGTTTGATACGCTAGTCTGCAAAGTACTGTCAATGGCCCCTGTGAACCATTGGCATAGGAGATCTGATGCATAGCTTGGATATCATTCGTTTTAGATAGTTGATCAATTCTGATAAATAAAAGGTCCATGCGGTTATACACGGTCTGAGCCTGCACAATGAGGTTTTTCTGTTTTAACAAAGGGTCATGGATGGGTTCTGTTGCAAAGGTTATTTGTAATGCAAGCAGAGTAAGCAAAAGAAGATTTTTCTTAATTGTCATAATTTACACCTTATTTTTTTTGAAAAAATCATATTGATAATAACTATTTTGCCATATTTGTCAATTTTTTACAGAAGCAACCTGATATCTTCCGGAACTGGAGCTGTCATCTCAATCACTTGGCCATCGAATATAAATAAGATGGCAGAAGCATGCAGTGCTTGGCGCTTGATCAGTTCGCTTTTTTGGCCATACGTGGTATCTGCCAATATTGGATGGCCGATTGAAGCACAGTGTACCCTGATCTGATGAGTTCTGCCTGTTTTTGGAAACGCGTTGATGATGCTGTATGTGTCGCAATGTTTTACTGTTTTAAATTCTGTAACTGCAGTTCGAAAGGTGTGATCAAACTGTACATGGTGTGCTTTCATTTTCACTTTTGTCACCGGATCTCTGCCAATAAATGAGTTGATGACGCCAGATTCTGGTGTGTGGCCTTGCACGACTGCAAGATAGGTTTTATGAACCATGCGATTTGCAAAAAGCGATCCGAGCGCTGCAAGTCCGTGCATGGTACGTGCGATCAGTAAGATTCCTGAAGTATCACGGTCAAGGCGATGCACAATGCCAGGACGATTGGGCATGCCAATGCTCTGTGGAATAAGATTATATTCCAAAAGCCAATCAACCACAGAAACTTCGGCGCTTAATCGATGCGGTTTGTGGACAATCAGGCCTGCCGGTTTGTTGATAATAAAAAAATCTTTGTGTTCAAACAGTATCGAAACTGTTTTGCTTGCTTGGGCAATAAGTTCCGGTGCGGGGCGTTCGTCTTCTGGAATGGCAATCTCAATCTGTGTGCCCTGGCAAACAGGATAGCTGTTTTTTTTTATAACAACCCCATTTGCTTTTACATGTCCTAGTTGTATTATCTTTTGTAGAAAGCTGCGTGAGTACATTGGTATGCGATCTGTTAAGAAACTATCTAATCGCTGATTTAAAAAACCTTCAGGAACAGTGAGTATTATATTTTTCATTTGATTTATCTGGTTTTAAAAAGTTTTATTATTAAAAAGTACTGCAGAACTTAAAAGAATGGTATACTATCTATTCTTAGCAAATAAGAGTAGTGGTGATAAAGTAAAAGTCAAAAGTGTACGGTCTTTACCATGGAGGATTTAGTATGGATAATCCGAAAAAAATACTGAAAAAAGTGCTTGAATACTCTTCGGCTCCAACTGTTAAAGATGATACGCTGCAAAAATCTGTTTGGCAGGCATTTTTGGATATGCACCCAGTAGATATTGCCGATTTTTTATCAGAAGCCGACAAAGCAACTGTACAGAAATTATATGCATCGATGCCACACGAGTTGCAGCTGGAAGTATTTAAAGAGTTTTCTAATTCTATGAAAGCCTTTATTTTGCAAACAATGAGTGAGCATGAACAGGTGAGCGCATTCAAAACACTCTCGCCTGACGAGTTAACCGATCTGTTTGATTTTTTGTCTGACGATGATCTGAAAAAATACCTGGGACTTTTACAAAAACATGTTCGTCATCAAGTTATCTCATTATTAAAATTCTCTTCTGATTCAGCCGGTGGTGTTATGCAGACTGACGTGATTACATTGATGCAAGATTTTACGGTAGAAAAAAGTATTCAGATCTTGCAAAGACTGCACCCAAGTAAAGATATTCATACCCGTATTTTTATCGTTAATCATGCGCATAAACTTGTTGGATACATTAATTTAGAAGATCTGGTGCTCCATAAACCATCACTGCATATTAATGCTTTTATGCATGAAAACGAGGTTATTGCAAATGCGCATCAAGATCAGGAAGAGATTGCAAAAACGATGATCCATTATAATGTCACCATTGCTCCCGTGGTTGACGATGAAGGCCATTTTTTGGGTGCTATCCCTGCTGACACGCTGGTTGATGTGGTTGTTGAAGAGGCAGCAGAGGATATTCAACGTATCGGTGCGGTCATGCCGATGAAGTACCCCTATTTTGAAACCTCATTTTTGCGGATGGTCTGGGCACGGGGATATATTCTGGTTATTTTATTGATCACCGGCTCGTTTTCTACGAGTATTTTGCATTCCTATGAAGCGACGTTAAGTGCTTTTTTGATATCGTTTATTCCCATGTTGATCGGCGTTGGTGGAAATACCAGTAGCCAGTCTTCTGCGGTACTCATTCAAGGGCTTGCGGCAGGTGATATTACGACCGATCATGTGTTTAAGTTTTTGCGACGTGAGATCTCAATGGCAGTTGTGCTTTCACTGTTTTTGGCTATTGCCGGTTTTGGACGTGTCTATTTGACAGGTGGTTCGGTTCACGAGTCTCTGGTTATTAGTGGGACATTGGCATTAATTGTGGTAGTTGCAACGACACTTGGAAGCTGCACTCCACTTTTGTTGAAAAAGATGCGTATAGATCCAGCATTTTCGGCAGGACCATTTTTGGCAACCATTATGGACATTTTGGGCACTACGATCTTCTGTTACATGGTCTACTTTTTCTTAAAAAAATAGAAAAAGATTTTTTTAAAATATACTGTTTTTGACAAATTTCCTTTTTAACTTTTCTTTTGTATAATAAAAAATGTTATTCTACGCATTTTATTATTCTTACGAAGGATTGATTATGAAACGTTGTTTGTTATTATCTTCTTTGCTGAGTGTCACAACGACCATGTTTGGTAGTGAGCTATCAAGGGCTATGTGCATGGAAGATGCTTATAAAATCTGGAATGAGAGAAAAGAGAAGGAATCAGATGATGACATTATAAAATTTTTTAAGATTCAGTTAGATATGCTGGTGGATTCATTTATTTTGCCTCAGAATCTAGTTGATATTAAATACAAAGATGCCTTTAAAAATGCAGGCGTGGAACATCTTGAATTACTTCATGCACTTGGTGATCTGGATGTAAAAGACAGTCGGGCGCTCTATCAGAATACATTTAAACGAGTGCAGTATCTTATGCAGGAGATCAAAGATTCTATGCAGAATTATAAGAGCATGGATAAGAGATCGTTTAGTTTTGAAGGTCTTGTCCAGCTACAGTTTGTTGTTGAAAAGTTAAAACGAGAAGCAAAATCAATCAAATCAACAAGTTCTGTGGATGATGAGTTTGAAGAGAAGTTGTCCAAAAGTATCAGTAATTTAAAAAATAAGGTAGAAGATCTATACCGCAACAATGGGGTGACTTTTTCCTGCTCCTCATTTTTGTTCAAAAGTTATACTACAAAAATAGCAGGTCTATGTTCAGTGTGTGGTGTGGCGGGCTATGCGATTATGAAACTGTATCGAAAATACAGCAGGCAAAAAACCCATGCAAAGCAAACCAAAATTAAGGCGATGGTAGAGCCTGAAACAGCTTTTGTGGTCGGCTGAAAAATAAATAGTTGATTTTTCTTGACAAAAGAACGGTAAATCTATAATTTTTATAAAGTATTTTTTGACATACATATTAATTTGTCTTTTGCGTTGAGCAATCTGCAAATGTATGAGCCGCTAGCTCAGTCGGTAGAGCAACAGCCTTTTAAGCTGTGGGTCGTTGGTTCGAATCCAACGCGGCTCACCATTAGTTTTGACTTATCGCGTCCCTATCGTCTAGCCTGGTCTAGGACGTCGCCCTTTCACGGCGAAAACAGGGGTTCAAATCCCCTTAGGGACGCCACATTATTACATCTTCCTATTTTCATCGTATGTTCCGTATATCTATTCTATATCTGTCTTGAATTGCTCTACATTATTTTAATTATTAGCTTAACTGCTTTTGCACTGCTTTTTTTTAGCGGTCCAACACTATGTTTTGCTGTTTTTGATCATGCCCCAACCAAAGCGACAAGCGTCTTTTGATAATTAATTTCTATTGCAGATTAATACTTTTCAGTTGAGCTTTTTTATTTGTAACAGTTTGTTTTTTGTGTACCTTTTTTGATCATTTCAGATCGGATATTTTTTTTAAAAAACCCTTTTGTTTTCAGGCTAAAATCAGCATTTGAACTGCTTTTTCAAATAAAGCTGGAGTCCCGCAGTTTTTTGTAAAATAGAAAAAATAACCCTTTAAGTTTAAAAAAATCTTTTATTGATTTGACACAACTTTCATAATAGTTTACTATTTTGATTGTGGATGTTTTAAAACTATTATTTTATATACTATTTATAGTGAAGGATTCATTATATGAATACAAATAAAGCAATGTTGTTAGCGTTGTTAACTATTACTGCTGGTATTAATTGTTTAAACGGTAGTCAGGGCAATGGTGCTCCTTTAACTACAAATAACACTGAAGCAGAACAGTTGGACATAGAGTGGAAAAAATATTGCGATCTTTGGAAAATAGAAGATCGAACCACTGATCAGGATAAGGAGCTAGAGGCAGCGTATGTAAGAGTTCACGATCTTCATAGCAAAGTAAATTTTTGGACGGCGTCCGCACAGAAGTGGGTGGGTGGTTCAGGCGCTGCACATGCATTCGGATTCAAATATAAGAGCAAGTTGCGACTTCTTACTCAAGCAGTACAGGTTGGTGCTGAAGTAGCGGGTGCTGTTGCTGCAACAGCATGGGCACTTGGTTATAAGCTAATGGGAAAATCAGCAGACGAAGAAGAAGAACTGGATGAAGTTCTTTAATTGAAAATCTCAACTAAGATGTTTTCATCTTAGTCTCCACAAACTTTAGTCTAAAACAGACAAGGGGATGGTTTTTATGCCATCCCCTTATCTGTTTTAACGTGATATTGATTTTTTGATAAAGTAAAACAGAGCTTGCGTTTTAGCCGTTATTCCTCAAATCCATTCATTTTTTCTGCCATCTTTAACGCATATTCAGTTATTACTTTGCATAGTTTCTGCATACTCGATATTGAGTGCTAACAGTATAAAAAATCTTAGTCTCATTCTGTCAAAAAAAATATTGAAATTTATCAGCTTTCAATTATAATTTATATGAGTGTTTACTCGAATTTGTTAAAATTTTATGTACTAAAAACCTGTGATTTAATCATGTAACGCTATATTTAAAGTTTATGAAAGGAGCCTGTTTTATGATTGAAAAAATAAGGCCTTTGGGTGACCGCGTGTTAGTAAAAAGAATAGAAGGCGAAAGTCAAACTGCATCGGGTATTTTTATTCCAGATAGTGCCAAAAGCAAGGGCCAGATGGGTGCAGTCGTGGCCGTTGGTGCCGGCAAAAAGGATAAAGATGGTCATCTGGTCCCGTTAGACGTAAAAATGAACGATATTGTGTTTTTTGGGCAATATGCGGGTGTGGACGCTGGTGAAGATCATCTTATCATCAAAGAAGATGAGATCTTGGGTGTAGTACAGAAATAGGAAAGTAAAGGTATTTTTTTTACTAAGGAATTATACTATGTCATCAAAAAAAATTTTATTTGGTGCTGAGGCACGTGAAAAAATGCGTCGTGGTGTTGATATTTTGGCCGATACGGTAAAAATTACCCTTGGGCCCAAGGGACGCAACGTTGTTATTGATAAAGCGTCTGGAAGCCCAGTGATTACCAAAGATGGGGTGACGGTTGCAAAAGAGATAGAGCTGCTCGATAAGTTAGAAAACATGGGCGCACAGATGGTCAAAGAGGTGGCCAGCAAAACAGCAGATGTTGCTGGTGATGGTACAACGACCGCGACCGTTTTGGCGCAGGCGATTTTTCGTGAAGGCAACAAGGCAGTCACTGCCGGCGCAAATCCAATGGCATTAAAACGTGGCATAGAACGAGCTGTGACAGTGGTTGTTGAGGCAATCAAAGCGAGTGCAAAAAAAGTAAATGATGAGAAAGAGATCGAACAGGTAGCAACTATTTCGGCGAATAACGATCTTGCAATTGGCCGTCAGATTGCACAGGCAATGAACCGAGTAGGCCGTGATGGCGTGATTACAGTCGAAGAAGCAAAGGGTATGCAAGACGAGCTTGATGTAGTTGAAGGCATGCAGTTTGATCGGGGTTCCTTATCGCCTTATTTTTTTGGTAATTCAGAAAAGCTAGAAGCGGTACTTGATAATCCGTTAATCTTGCTTTATGAAAAGAAGATTAGTAGCATGAAATCACTCTTGCCTTTGCTTGAACAGGTTGCAAAATCAGGCAGATCATTGCTTATTGTTGCCGAAGACGTAGAAGGCGAAGCACTTGCTACTTTGGTAGTTAATAAGTTGCGTGGTGCGTTGAATGTTGTGGCAGTCAAAGCTCCCGGTTTTGGTGATCGTCGCAAAGCGATGCTTGAAGACTTGGCTATTTTGACCGGTGGCAAAATGATTAGCGAAGATCTTGGCTTGAAGCTTGAAAATGTTTCTGGTGCGGATCTTGGTTCTGCCAAAAAGGTGACTGTGACGAAGGATCATACGACTATCGTGGAAGGCCAAGGCAGCGATATGAACATCAAAAGCCGTATTGCTCAGATTCGTATGCAGATTGAAAACTGCACCTCAGATTATGACAAAGAAAAACTCCAAGAACGCTTGGCAAAATTAGCGGGTGGTGTGGCAGTTATCAAGGTCGGTGCAGCAACTGAAATTGAGATGAAGGAAAAGAAAGATCGCATTGATGATGCACTGCACGCAACTCGAGCGGCAATTGAAGAAGGCGTTGTTTCTGGCGGTGGCGTCTGTCTGCTTCGTGTGCAAAAGCAGTTGGATGGTTTGCAGTTTGAAGGCGATGAGCAACTTGGTTTGACCATTATTCGTCGTGCACTTGAAGAGCCAATGAGGATTATTGCAAGCAACGCTGGTTACGATGCTTCTGTTGTCGTAAATCGGGTAAAGGAAGAAAAAGATACTATTGGTTTTGATGCAAATAAAGGCCAGTATGTCAACATGATTGAAGCTGGCATTTTAGATCCTGCAAAAGTAACTCGATCGGCTATCCAAAATGCAGGTTCGATTGCGGGTCTTTTGCTCACCACTGAAGCTTCCATTTGCGAATTACCACAAGACAAGAAAGAAACACCAGCTCATCCAGGAATGGGTGGGATGGGTGACATGTATTAGTAGCTATCTTATTCTTATAATAACAAAGAGCTGAGATTAAATAATCTCAGCTCTTTGTGTGCCCTGTGAGAGATGACTTTTCAAACATTAAAAACAAACGTTATGCATTATATCTTTTAAATATTCGAATGTTTTCCATTCCTAAATTCATAATTTTTATGTTGTTTGTTTTGCAACATATCTTGTATTCGTTACTCTCACTAGCTTTGTGATCGAAGGAAGATAGTTGTTTGAAAAATCCTGTATCTTCATGCTTCGCCTGAATAGATATATCTAAGAGGCTACAAAAAGCAGCTAATATTGTAGTTGCTGTATATTGATTACTGTGACGCTCAAGAATATCCGATACTGTTAGATTATCATTGTTTTCTATGTCCTTTGTAAATATAATGGGGACAAAGGTGTGTGCTTTGTGTGTCGCAAGTGTTTTTTCTAAAAGTATACTGTCTTTTTTGATCTTGATGCCATCTGCTTTTTGCTTTATAAAAACTATCACGTCGGTATGGTTGTTTTGATACCAATTAATAACCTGATTAAGGTCACATCTCTTTTTTGCAATACTTTCAAACAGGTTATACATTTCCGTAGAAAAGATATTGCGGTATAAGAGACCGGAGTTTTCCCAGATTTTTTCTTTAAATAGATCGTATTTATCGTCTTGATACATTTGAGTAATGAACATATCTTCTCTGTTGTTAATAGATCCTTTGTTCTTATTTTCAACTAACCCTAATAGAATATATATTCTTAATAGCTGTTCCGTGAATATTTGGTAGTTCCAAATGATTGTCGTATCTTGTGGAATATCAATATTTATGTGGGCTGCTTTAAAAATGTTTATTATAGTGTTCAATTGAGGTCTAGTTTTTTCAATAAATTCGTTTGGATTGTATGATTGAATAGTTTTTTCACAATGTCTGACCTCTTTTTTAATAAATTTTACATTTTCTGCATCATTTTCAAAGGAATCATTTACACTATTGGTAACCAATTGTTCTATCGCTAATAATTGGGCTTTTATATGCTTGGTTACTGGAGTTTCAAAGTAAAATATAGAAGGATAACGTTTATCGTTGAGCTCGTTTTTTAATATTGCAAAAGTCTGTTCGTACCGGATGGCTGAAAGCAAATAATCTTTACGTCCATCTTTTTTTGCCTTAGCTAAGTAGTTATCTGATCTGGTAGTAGTGGTATCCTTAAGTGATTTTTCCTGTGAATCTATTCTGATTTCGAATGTTGGTGTCTGAACATTATTATATTCTTTTTTATACTCAGTTGTAGCTGTTGTAGGTACCATAACTTCAGACGGATTTGGTATAAAGATGCTTTGAACTGACAAAAGTAGTTTGGTAAAACTCTGGCTAAACATATGCACTCCTCACGATGATTTTGTAAAGTAGTATTTTGAAATCTTTGTAACGATAAAAATATACTATTAAAAAAAATTTTCTACAAGAAAGTTGTATTTTTGAAATATCAAAATACGTTGAATGCGTTCATCAACATGCGAAGTTCTTTCTCTGTAAAGCATTTCTAAGTTAAAGCATATTAAAAAAAACTTTTTACAATGGCTTTGTCATAAAAAAGATCTAGGTTATGCTATAGCATCAATAACATTATTTTAAAAAGAATATATGAAGCAACATAAAAAAGATGTTATCTGGCTCCTGCTTTGGGTTATTTTACTATTGTCAGTTAGTGGTTTTCTTGGAATGGTAACGCAACAGAATATCGCTACATGGTACAACACTTTAAAACGTTCTCCGCTTTCACCACCGAACTATCTTTTTGGAATTGTATGGCCGATTTTGTATTGCATGATTGGCACAAGTGGCTGGTTGATGTGGCAGATGCCCCGATATGATGGTCACGCAATCATTCGATATGCCTATATTCTGCAGCTGGTGTTAAACTGGTTGTGGACACCGCTTTTTTTTAGCTATCATTTTATCGGATGGTCTTTGTTCTGTCTTTTCTTAATAGTTGTAACGGTCATGTTTTTGATTTTAAGATTGTATAAGTTGAATCGAATAGCTGCCAGTCTTTTGTTACCATACCTAGCATGGTTATTGTTTGCAACGCATCTGCATGTTTATGTTTGGTTGTATAATTGAGTAACAGTAGTGCACTTTACATTGTTTATGCTTGCTAACCAATATTTTATAAACCATGACCTTATTAAATAAGTTATCAACGTTGCAACAATGATTTCAGCAGTTGCACATAAAAATGCTTGTCCTTTGAAAGTTTTCTTTGTTTTTATCGCAAAGTTTTTTCCCTCAAGTATCTCTGAAAGGCTGAAAGTTATAGTTTGTTTTCTAATCTTTCTTTTCCAGCTTCTTTTGCCAAGAGATAGATATGTTTTAAAAGACCTGAAAAGTAGACCCTGTTCTATTTTCATACGTAGCTCTCTGTCGTATGCACCGAGCTCATATCCGGTATCCTTTTTTTTAGCGCGCTCGACAAATGTTTGCCAAAAAAAGTCCTGTTTCTAGCTTTTTTTTGTTTAGTCCTAACAAATAATTTGTATTAAACGCATTTGTACAATGGGTTTTAATCCATAAGTTAAATCTATTGGAATCATAGCTTTTGTACCGGTCAGTATAGGTTTGTAATATTTTACTTTTTAACTTTTCTTGCTTGAAGCAGTATAACAAAAAATTGATACCAAGTTGTAAAAATGGATTTCCAGTTAACAACAATGGAAAATAGTGTACATAATATTTTTTATACTGATCTTCAGTTACGCCAGAGGTAAGTGCATTATATTCAACTGCAAAATATTCATTTTGACTTGCAGAAGTTTGCTTTGATAAAAGGAGCAGAAATAATACAATAAGTTTGATCATTCCAGATATTTTGTCATGAGGATTGTTTGTGTGGTGCATAGATGGTAGATGGACACCTTATTCTTTTCTAAAATGTGCTGTATATGCGAGCCAGTTGCCTCTATATTTAATTTCTGCAAATCCATTATTTTTCATCAACTTTTTCACTTTTGCATGTCGTTGAAAGTGTGGGTCAAAGACTGTTTCAGTCACTGAAATAATGCCTTCAGGCACCAGATGGGAACTCATTTTTTCTAATACTTTGGCGTGTTCAGTAGCGGGTATTTCTCCCAGAACACATACCATAAGCATACTGTTATAATAAGTATTATCCGGAAGCTGATCTATGGTGCCGCAGATAAAGTCGATATTCAAAAGACCTAATTTTTCGGATTTTTCTCTTGCTTTTTCAATCATGTCACTTTGAATGTCAAGGCCGGTGACATGTCCACCGATCGCATCAATTTTTTCAGCAAGTGGCACACAGATGCGTCCAGGGCCACATCCAATATCCAAAATTTTCATTCCAGGTCGTAAGGACAAAAATCGTATAATTTCAGTTGCTTTGTGAGCTTTGGCGAATGGATTGTCCAGTTCAACCATCCATGCTAACCATGAAGGGCAGGGTAATACATGGCGTTGTGAGTAAAAACGCCATACCACCCAACTGCTCATCAACAATAAAATCCCAGTATACAGATAATAGATCATACGTTTTTCCCAAAGTTTTAACTGTATTTCAATAGATTCAAAATTTTATTGAAAACCTGATTGCAATGAATAGTGTATCAAAATAAACGTTGTTTGAAAAAGTCTATAAACACAGGTTATAAAAAAGTTATTGTTTCTTAATAATCGTGCCATTCACAACTTTACCTTTGATTTCAGAGCCATTGTAAAGATAGACATCTCCTGCCTGCTCAAAAATAACATCACCTGAAACGACCGTACCATCTTTAAGTTCTAATGTTTGGATCCTACCATGTTTATCATTTGACTTCTTAATAGAAATGTTCCCATCAATGTAAGATGATTTAAATATTGATCTAGAAGCCAAAATAAAAACATTTTTTAAAGTTCCATCAACGATTGTAACTTTGCCTTGAAATGTGGCATCGCTCGAAACGGTTAATTTTTGCACTGAAAACAATCCCATTCTGTTGATAGTTTCTGCTTGAACATTCTCAACCTTAAAACTACCTTGTCCTTCCAGCTTGTTGCATATCAAGCCTTTTCCTGTAACTTTTCCTTGACCGAAAAATCTGTTTTTGATAACTATATTTTCAAAATGAAAGGGTCCTTGTACATGCAGCTCGTTGTATTCTTTATTGGCTACGCTCTTAACGCCCTTTATGAATTCAGCTTTTTTTGATTGGAATTGAATATCATTCCTGCTGAATCCAAAACCCCAACAAAGCAGATCAGAATAATTACATATTGAAATCAATATAATAACTAGAGTCATCTTGTGACTAACTGTCATAATGTGAACCTTTATGTAGTTTTAGGAACCATCTATTGTGAGATTATAACCAATTTTTAGAATACTATCAAATTGATGAAAAACTTAAAAATACATTAAAAATTCAAAGTTTGATACTATTTTTGAATAATCGTGCCATTCACAACTTTGCCTTTAATTTGAGAGCCATTGTAAAAATGTACCTCACCTGCTTGTTCAAAAATAACATCACCTGAAACGACTGTTCGATCTTTGAGTTCTAATATTTGAATGGTAGTTTCTGGAAGTACTTTTTTTATGGTGATAGAACCAAGGATATTAGTAGCAATAAATAATGGAATGGTGGAAGCTACTGTTACATTGTGCAATGTTCCTTTTCGTATCTGAACTCCTCCCAAAAAGAAAGCATTTGCAGTAACGGTAACCAGCGATCCGACAAATGTTCCATTGCATTGGAGACTTTCTGTTTGGAGAATACCGCCTTCGTATGACCCATTAACGTGTAACGTTTTGCAGGTTACTCGCTGGGCAGTCGCAGATCCATTAATATTCAGATCTGTTTTTACATTGACATCAAGCAAAGTTGCAGCGCCATTGATCTGTAATGCATGGTACTGTTTATTTTTTAAGTCAGTTTGACCATTGACGGTTACAAACATACCAGCAGGTGTGACAGCTGGTGCCTGACTGGTAGCCAAACTTATCTGTTCAAATGATACAAGCAGTACGAGCAAGTAAAGTTTTTTCATTGTAATCCTTTAAAAATGTTGGTTGTTATTGAAAAGATAGCATGCATCGTGAGGTTGAGTAAAGTTTATTATTGATACATGTGCTACGCTGTTCAAAAACTATAAGAACGGCATACTAAAAAGATAATCAAAAGATATAATGTGGACTGATGAATCGAATGGTCACTCTGGACAATGTTAAACGGGATATTCTCACTGCAGTACTATATACGCCACAAGCGGTCAAACGGTTTTTCAAAACAGAAGTGGGTGCTTATGCTGAGCATGACCAGTTTTTGGGTGCATCGGTACCGCTGCTACGCGGTGTGGCACAAAAACATGCCGCACTTGAGCTTGCACTGATACAACAGATCCTTACATCACCTTACAATGAAGAACGGTTGTTCGCTCTTTTTGTCCTAATAAAACAGTATCAAAAGGGATCAGCAAAAGAACGGGCACTGTTGTATGAGTTTTATTTGGCCAATCTTGCATATGTTAATAACTGGAATCTGGTTGACTGTTCAGCACATCTGATTGTTGGAAATCAGCTGTATGACAGTGGGCAGACAGATCTGTTATATGAATTTGCAGCTTCAAAAAATCTGTGGAAAAAGCGAGTGGCGATTATTGCCACCTGGTATTTCATAAGACAGAAGCAGTATGAGCTAACGTGTAACATCGCACTCAAACTTGCAGCCGATACACATGACCTGATTCACAAAGCGACGGGCTGGATGTTGCGAGAAGTTGGCAAAAAAGATGTTGATGTACTTCGTACATTTTTACACCAAAGCAAACACCGTTTTTCACGCACTACACTGCGTTATGCAACGGAACGAATGATAGCTCAAGACCGCGCGAAGTTGTTAAAACTAGAAAAATAGGCTACGCTGAATCTGTATGGATCATTGTAAATTGTCTCTAGCCTTTCCTATTCTTACGTCTCATTCATTATGTAAAACCGGAGGGAAACAGCATGGAATCTATAATGAAAAACTTCCGTTATTATTACGAGAAATACATGTTTTTTATAGGCGCGTTTGGTCATACAGCAGGTCTTTTTCAGGCGTATACGATTTTTGCAAAGCAGACCGCTGCAGGAGTGTCGCTAGTCGGTAATCTAGTGGCGTTCGTGTCGATTGCAAGCTGGTTGTTCTATGGAACACTTACCAAAAATACCCTTTTAATTACTATTAATATCTTTGGACTAGTGTGTTACGCAATTTGCTTAGTGCTGGTGTTACTCTACAATTAAATGATCATGCGAAAAGCAGAGGATATATCAAAAAAACTTTGGTATCCATCTAGTGATCGATGAAAAAAGAGCATTAAAAAACCTACCAATGGTTTTTGACACAGATGCAAGGAAAGAAAAAACCCCGGATGGAAGGTCGGGTGCTGTTTCACTTTCTGTAGTCTCATCGTTAGATGTACTTGAACTTTGTGTATTGTTCGGATTTTTATTTTCTTGAGTGGCCAACGTATGCGAGTCTGTGGCTATGCGTGCGGTATGCGGTGTAAAACCGGAAGATTTTTGGTCATGGGTAAGATCTGCATCTATGTCAATTTTGGTGTCTTTTGACAGAACCGTATCTGGGGTCGGGGGCAATTCGGGGGCTTGTTTAACGCTCTTATAATATTTTTCAAGTTTTATGAGGCTTTCTTTTTTTAACTGTTCACCAGACGCTCTCTTTTGTTTTAAAATTTCATATAAGTCATGTTTTTCTATAATTAATCCTTTCCTGTCTTGGATGGGATCAGTATCATTGCTTATATGTACTTTTAACAGATCTATCTGATTCTTTAATGCATGAATTTCTCGGCTATTTGTTGCCTTGTCATGCTCTAGTTGCTCTTTTTTTTGTTGATTTAATGCATTGTTGCCTAACGCTGTGTTTATTTCTTTATTGGCTTTTTGAAAGGACTTCATCTTTGTATCTTTTAAACTTATCTCGTTTTGATAGTTTTCTATAAGACCAGGCAAAATATCCTTGTTTGGGTGCGAATGGTCAAATAGGTCAATTCGTTTTTTAACATTGTAGTAACGATTCATTGCTAGATTAAACTGCTCAAATATATTTTTATCGTCATATTGTCTTACTTTCAGTAGCTTTGGCTTAATTGCATCGATCTTTTCTTGAAGATCGTTTATTGATTTTGTAAGAATGTTCATAGCGTGTTCATATTGATCTATCGCGTTACACTCAATATCAAGATATTTGAAATCCGCCTTGATTTTTAATGCAAAATCATTTTGCTTAACCTTGTCAGTTTCGGAATCAAAAGATTTTTTGTCTTCAAGAATAAGATTTTTTCGCTCATTGTATTCTTTTAGCGCTGCTTTAGGTAAAGATACTGACTGGCTAAAATCATTATTCAATAGATTTCTAATATTATTACTTTTTCTAAAAGCCCATCCATACAAAAATTCTGTAGCTTTAGTTTGATTAGCTCGTAGCATTTTAGACAATAAAAGAATAAACTTTTCGTAATAATTATTTTGCAGAGTAAGGTTTGTTTCCGAATTTGTAGTAAAAGATTTTTTTAGAGCATTTTTTACGTCGTCTAAATTATTGCATTCATATATATGAGTTAGTAAATGTACATATTGTTGGTCACTTAATTCAAATATAGTGTCTTTCAAAGAATCGGTTGACGAATTATTAAGCAAAAAAGGTTGATAACACTGTGACCATTGTGATAGTACATTTGATGTATCTGACTGTTTCTGCTTAGACCAATTGTTTATATTATTAATAAAAAAATATGCATTATGTAAAAAATAATACATATTAAAATTAATATTTTTATGCTTGATCTCATGATAAAGCATAAAAATACGATTATAAGCTGTACAAAATGTATCGATGGCAGGATATGTAATATTGTCAATATGCTGAACTGTTTCTGGTATTAATAAGAGACCGTACCTTTAAAAATTTCATTGCAAACGTTGAAGGACAATTCGGCATTTTTGGTGTTTGCTAGAACTGTAGTCTTATGCTCATTCATAGCATGAAGCGATATAATAAAAAGTATACTTATTTGCAATCTCCTTAACATAATTGTCTTACCTTTTTAAGTTCTAAAACAGAACGTATTCATATCATTTGATCATATTGCTTAGCTTTACATGAAGTCAATATGTACTTAAAAAGTGCTTAAAAATTCTACTGATTTTTAGAAAAATAAATAATGATTTAAAAAAAATATTGAATATAAAGCATTCTTAAAATACAATAATCACATTGTCAATATTATTAAAACGTAAGGACCTGTATATGAAAAAGGTACTTTGTCTGTTTTCTGTAAGTTTTATAATGCCTTTATATGCTATGGATGCTGGTCAAGTAATAAGTAACGGAAGGTCTATCAACAATGGAGAAGTTTTTTTAATACTTGAACGCATCATTGATAATCGATTGCCTTACGTCGATGCTTTGTTGGACCAATGGTATACGATTCAAGCAGGTTTTTTTTCTGAGTATAGTCAAGATAAGATTGTAACTGATAGTGTAGCTGAGGCGCTTGTTGGTGAACTACAAACACTTTCAAATATAAAATTGAGTTGTACAAAATTACATGGTTATACAGGTGATGTTTTGACTTTTGAAGCAAAAAAAGAAAGTCTGTGTATAATAAAAAAAGCAAAACAGGATAGATATGATTGGTTCAATCGTTCCTGTATCGCCATAGTATCGCCACGCCTTGGTATAACACCGACAAAAGCACAGGCAAGCTTAGAATATATTTTTCAGACGGGATGGTTTCAGAATTGTGATATGAATACGGAGCCGTCATTACAGCAGTTGGTTATTCCCGTTATAAAACAGTTTAGATTTTGTCAGGATTTTAATAGTATTCCAAATCCAATTATAGAAAAAATGACTCTGTTTTTTTTACCAAAATTAATACATCTATCCTTTAAAAATGAATGTAGTACCGCTGCTATTTTTTATAAAAATGATGCTCAATGGCTTAAAAAGCTTGGATATGTACTTGAAAAGAACGTCATAGATAATTCATTTATTTTATCAAAGCATGAATCGGTTCAAGAGCATGAATAATAGGCGCTTTTGCTAGTCATCATGCAACAAAACTGATTAAAAAACATGGATGCCAAGCGGGACCTATGGTTTCAGCTTTCCTTATTTGGAAACGTAAAATCAGAAAACAACTTAACATACATTTTTAAGTCGAATTGGTTTACACACTGTGATACATACACACATCCTACCTTACAACAACTAGCTATTCCCCTTTTACAACGCTTTAGACTTCCTCAAAATATTGATACAAAGCGAATGTTAATCATAGAAGTGGTAACTTTATTTTTTTTGCAAAAATTAATAGACAAACCTTTCAAAAATGAAAAGGGCAACGATTTTTTTGCTGCAGACGATTGTAATTGGTTGGCAAAGTTTGGTTATGATTTGAAAAGAAATGCTTCAGATAATTCTTTGAAGGTAATAAAAACAGGTAATTATTCGCGTTTATTACAAAATGGAACACCTCAAGGACCCGAACACCAAAAAAGCTAGTCAACTCATACTCTACACTACATATGTACGGGTTTTTTTCAAAAGGGACCTGGTAGCTTCTGATCCACGCCCCTTTGATGTTTGTAGGTAGATTTTGTAGCAAAATTATTCACAGTTAATCAGATAATGATTCTGAGCAACCTCTTCATTGGTTGCAAGCATTATTTTAATACCACTCATTTTTTCAAGTTCCAAAATCGCTTTGTATTCATTCTTGGTAATATAATCAAAAAGTGCACCGTGTAGCTGAATGGTCACTGCTTTAGTTTTAAGTGGTCGCAACAGTTCACATTTTAAATGCCTAAAAATGTCATAGGCCAATGTTTGTAACGACTTAATTGCGCCAAGTCCATTGCAACTTGTACAGTTATGCATAAGCTGCTGCATCAACGTTTTTCCCGAACGTTTGCGGGTCATCTGTACAAGGCCAAATTCAGAAATTTTCAATACAACGGATTGAAATTTGTCCTGTTCTTTTAAAACCTTTTCAAATGTTTTAAATACTTTTTGTTTATTTGCATAGGTCGCCATATCGATAAAATCGATAACAATCAGGCCTCCAATATTTCTCAAGCGCAGCTGTCGCGCAATTTCGTAAGCAGCCTCAATGTTCGTCTTTACAATTGTTTCTTCCATATTTGACTTGCCAGTGAATTTACCTGTGTTGACGTCAATAACCGTCATTGCTTCGGTTGTTTCAATAATAAGCGAGCCACCACATTTTAAATGTACCTTACGGTCGAGTGCTGACTGGATCTGTTTTTCGATATTAAAATGATCAAAAATATTTTGATGACCTGTGTACAATCGCACAATGTGTGAAAACTCAGGGCTCATATCTCGTATGAACTGATATATTTTTACCTGCACAGCCTCATTATCAACAATGATAGCTTCTATCTGTTCATCAAGGTGATCTCTAACTATTTGTAACACTAAATCGAGGTCTTCGTACAATTTTGCTTCCAATGGTGCTTTTTTAAAGTCCAACTCAATTTTTTTCCAGATAGAGCTCAAGTATGAGATATCCTGCTGAATACTTTTTACACTTGCTCCTTCAGCAGATGTTCTAATGATTGCCCCCATTGATTCTGGAAGGTTCTCTCGAATAATAGCCCTCAAACGTTGCCTTTCATTACCGTCTTCTATTTTTTTAGAAATGCCTATCTTCGGGATGTTGGGCATTAATACTAAAAATCTTCCCGGAACAGTAAAACAGGTCGTAAGTTTCGGTCCTTTTTCATAGACCGGTTCTTTGCACACTTGCACCAAGATTGTATCGTTCTCGTTCAAAACATTACTGATATCAACTTTGGCCTTTTCAATTTTTGGGCTTTCGGTTTGTTCAAGCGTTTCCTCATCTGACTTTACATATTTGAAAATTTTTTCAAAAGCTAGGTCCCGATCAAGCTCTGAAATATGCAGGAACCCCGCCTTACTTTGTCCTATATCAACAAATGCCGTCTGGATACCTGGTAAAACTTTACTTACTTTTCCTTTAAAATACGCCCTTTCAATAGGTCTTTGTAAATGTTGGTCAAAGTATAAGTGATACACATCACCATCTTGGATAATGGCCACTCGTGTCTGCCACTGATCGCTATTTATAATAATTTTTTTCACTGTACCCGCGTCGCTTATCCTAAAATTGATTTTAATGTACTATCTATATCTTTATAGTACCACTATACTGGATCAAAAAAAAGCTGGGTAGCAAATCAAAAAAAAATATGCTACATTTTTGTCGACCATAAAGTTTGTATTGAAGTTTTAATTACTTTGCCTCAGAGGAGAGAATATGAGTGGTTTCCATCAAAAAAATAAACTATTTTTACTGTTAATTGCATCAGGTTTATTGGTTTTACCTGCGTGCAGAAAAGATAAAAAAGCAAAAGCAAAGCATCATCACCACTATGAAAAACCTGCACAAGTTAAAAAAATAGCAGATGACTTTGACGTTCCACTTGAACAAGATGCATTAGCATTTGATTCTCAAGAGTTAACAGATCTTTTTGATGATTCAGTTGATACAGCTGCACACAATGATGCTATAGAACCACAAGGTACGGCTGCAAAAACCGATAATAGTTATGAATGGGCAGAAGAAGCACCAATTGAACATTCATTTAAAACAGTTTATTTCGATTTTGACAAATATAATGTTCGAAATGACCAAAAAGAGTCTGTAAGCTATGATGCAGTGCAACTTAAACAGTTACTTGCAGAAGCCAGGGAAACCGGTAAAGAACCGAAAATCATGATTGAAGGCCATGCAGATAGTGCTGCTGGAACGAAGGAATACAACTTCGGCATTTCACACAATCGTGCACATGAAGTTGCAAAATTACTTGAAAAAGAAGGCGTGCCTGCAGCAAATATTAAGGTAGTCGGTCGAGGGCAAGATATGCCTGCAATGATTGATGGTAAAAAGGTTACTGGTTCCAAGAATGAGCAGTGGCCAAATCGTCGCGTAGAGGTTCATATTATTAATAGTTAAGACATGTCATAAGTTAAGCCTGCCCCGACAGAACTTCGTTGAGGCAGGCATTGAAAGAAGTTCTACACTATTTCACAAAACATTTTATTCTATGACTTTATCTAAAAGCTCTCTTACCGTGTCTGACCCATTCTTTTTTTCAAAAAACTGCATATTATTTTTATAAATATTGGAGCTGTTATTTTCTTTTTGCAAAACATTCACAAGGAGCTGAGGAACATCTTTTAAAGAATGGATAATTGAGCCAAACTCATTTTTTTCAACAAAATCCTGATTTTTCTGCTCCCAAAAAATAACTTCCGAGGTTGCATCTAAAAACATAGGCAGGTCCATATATAATGCTTCACTTATACTAATCCCCCCAGATTTAGTTATAAGTACTGTTGCAATTGACATTAATTGTGGAATAAAGGGAGTAAAATCAAAAATTGAACATGTTATCAACGGTTCAAACTGAATGTGCCTTACTTTTTGTCGTAAGGTTGCATTTGCTCCAAGTACAATTATCAGATGAAAAGAAAGATTTTTGATTTTTGCTAGCATTTTCACATAATCAATAATAGAAGTCGAACCTTGTGAACCCATTAATAAAAGTACAACAGGTTTTGCTTGTGGAATTGAAAAACGGCTACGAACTGCATATTGATCGTGTGAAACAAAAAAACTTGATTTTAAAGCGACACCGCTTAATATAATCTGATTTGGCAAAACACCTTTTGCGATCGCATAGTCATAGACATACATATCATAAATGGGAATTAAAAAGTAAAATTTTTCATACGATATTTTTTCAATATTATAAAAAAAATGTGATAATTCAATGTCTGTTGGCATGAGAAAGAATGGAATATTTAACTCCTTTGCGATTGCCACAAAGTGATCGTTAAACCAGGGAATGACAGAAATAATACATTTTGGACGTTCTTTTATTATCGCATTTTTAATTTTTTTATGAATAAAATAATGCAACAGATTGAACACTTTTAAGCTTGGTTTGAAAGTCTTATTTAAAAAACGTGTCATTCGATTACGAATCAAAAAACCGTAATATGTTTCAGCATTTTGAAAGCCAAAACTAAGGATTCTTATAGGATCAAACCAGCGAATAATATCAAGAAAAATATTCATTACTCTGATGTTATACTGTTGGCCTAACTGTTCTTTCAATGATGCACTTATGGTATTATGACCACCAATACAGGTGAAAATAATCACTTTTTTCACAACTAATGCTCCTATGTTTACTTGCCAACACAAAAGGTTGCAAAAACACGATCCATCACCTGTTCATTTATTGTTTTTCCAGTTAATTCTGAAACTGTTACAAGTACATTTTGTAATTCAAATGCAATAATTTCATAGGCTGGATATGCACTTTGACAAAGTCGTAGTATGTATAAAAGTTTCTCTTTTGTTGCATGTAAAATGTGCATATGTCTTTGATTAACAATAAAAGGAGGACTGTCTTGATCTGCTAACTGCAACAATCTTTTTTCTATCTGATCATACACTTGGTCAAAACCATATTGTAAAACCGCTGAGCATGATATGCCTTTAGGTTGATTTTCAATGATGATACCTTGATCTACTTTGTTCCACACTACAACTACTTTTTTATTATGCATATTCAAAATGTTATCATATACCAACTGTTCTGCGGGTAATAACTGTCGAGATCCATCATAGACTAATAAAATCAGATCGGCTAAAATTGCTTCTTGTAAGGCTTTTTCAACTCCAATCTGTTCAATTTCATCGTTGGTTACACGTATCCCGGCGGTATCGACCAGCGTTAAGAACCTGTTTTTATATAGTATGCCAGCTTCAATGACATCCCTTGTTGTACCCGCTTTATCACTTACAATTGCTCTGCTTTTTCCTAAGAGCCCGTTAAAAAGAGAAGATTTCCCAACATTTACCGAACCTAGTAGTACAACTCGAAATCCATTTCGGGCATGGAGCTGCCGATCGAATAATTTTTGGCAATTGTCTAGCTCGTCTATCAATGCGATAAGCTTATTGATAATAATATGCGCAAAATCGTTCTGTTCTTCTTCGATAAATTCGAAGGTTGCAGAGACAGTTGCCAAGAGTGCTAATAGCTCATTTTCATACTGACTTACTTTTGCAGAGAGGCTACCTGCCACCTGGGACAGTGCAGCCTTTGCAAGTACCGGTGAATTTGCATGTAAAAGCTCTTGAATAGCCTCTGCCTGTAAAAGGTCAATTTTTCCATGTATCATTGCAAGTTTGGTGAACTCTCCTGGCAACGCCAATCGCGCACCAAGACTCAAAAAGAGATCAATAATAGATTGTATAATGAAAATATTATTGTGGCAGGTAATTTCAACGGTATCTAACCCAGTGAAAGTGGAAGGCGCACGCATAATCAAGATAATCACAAAATCTAAAATTGATCCATCTTGATCAAAAATCTCTGCACAATGGGCGGTGTAGGACTTCTGTGCAGAACATTTTTTTTTATTTTTTAGATTTACACACTGCTCCACAAGGTCTAGTACACCAGATCCGACCAAGCGCAACAGAGCAAGCGCACCTACTCCTTGCGGGCTGGCTTGCGCAATGATAATGTCAGAAAATGTTTTTTTACTCACGTGCAAGTACTAATCTCAAATTTTTAAATTCAGTTTTAAAATGTACTCTCAGTGAAACAACTATTAAATGAGCAAAATTTTTAAAGAATGCTACCTGTTCGGCCTGATGCTGCACAAGTTCACCGTAAAAAATAACCTTCAAAATCGTTGCCTCAGGCTGTAGAGAAAAGGAAACTGTCTCTTTACCCATAAGCCGCAGCCCATCTTGAACCATAGTTTTCACATGGTTCGTCATAGTATCTGTCCATGTAAACGAAGATATAGCTGCCGCACCGTTCTCCGGAATTACCGCAACATTGGTATGAGACGTTCCATGAGCTTTTCCGTTAGTATTAGCTGTTGCTGTTTTCGATTTGAATAAGTTATCTTTCTGTTCGTCACCCACAGCATCTTTATGCTTTTCATGATTCTGATTTGTTTTATTTTCTATTGACTTTTGCTTTGCTTTCTTTTGCATGTCATAGGTATCATTCTTTTTCTTTTTTGTATTTTCAGTGTTTTTATGCTCATTATCATTAAAAACTAATCCAATTTTTGCATTTTTTTTGACAAATCCCAAAAAACCATACTCGGGTGTTTCATACACGGTTACCGTAAAAGAGGTTGGCATTCCGGCTCTTTCCCAAGCTTTTTCTAAGGCTTTACCAACTGTTTGAGCCTCTTCGACCAGCGATTTCATTTTAAAACCTTTTCTATAGTGGAATATTACTGTGATTTAACCTTAATATCAGAACATTCAGCCAATAATCGGAACAGACAATCGCTTTTTCTAGAATCAATGGAGCGGGAAACGGGACTCGAACCCGCGACCTTTGCCTTGGCAAGGCAACGCTCTACCAATTGAGCTATTCCCGCTTATTTATACGATCTTCGTACAGAAAAATATGGTACAAAATAAGAAGCCTCTTGTCAAATAAAAGAATAAAAATATACCAACCCTGCGGTTGCTAAAAAAAAGAAAATCAACTATTCTTTTATAAAATAAAAAATAAAACAAATTTCATATGATAAGTCATATTACAGGCCGTGTAAAAGAGGTTGGTCAGTCAACCATTGTAGTCGAAACCAATGGGTTTGGTCTAGTATTGTGCACGCCGCAGCCAAATCTATTTGAAGTAAATACTGATTGTCTGATTTATGTGCATTTTTACTGGCATCAAGAAACGGGACCTTCTCTGTTTGGCTTTCATTCGCTCGATGAAAAAAATGTGTTCCTTTTATTAATACAATGTACGGGAGTGGGGCCGAAATTGGCACTGACATGCCTGGCAACGCTGTCTCCTGGTACCATTATTAGGGCAATACAAAACGATGATTATAAAGCAATAGCATCAGTACAAGGTATTGGTACAAAAAAAGCAGAAACAATTACCTTATTATTAAAAGAAAAGGCTAATGCCATACAACTGCAAGAAGAATTAGCCTCAGAAGTGCAACTATGGCCAACTGTATGTGAAGCATTGACGTCCTTGGGCTATTCAAAAAATGAGATCCTAACGGCGGGCAGGCAGATCAAAAAAGAGATGAGCCAAAAACAGTTGCCCTTCGACCAGTTGATGCGTAAAGCACTTGTGCTTTTAAGTAAATGAAGTGGACCATATGCTGTTATGCATAGAGCTTGGCGTGTAAAGAACTCTGTTATTTGTTGTTTTGTTCATTATAGCCATTCACATACAACCAATCAGTTGCTATCTGTACCTCAATCGAATCTGCTCCTGCTACTTTCGCTCCTGCCATTTTAAACAGTTGAGCTTTTGTATGGTTATCGGCTTTAAAAAAATCGCATTCAAATTTTTCCCATTCTTGCGTGTTTCCTGTTACATTACAGGAGGCTTTGTAGAGTTGTAACACACAGGTTACAAATTTCTGTGTCTTTAAATTATTTTGCTGCTGGAGTTGGGCTTTCTCAATGGAAGGGAAACAGTATTGTGAACAAAAACTTACAAAACTAATAATACCGATCAAGACAGTAAGACCCGGTGACCAGTCTTTCAAAGCTGCACGAACCGTAGTTGGTTGCGCTATGACCAATAAAAGACTAAAAGAGATAGCGATAGATTTTTTCATAACAGCGTTTTTCTATTATAAATTTTTTTAACTCAGTTATGCTGTCTTTGCAACTGCTGGGCATGCATGTTTCTCTGTTAAATTAGCTGCAGGTATTAATGACGCTTGTGATAGTTCGTAGCGATCTGATGCCTCCAGGATTGATATATTGGCACCTTTTGCAAAAGTTGTAATATAGGTAAAATCATTCTTCACTGACGTCTCTTTTTCTATACTTTTCAATGTAAGAAGATATTGTATGATATTCGTTTTATGAGTAAAAGCAAGATTTTGAGCTTCAATCTGTTGTTTTCTGATATCATCCGATGCCTGTCTAAACTTGAAGATATCATTCAGTGTTCTTCCCAGACCTGCTACCTGCCAGAAGAATTTTCCATCATCTGTTTGGGACATTTTTGCTACACCTTTATACATGTCATACCATCCTTTTAAGGACAGTAGTTCAAAAGGGGTCCACGAATGTATTTTGGTTGCATTTAATAATAGTAACAGCGCTATAGTTTTTTTCATATAATTTCCTCTTGTTTAGTTAAAATAGCTCATTAAAAGCATTATGTAAACATCTGTTGATATAAAGTGCAGGAGTACCTACCGAGTTTAGCGTTTTTATTTTAGTTGAATAAAGTTCTATGCTCAAATTTTGCATCATATTTCTGTGATGAACGGTATGTTGAAAAATGGCTGGATGCTGTACAATTTTATTGAATAGCTGGTCTTTATTCTCCTCAAATGCCGTATAAAATCCTTTCTTTGAAGCATACGTTTCATAAAAGCTCAATAAGCCATATGCGTTTTTCGTGTGCTTTTCCATATCATTATTTTCAAAATCCTCTTTTGAAACATATGGACAGAGCCTGTTCAAACAGGCAAGTAATGCTAAATTCGCTGGCGTACACAGACCTCTGTTAACATTCTGTTGTGTATAAAACGGCTTCACTCGATCTTTAACATCTTCCAAGGTGGTATTTTTTAAATAGGTGTAAGAGTTTTTACCTCCGTAACCCAAAAGAAATGTTTGATAGGTAAGCGTTAAAGTATCTATATAATCGAAATCTATTCTATTGTTTTGCACCGGCGGGGCTAGTACTAAATGATCTTTTTCAATTTGCTCGGCTTGATTATTTGAATTTTCTGTTGGTGCCATACTTTCAACAAACTCTTGCCATACTGCAGGTTCCAGTCGATCAGTTGATTGTCCAATAACACGAGCGACACAGGCAGCAGAAAATGCAGCCTTTTTAGCATTTTGCATTTCTGTTTGTTTTAAACCCTGCGTTTTTAATGAGCCTTCAATCTGTTTTTTGTATTTTTCTGGCAACATAGTTTCATAAAAAACATGTGCTTCCTTTTTAAACTGTTCAATTTTACGAGCGGCAACGTTAGCAATAAATTTTTGATTCTCTTCTCGAGTATCAAACCCTTTTTCGAATAATTCTTTATTACCCGCGCCTTCAAAAAGTTTTAAAAAATGGCAAAAAACATCAGGTTTTCCGAAATTAAGATGCATATTGTTTAAAATGTCTGCAGCTAAGGTTAAATAACATATACTTTTGCTTTCATTGTTTTCAACTTTTTCACAACTTTCTTTTACAGCGTTAAAATCAGCATCACTTAAGCCGTTAATCCGTGCAAATGCAAGAGATATAATGAAATTATGGCGCAGTGTTTCTATTTGTTCTTTTAAAAATTCTGAAATGTGGTTAGAAAAATACCTGCCAAAACTCATTTTTATTGTTTTTGTTTCATTTACAAAATCAGTAAATGTATACCGCTTATACTTTTTTAACTTCGAGAACTTGAGATTTCTTATTTGATTATAGTAACTCCCGGCCAAGTTTAGGTAAGAATCGTTATCTGGCAATTCAGGTATTACTTCCTCAAAGTCTGATTTCAAGCAAAATTTTGATGACAAAAACATTGTTTGTGTCATTTCATTGAGCACCTTATTTTTGTCTTTAACATCTTGTAAGGCTTCAAAAAAAGGTTGCTTTGTAAAATAGTGAGACACTTTTTTATGGCAAACTTCATATTCTTCATAACTGCTTTTTTTGTCGTCTAATAAGGTTACTACTTTCAAAAAATTTCCGATCCTAATGCTTGCTTCTTTTTTGTCGAAATCTCGTTGCTGTTTTATAAAGTCTTCTGCTTGCGCAAATGAGTCTGCTTTATGAAAATAGAGCTTAGTCAATGCATTATTCAACTTAATATCACCAGAATTAGTAAGATTAAACTCATTATTTTTCATAAGATCTTTAAAAATAGTTTTCCAATCAAAAAAATCAATCTGTTTAAGATTGTTTTCGTTACAGTCAGTATTGAAATCAGTATACGTTTCAAAAAGCAGTGAGTCATGTTGTTTGTATGTGTGGTAATTTTTTTTAAACCGTTCTATAAAAGCTGGCAGCTCTGTTTTCGAATAATTTGTTAACAAAAGATTGAATGCCTCGGCAAACTTTTTATCTTTATCAACCGGTATCGTATTGATATACTGATACCAGGCTTCAAAATCAATCGGTTTAGTAGCTTTTTTGGCATACGTTATATAAAGATCTTTGATGAGTTTTCTTTTTTCTATCGATAATGTATTTAACAACTTCAGCTCTCGATCTCTATGCTGTTTCGAATAAGAAATTGCATATTCATGGTGTAGATAGGCATTAAATTTCGAATACTGTGTTTTCGTCTCCTTTAGATCATAAAAACTGTTCATTGTACTAGCATAATCAGCAAATGGTATGCATTGAAAAACAGCTATTGTTTCATGCAAATCATTGAAAAAATTGATTATACAAGCTTTTCTAGAGCCGATATCTTCTTGAGAACCAAGATCGTCTTTGAAAGTTGTCAGGAGTTGTGTTAAATAGGTTGCGACTTCCTTTTTGGCTGATTTTTCATATTTATCTGGATGTATCAATCCAGTAAGATTTTTATATATTTTTTTAAATTCATCGTTTGTCGTTGCTTTATTCCTGTCGTAATTATGAAGCATCTGAACCAGTAAAAAATACGCGAACCTGTCCTCATCGCTTTTTATATTCATTAAATTTGCATCAGTTACGAAAGGCTCTAATTCGGCTTTCAAAAGACCAATAGTAGTTTCTGGGAAGAACGTTTTTTGATAATTATTTAGCAAATCAGCGCAATTTTCGTCTTTTAATAGTTGGTCCATTGTTGGATGTATCAAATGAATGATTCTATCGATTTTTTCTTCATTTGGATGTAGTTTATTTTCTGATGGTTGAGCATCTCTTTTTTCATTGGACCGCTTAAAATGTTGAGCCAAAAGACCAGGCTTACAATCACCTACGTTTTGATTTAAACGTAAAAAATCATCCAGCGTTCCTTTAAAATCTTTATATAGTTGATGTTGGATAGAATAACTTAATACATCAAAAAAATCACCTGCTAAATCTGAATTAACTAAAGAGTTTATTGTTGTATCTTGATTGCAAATATCATAAAAAGCATCTCCCAACAATGCTTCATAATGATTTTTTAAATTATCATCACAAGGTTGTTTGCTTTTGCCATGATATACCAGATCAAGATAACATAAATACCGACAGGCATTGTTTCGTTCAGTAAGATCTTTTGAGTTTTCGAAAGTTGCAAATAGATTTTGATAATTAATATTATGTTGCGTAAAAAAGGCTTGTTTTTTTTGTATTTTTTCAGCTTGATCTTCAAATGCCATACCACCTAATTTATTTTTTACGTCATCAAATGCAAGCCTGTATGTTTCATTATTCCCTTCATAGTAATCGTCTATTTTTTCATAATACGCTGAATCATATTCCTGAAATAAGTTACTGACTAGATTGAAATTAAATCTACTTTTATTTTCACATTTACAGATTTGATCAAATTCATTTATAGTCTTTTTGTCAACTTTCGAGCCATTTGCAAACAAATCTATGTTTGATCTCTCTAAAAATAGATTTGCAGTTCTAATTGAGTTGTATGAAAAAGCTTGCTCTCCGTCTTTGTGAAACGCTTTGATTTTTGCATGCCAATCTTTAACATCACAAATCTTCTTGTTCTTAAGTAATTTTTCATATTCCGTTTTAAAATATTTTTTTTTCCGTTCATCATCAAAAATATTCTGATGTAAGGCATGTTCAAAGTATTGTAGAGCATCATGATGTAAGGCATGTTCAAAGTATTGTAGAGCATCATTAAGATTTAATTGAGCAGCATTTTCTTTTCGCTCCATTGAAAAACAGGCCTGAGTTAAAAAAAGTAACAGCAAAACCATTCTTTTGATCATACAAGGCCCACCTGTTTTAAATGGGTCAGAATTTTCTGTTCTTGCGCATTCATAATTTCGTAATCAGCATCTTCAATATGATCATAGCCCAACAGATGGCAGATGCCGTGAACCAGAAGAACTGCAAGACGATATTCAAAGGTCTGCTGCCACTGCTCAAGGTTGTTTTGCACATAACGTGGTGCGATCACAAGGTCGCCAAGGTTTTTGTCATCTTTTGTGCGAGCGACAATTCGCTCACCCGCTTTCAGATCCGGATAAAAAGGGAACGAAAGCACATCGGTCGGTTTGTCTGTGTTTCTGAAACGCCTGTTGTAATCCTGCATCGTCTGATCATCGACAAGCTGTATTGCCAAGTCAAAGCTTTTGTACTCTAAAAACAGTAAAATTGCCTGCGCTATTTTTTTTAGCTTTGCAACGTCAACTGAAACTGATTGAAGGTTTTGTACCATGACCATATGTGTTTTTCTTTGTTTTCAAAAAAAGGCTTATCTGAAAAGTATTATATCCAAGCAAATACACAAAGTAAAGATTAATCAGACAACCACATGCATATACCATAATCCTTCACGTTCAATCAAAACCGATTCAGATGATATGACCGATGAACCAATAGAAGGATGGTAATCGGTCAGCCGATTTTCAACATAGATTTTGATCTCCTGTGCATGCGTTACCCCGTTCAACATGGTCAGATGTTCTTGGAACAGGTCAACATACTCTTGCGATTTTACACAAATCAAAAGTCTGGCCAGTGGCGCTTTTAATGAGAGTTGTTGCTGTGTTTTGAGTTTGCGGACTTGCGATACCAGCATGACCAGCAGCTGTCCTGCGCTCGCACTTTTTTCAAACACATACGGTGTTTGATACTGTGCAAACTCGGTCTGATGGAGCGAAGCCAGTTCAAGTCGTGCAGCATACAGATCTTTGAAGATGGCTTCTGTCACGAACGGAATATAGGGTGCATAAAGTTGCAGCAGTCGCAGTCCAACATGTGCCAGTGTCCAACGTGTCGCATCAACCTGGTGTGCAGGATACAGGTCTGGATTGAACAGGCTATGTTTGACAAGTTCAATATAGTTGTCGCAGTAGATTGTCCAGAAAAACTGCTCAACCTGTTGTAGCGCCGGCCCAAACTCATAACTGTGCATTAACTCATGATATCGCTTTTCAGTCAACGTAAGTTCATGCAAAAGCCATTCGTTGATAAAACCTTTTTCCGGCATCTCTTTTTTCGGATCAACTGACTGAATATGTGGCTCTGCAAACAGAAACGCATTCCATAGTTTTGTTACCAATCGACTGCCTTGCCTGATCTGATCAGGCGAAAACGCAACATCGTGACCAAGTGTTGCAGATGCGGTCCAGTAACGTACTGCGTCTGCACCGAACTCTTTCAACAGATTTTCCGGCTTTTTATTTTCATTACCTTTTGATTTTGAGATCTTTTCATTTTTTTCACTCAACACATGCCCAGAAATAACGATCGTTTTCCAGGGCAGCTTCCGTTCATGAAAAAATGCTTTGACGATCGTATCAAATGCCCACGTACGAATAATGTCATGTGCTTGAGGCCGCATTGCCATCGGCAAAAATGCAGCGTGATCAGAAAATGGATCAGCCATTCGCTGGTACAGATCTTTGACAATATATGGTGTCAACGATGAGGTGTTCCACGTATCCATCACATCAGAATCGGGTAATACGTTATCGCTTTTGCATTTTGGACATGCAGCAAGGGCAAGCTCCTGCGGATCGACAGGCAACTGTTTGACTTCAGCTGGAATGATTGCTTGACATGCTTGGCAGTGCCATACCGGGAATGGTATCCCGTACATTCGTTGTCGCGAAACGCACCAGTCCCACTGCAGGTGCTCGACCCAATCAACGTAGCGAGCTTTCATGAATGTAGGTTTCCAGTCAAGTTTATCAGCAAGCGCAATAAAATCTTTTTTATAGTCTAAAATACGCACAAACCACTGCGCAAGTAGCATATATTCAACAGGCATCTGACATCGTTCATGCACACTGACTGCGTGCGTGATCTGTTTTTGCTCGGTTAGCAATCCGTGCTCGTGCAGATCTTGGATAATTTTCTGCCGTGCAGCAGCAACGGTCAATCCTTGATATTGATTCGCCTGCGCAGTCATTTTACCATCAAGACCGATTGATTGAATATACGAAAAGTGATGTTTTTTGTACCATTCAATATCGGTAGTATCACCAAACGTACAGACCATTACAAGTCCCGTCCCTTTTTCAGGATCAACTTTTTCATCGGACAGGATTGGCACCTGTATATCAAAAAGTGGAACTTTTGCCTGCTGTTTATACAGATGCGCATACCGTTTGTCAGACGGATGAAAGAGGAGCGCAACACATGAAGGCAATAGCTCAGGTCTGGTTGTTGCAACCAGCAGCTGCTGTTCGTCTGCTGTTTTGAAAACAATCGTATTAAAGGTACTTGGCAAAACAGCGTCATCAAGCTCTGCTTGTGCAACTGACGTTCTGCATGATGTGCAATATAATGCAGGCTCGTACCGTCGATAGACCAGATCTTTTTGCAAAAGTTTTAAGAAGGAAAGTTGTGAAATGTAGCGTGAACGATCTGAAATAGTGCTATACGTGTTTGACCAGTCCGCAGAAATGCCTAATCGCTGCCACAATGATTTAAACTGCCCTGCCGCCTCTTGTGACTCACGTAAACAGAGTGCGATAAAGTCTGAACGTTTCATGGTGTACGATCGTACTTCACATTTTTTTTCAACATACCGTTCAGTTGGCAAGCCATTATCATCAAAGCCAAAGGGATAAAAAACTGCATGGCCTTGCATTCTGCGATAACGCACACAGATATCGGTCTGTGTGTATGAAAATACATGCCCAATATGCAATGTTCCAGAAACGGTTGGGGGGGGTGTGTCTACCGCCCATAATGTGAAACTATTTTTATCACAATGATAGATCTTTTGCTCGCACCACTCCTGTGCATACTGAGTTTCGGTTGCTTGCGTATCATATTTTTTTTGCATCGCCATAAGTCTGCTTTCCTGCTGTTTTTGGTAGGTTCATCATAAAACAGTATATCTACAAAATTCCGTTTAGCGAATAAGGGGTGAGTATGGAATGCGCAATACAGATTTACATACACCTATTGGATTCAGTTGCAACCATCCTAACTTCAATACCACCAAACTAGCCTATGTAATATTAGCAAAAACAAAAAACAACAAGAATGAAAAAATACGCACGTCAAAATTTTAAATCTTGTTGTTTTGTAATTGCATTTTACAACTGCTTTAAAAATTATTTAAATAAAATGTTTTATGCTATATTTACAAAATTAGTACTATTATATTTAAAGGAAAAGGTCGAAATCAGATGAAAAAACTATTATATATATACATCATCAACTTTGTCATCAAAATAGATGCAATGGACTCCCTCATGCAATGGAATCAATTCGCTCAAAATTGGGTAGTTTCACGCATAAAAACCGAAAAGAACACAGCCAATGATTTTCATGAAAAGCAATGCAAAATGTATGAATTTTCATTGGCAAGTTTAAATGTCGTCCTTGATTACACTAATCAAAACATAGATAAAACAATACAACCTATAATAAATAATAATCTCCCAGACGTTTCAGACACTTCAGATGATTTTCCAGACAATATTACAGAGAGTAATCTTAGCGGCTTTAACATTTCTGAAAAACAAAAATCAATGCTTCATTTAATAACGAGCGGTGCAGAAAACGGTCCAAGCCATAAAAAATGTCAAAAAGAGGTCGCTCGCAAAAAAATAATTGAAATTATTTTGCCTAATTACAAAACCATTTGTAGCATAGGTAGTACGTGCAAAAATTTACATAAAAAGCGGGTGAAAATCACCCAATTCATAAACGGCTGCTTTCAAAAAATAAATGCAGAACGCATTGCAAATCTTGAAATTTTATTATACAAAACAGCAAGCAAACCTGAACCGTCCCTACAGTCTAGAATCGATATAAGTCTAATCAGGGGTTCAGATTGGTTCACCAAGTCAAAAATATATCAAGGCAAAACAGAGCATAATCCTAGTGTTTTTCAATATCCAAACTTATTAACTATAGCAAGTATTACACTTAATATAGGTCGCCCTCTTTTCAAAGATAACAATTGGTCCATAGCCAAAGCAGAATTGCATCAGACTGTTTGTAATATTATTTCACGATTAGAAAATAAACCTGTAGAAAAAATGTTTACCATAGACGACAATACCTGGCTCGAAGAACTCGACTATTGTGTGGTGCCTGTTACCTCAGAACAGAAACAAGGAACTATTTTTATTCTGGAGAAACAACTTACTACTAAGCAAAAATTTGCAATGAAGGCTTTCCTGCATTTATTGAATCCAATCTCGATCATAACGAGTTCTGTTTTACCAAACTATCTTATGCAATATGACCAGCCTCAAGCGCCGAAAAACAATGCACAGTAAACTTTTCAGGCTAAAAATAGTAAAAATACAAGGGATATTTTTAAACATAAAATATCCCTAAAAAATCATTACTTAACCTTTCAATAGTATATGCAGAGCGGAGATCTAAATGTTCTATTGAAGAATTAAATAAAGCCTGCAATGAAAGTCTTTTTATATTAGACAATTATTGCACAGCCGATGATGAAGGGATTACAAAAATATTAATAGAGAACGGTAAACCTCAACCCAAAGAAGAAGACATTTCAAAGTTCAAAAATACGTACCACAATAATATCTGTATAAAACTTAAAAGAGAAGAATGGTTCCTTCATCTTGTACGAAAAACTGAACTAAAGAAACAAGAAAATGAACTGCGGAAAAAAGCCTTCAATCACTTACGTCCCTCTTAAATTTTTAATGACAACAACATTTTGCAGGCTCTGTACCATATTTTTGGTCTAACAGATAAGTAAGTACTGTTTGACTCCAGCTTTCCAGATTTTTGTTGTACAGCATACATTCTTCAAGCGGCACCAGGGATCCACTTTTAAGTTCAGATTTGATTTTGATCTTAGCTGAACTACCTTTTAAAAGCATCACAAAACCGATATGAACTTTACCAACCTCATTCGAGTCATCATTCAAAATTCCCAACGGCTCGACAGAAAGCGTGCCCTCATACTCAACCTCTTCATGAAATTCACGCCGAGCCCAGTCAAAAAGCGTCTGACCCTCAATGTCCTGTTTGTTAATATGCCCGCCAATGCCCAACGAATATTTATTTTGAAGGCGGGCTTCTGAAGCTTGCGCACTCCGTTGCATTAAAAAATAGTTTTGGTTGTGTTCAAAAATAAGATAAGGAATAATCTGTTTATACCTCTGATCTTCTTCTGCTTGCGCACGGACAATAAACTCTTGGTGCTGTCTGATAATGTTAATATAATCATCAAAGCAGACCGCCTTAATTCCATTCCAAGCACTTTGTGGAAAAAGATGCTCCCGCTTGACGACCAAAATAAGCTCTTGCAATGAGGGATTGATAACAACGTTCTGCACTGTTTGATTCATAATAATCCTAATAAAATGTAATTTTGCTTCACTACTTTTTCTCTTCAACTGTTATTTTGTGTATTCGTAATAGATACATCCATCTTCATCTTGCAAAATCTCTTTAAAACCAAGACCGGTATACACTTTTCGAGCAGGATAATTGATTAAACGGGTCACAATATGAATCTTTTGTGCGCCCAGCTGCTTTAATCCTTCAATAGCCGACTTGATCAAAGTTTTTCCATAGCCTTTACTTCTCATTTCCGGCTGTATTGCCAAGAAAAGAATCATGCCTATTTGTCGATCAAGCATGTAAAATGCATTAAATCCAACAAATTTTTCATTCAAACGTGCAACATTTATATGCAGCGCACCGCGATACTGAAACTCTTTATTTGGCGTCATATATTCAAGCATATAATAAGGAGAATAGTCAGGAGTAGAGGTAAGCCAAAAACGTTCAAGTTCAAATAAAGTAATAATGTCATGATAATCACGAGCTTTATTGTATGCAGCTACGACAAGCTCGTGCTTATGCGAATAATAGTACCATGAAAAAACTCCTGCCGCACCAAGCATAGTTGCAAAACTGATAAAAAATAATACTATACTTCTTTTTTTACTTTTTTGAGCCTGTATCATTATAACCTTTCATGATAAAAAACTGATTCCAAGACCAGACCACACGCGTGCGCAGTCGGAAATTCCACTACCCTTTTTTGATGATACAATGCAGTTTCAATACACGATAACCCATCCTGATTTTTTCCCGCAACATATGCTGCAGCGCCCACTATTCGTCTAATCATATGTCGCAAGAATGATTTTCCCTGAATACGGATTCGCCAGGCTTGTATACTACTATCATATTCAACAGTTATAGAATCGATTTTTTTTACAAGTTCTGCTGTAGACTTTTGACTACTATCGGTTGCAAATTGACTAAAATTATAAGTCCCAACAAATAATCGTAATGCCTCTTTAAATCGTTCAATATCAAAGGACGCTCGAACATATTGTATAAATCGGCTATACATTGGCAATGGTCTATTAAAACTAAAAAGATAATGATATTCCTTCATTGATACATTATACCATGGATGAAAATTAGGTGGCGCATAACAAACAGCTTTAAAATGAATATCAAACGGAAGATGGTCATTCATAATTTTTAATAGCTTATCCGGATCTAGCTGCAATATATGCTTAAAAAGTAGCACCTGTCCATTTGCATGTACTCCTGCATCCGTTCGTGATGCAGCAATTAACGAAAAAACTGGTACACCAAAGGCTCGTTTGAAAACTGTTTTTAATGTAGATTCTATCGATGGAAGATCTTTTTGAGCTTGCCATCCGTTATAACTCGTACCATCATACGTCACTATTGCTCTGTATTTAGTTGGAGAATTAACTGATGACAAACTTCCACTATCATAAAAAGACATCTTATTTTCGCATACCCGCAGACAGAATTTTTTTGCGTAAACGTATTGATCCAGGAGTCACCTCAACCAATTCATCAGGACGTATCCATTCCATACATGTTTCAAGTTCCATAATCTTTGGTGGATCAAGTTTAACGGCTTCATCAGTTCCTGAAGCACGCATATTTGTAAGCTTCTTTTCTTTACATGGATTCACATCAAGATCATTATCACGACTATGTTCGCCAATGATTTGGCCTTCGTATACATTATCACCAGGTTTTACAAAAAGAATCCCACGATCCTGCAATGTATCCAAAGCATAGCCCGTCACACGACCATTTTCCATTGAAACCAATGATCCTTTGATGCGCGATGGAATATCACCCTTATACTCTTCATAACCTTTAAAATGAAAATTAATAATACCGGTCCCACGAGTATCGGTCAAAAACTGTCCACGCAATCCGATCAAACCACGCGATGGAACATCATATTCAAGCCTCACTCGCCCAGAATCCAACGCTTCCATTTTTTTAAGTTCAGCTTTACGTTGACCAATATTTTGCATAATCGCACCCTGATACTCTTCAGGAATATCAAAAATTACAGATTCGATCGGTTCATGCTTAACCCCATTAATCGTCTTATAAATAACTTCTGGTGCTGAAACTTGCAGTTCAAAACCTTCACGACGCATATTTTCAATCAGAATACCCAAATGAAGCTGCCCTCGACCAGACACTTTAAAAACATCTGCTGATTGAGTTGGCTCAACACGCAAAGCAACGTTTACACGCAACTCATTTTCCAAGCGTTCTTTAATCTGTCTTGAAGTTAATAACTTACCTTCTTTGCCCGCAAATGGAGAGTTATTCACTGAAAAATACATAGTCAATGTTGGCTCATCAATCTTGACGTACGGATATGGATTGATAGCATCTGGAAGACAAAGCGTCGTTCCTATGCTCGGAACTTGATCAAAACCGGTTACTTGTCCAATATCACCAAACTCTATAGTTTCAGTATCTTTTTTATTAAGGCCCACATAGGTAAAAAGTTTTGTAACTTTAAACGGCTTGCTCACCGTACTATCTTTGCAACAAACAACCTGTTGTCCAACAGAAATAGAGCCGCTGAAAACCCTTCCAATTGCTATAGGCCCTAAGAACTCTGAATAATCTAAGCTGGTAACCAAAAATTGCAAACTTTCACTTTTTGCTTTTGGCACAGAAATATGCTTCAAAATTGCTTCAAACAGCGGTTCAAACGTGCCGGAAGTTGCATTTTTATCATATCCAACAAAACCCATGCGACCCGAACCATACAAAACAGGAAATTCCAATTGAGATGCATCAGCCGCAAGCTCTAAAAATAGGTCATGTACCGCACTTTCTGTCTCTGTAATTGTTGCATCTTTCCGGTCTATTTTGTTAATCAAAACAATAGGCTTCAGTTTTAATTCAAGCGCCTTTTGCAACACAAACCGCGTTCCCGGCAATACACCCTCTGCCGCATCAACAAGTAGTAAAAAACCTTCCACAAGCTGTAGTGTACGCTCCACCTCACCACCAAAATCACTATGACCGGGAGTATCAACTATATTGATCGTAGTATCTTTGTAATGAATACCGGTATGCTTGGCAAGAATCGTAATACCCCGTTCCTTTTCTAGCTTATTGCTATCCATGACACGCTCACCCTCATTGACATCAACAGTACCTGATTGACGCAACATCTGATCTACAAGCGTTGTTTTGCCATGGTCAACGTGAGCTATAATAGCTATATTTCGAATATTTTGACGTTCCTGTGCCATAATTAATCTTTCCCTTGAATAAAGGTTGTGCGTGTGCAGACGTACCCACTATCTTAATCTACATTTAAAAGAATATACTCAGTACCGCTATTACTGAAAAGAATGTGCTGAATAAGGTAATAATGCAATTGTGCGTGACTTTCTAATCTCCTTTGCAAGCCCCCTTTGATGCTTACAGCACACTCCAGAAATACGCGAAGGCAGTATTTTCCCTCTTTCAGTCAAAAATGAACGTAAAAAAGTTGAATTTTTATAATCAATTAAATTTTTTTGATCTATATTTTGACAGAAACGGCAAGAGCGAACACCTGTACTGGTGTTACGCCTGTTTTTCTTTTTATATAAACGCTGACTTATCTTTAATCTTATTTTTTTTGTCATTGTATATTCCTTATTTTAGCTTACCTTATTCATTACCCAGATCATCACCTTCTTGTCCATTATCAAGTTCTGGATTCATATCATAACTATTGTTCCTGCGATCTTTCGTTGCCATTTCAAGACCCACTGGTGCTTCCTCCAACGAACGCGGCCTTTGATATTCTAATGAAACTGACTTATCAAGTAATGATATCATAGACCGCATAATAACAGTTTCAAATTTTACTGAAAGTAGCATATCAAGCTCTTTTAATAAAGCAGCATCTTTTACAGTTTGAAAACGACCAAGGAAATAGACTCCGTACTCATTTTTTCTCACTGGATAAGCCAACCTATATTTTCCCCAACGCTCAAATGAGATCATGGTGCCCTTTTTCAACTGCACCACATTTTCAATCTGTTTTTCAAGCTCTTTGCTCTCATCCTGTGTAATTTCAGGGCCAGCTAAAATAAGTACTTCATAGCGTACTATGTTTTCCATAGAAACCTTTCTTAAATGGAAGTGTTATATTTAAAAAACACTATAAAACCTATGGCGGTTTTATTTAAAAAATAATGTATACATTTTATACACTTAGAATAAGATTATACCATAAAAAAAAAACAATAAAATATTTACTTATTAATCATTATAAGTTTCAATTAAGAATATATTTATATACTTTTAAAATAATATATAAATTTTGCATTTAATACGCATTGAGCCAGCTTAAAAACTTCTCTATACAAAGGTGACAACTGTTTTCTGTTTTAATGCTACCAAAAATGTAGTAGACTAAAGGTCGTAATAATTTTTGCTAGCATAGCTAATCCCGAAAGGATTTTAAGTTTTGATACGTAATTTTTCAAAAAAAGTATTACTATTGTGTTGGTTTACTGGGATGGCCATTTTCTGGCGTTATGCTTTTGAAAAGCGCGAACCGGAACCACTCATTGTGACCCCTGCCCGCGGACTTTATATTGGGACAAATGCCGAGTTCAAGCCTTTTAGTTTTATTGACAAAGACGGCAAACTTACGGGATTTGATATTGAGGTGATGGAAGAAATCGGCAAAATTTTTGGATGCCCGATACACATAAAAGATCTTCCATTTGATGTGCTGATTGCGGAACTTCAAAACGGATCTATCGATATCATTGCAGCAGGTATCACGCCAACCGTTACCCGTACAAAACAGGTGGTTTTTACCAAACCCATTTTTGATGGTGATCCGCTCGTCATTATCTCTTTAAAAAAATACCCCATTGATACCTTTGAAGAGTTAAAAGAGAAAACGGTGTTAGTCAACGAAGGATATTATGCCGATAGCTTTTTATCGGCATATGAAAACATAAATATTATAAGACTAGCCTCTGCACTCACCACAGATGGATTACTGGCATTAGAGAGTGGCCGCGCTGAGGCTTTTATCGGTTCTTACGCGACAACTATCCCATTTCTTAATAAAAAGAATGCACATCTATTTCAACATGTTTTAATTGAAGGAACTAGCGAAAAAGATGCATTGGCATTAGCAAAACACAATGTTGAATTTGCCCAACAGTTAAATGAAGCAATCGACACCTTACATAATAACGGAATTTTGGATAGATTAATTGATAAATGGTTTCAAAAGCGAGCATACAATGATTGACCTAGACTTAATTATTGAATCAGTTCCCCAGCTACTACAAGGGCTGAAAAATTCTTTATTAATAGCATGCATCAGTAGTATCATCGGTCTGATCGGTGGCACAATAATCGCTATGATAGAAAAAAGCTCAGAGTCAACCGATTATATGCAATATGTTATCTTTGTATATGTCAATGTAATTCGTGGCACCCCCATGCTAATTCAAATACTATTTGCCTATTATGTACTTCCGCAATGGGGAATATATATCTCTCCATTTGCCACTGCTTGTGTTGTGATTGGGATTAATAGCACCGCATACATAAGTCAAGTAATTCGCTCAGGAATTGATGCAATTGCTCAAGGGCAATGGGATGCAGCACGGTCACTGGGATTTACAGAATGGCAGATTTTCCGTTTTATTATTTTACCACAAGCAATTGGCAATGTTTTGCCATCACTCGTTAATGAGGTTATCACATTAATCAAAGATTCAAGCCTTGCATCAGTTATTGGGGTTGCTGAACTGACCAAAGAAGGACGAATCATCATCGGTCGAACCTATGATTCTATCACAGTATTTTTTGCACTCGCACTATTTTATATCTGTGTTACCTGGACAATTACCTATGGAATCTACAGATTAGAAAGAAGGACACGTCGTCATGTTAGCAATTAAGCATCTTTTTAAAGTATACAGAAAAACCACTATTTTACATGACATCAACGTATCACTTTATCGTGGTGAGATAGCTGTCTTTTTAGGAAAGTCGGGCGTCGGCAAGTCAACCCTCCTCAGAATTATTGCAGGCATCGAGCAAGCTGATCGTGGAAGCTGCACCCTTGACATGCAACCTATCAATACCAAGGTAGTACATCATTCACCACAGGTAGGTATGGTGTTTCAACATTTTAATCTCTTTGAACATATGAATGTTTTGCGAAATATTACACTTGCACTTGAACTGGTACAGAAAAAATCAAAGACTAATGCTCAACAGATAGCGCTTGCACTACTGGAATCTTTCGGACTTGTTGAAAAAGCGTACGCCATGCCTGGCCAACTTTCTGGCGGACAGAAACAACGGGTTGCAATCGCACGTGCAATCGCTTTAAAACCTTCGGTTTTATGTTTGGATGAACCGACCTCTGCACTTGATCCAGAATCTGGAAAAATGACGATCAAAATCTTACAGGAACTTGCTCAAAAGCAGTACACGATTGCCATTGCATCTCACGATCCGCGCTTATTGGATCAACTTGACTGTACGATACATTTGATGTACAAAGGAGCGATCATAGAATCTGCTTCATCTACTTTATTCAAAAAAGAGCCCGACAACTATCCATGCATCCGTGATTTTATTTACGGAGCGACAGCTACACAATAAACACACAAGCATACGTCAAAAATAGTGGTTTATTCAAAGAAAACATATTACAACTGCACAAAGAACGCTTAATCGCATTTGTATGAGTGAGATCAATTGGTGCCGGAGGCCGGACTTGAACCGGCACGATGTTGCCACCGCGGGATTTTGAGTCCCGTGCGTCTGCCTATTCCGCCACTCCGGCAATAAAAAACTTCAAAACATCAAAAATATAACAGTGAGTGCACTTTTTGTCAAGGACAAATGCACTCACCAAACTTAACATTTAAAATCTATCTCTCTATTTTCAAAAGGTACGGTCTATATATCAAGGCTGTCTTTGATCTTTTGAAAGACACTTTTACGCTTTTCCTGTTCCTTCAGCTTTTTTTCATACGCTTCTTGTGCCTGGCGTTTCTTTTCTTGTATTGCCATAACTGCTTTCATGAAAGCCTTTTTTTCTTCTTCAAGCTGTTTTCGCAACACAGTAATCCAGTCAACAAATTTAGCACGTCGATCAACATCGAAGAACCACCAGTGTGCAGGACCGTCCGCAAGTTTAAATGTTCGAATAAAACTTCCATCTGCCGCATCTTCAATATGCATATGACCATTGCCAAAGTCTTGAGGAAACTCTGTTTCTAACTTTGTTGGCTCAAAAACATGTGTTTCCAATCCCATTACAAACCGTTTGTTATCAACAATCTCTTTTCCAAAATTAATAATTTTCCTTGCTGTTTCACTTTCTGGCGTACCGCGATACGGCTCCCCGCAGAACACAAAGCCTCTTTTTCCATTTTGCTCAAGAGAATTGATAAAGATCCTCAACCGTTCTACTGCTTCGTCTGCAGCCATATACGTTGACAACCCTTCATCCATATTATCATTGATCTGCAAGCTTGTTCTTATCCCATCAACAAGCGACATATGTGCCATTGTTGCTGGTGCAATACCAAAACAATGCGCCAACAGCGCTGCAACCCCCATTGTTTTTAAAATGGTCGATTTACCACATCCATTAGGCCCCGTCAAAATCAAAATGCGTGCCTTGTCACCACCCAAATGAATGGTATTAGTGACAAAGCTGTCAAGAATGGTTAATGGCAACCATGCGTTTTCTAAAAACAGCTCTACAGGCTTGTCATCTTCAATAAAATCAACAAAACATATTGGCAATCCCTTTGTTTGACATTTTTTCATAAAATGAGCTACCGCCACGTGTGCATCAATAACTGCAAGATTTCTCAGTCTGTCGATAAGTTCATTATGAGTCTCTTCTAAAAGTTTGTTTGCATGAAGTACTGTTCCGCGACTGTAAAGCAGTTTTGCTTTTTTCTTATTAAATGTACCGGTATGCAGAAGCTTGATTAATTTTTGCATTTTTTCTGAATATGGCTTTACTGTGATTAAACATTTTTCTGCAAACAGCGCAGCCTTGCCACCATTTTGAGCATATTTTTCAATTAAAGCTTCGATTTTTTCTGCAGTTTTAATGTACTGCGAAACTGCAATCATGCGTCTGTGTACATTTTCCATTGAATGATAGGTTGATTGTAACAACTCAACCTGTTCCTGTGCAGTTTTGTAATACATCCAGGTATGAACAAGCTGTGCCGCAACTGCCAAAGGAGCCGCCGCCAGCATTGGAAAATAGACCGTTTCGCCAACCAGATCAGTCGGAAAAGACAGTTTTTTACCAAACATTTTTACATCAAAATACCACCCCCGATCATAAAGATCTAAATGAGCTGCCCGATTAAGCGTTATTGTACGATCAGCTAAAGATTCATCAAAATCTGTAAATAACAATGAATTTATCCAATCTCTTAGTGTCAATTTTTTAGTTATAAGCTGAAGGCCCATTTTTACCTCTTTGGCTTTATTAACATAAGGAATAGGATGAAGCGCGTGTAACTCATGATTTCCATCTTTCCACATCTGATAATATTCTGGTGAAACCGAAAAAGGCCAATGTGCTTTGAACATTTTTTCAGGATACGCTAACACGTTACTGTAATCTACAGATCGTCCTTGAATTTTTGCCTTTGCAAATTCATCGATCAATCCTTTTAATGCAAATATTGCAAGTATCGAGCTAACCCTTTTTCCCACGTCCAAAACGATACTTGCCTCAAGACAGCCTGCTGATCGATTCAAGCCACCGACAAAATCAGGTAGTTTGAAAAGTCCAAAAAACGTTTTTGGTTGCCAAAAATAATGTGATTGTGCTTTTCGGGAGATCTTATCTTCTGTCCAATACGAAACCATATCAGCTTCATTTTTGGCCAATTCTGCAAGCAGCTTTGAAAGTTCTGTTGCAAATGATTCATCTTCAAGCATCAGCTTAATAAAATCCTGACTGGCCTGAAGCGTCTGCCTATTATTTGTCGGGCTCATCAACTTCCACACACCAAGCATGCCAATTTTGGTAGCTGGCTCAAATGCCGGCTTTATATTTTGGGAGCCGTGTATGAGTCTTATTTTTTCAAGCTCAACCTCCTCGACTCGTGTTACAAAGCCATCAGAGTCATGCGTCTTCCACTCCGAAAACCCAAGACAATCATATAATGGATTGGACTCTTTGGCGATAATTTGACCAAAAGGTAGCATGACCAATGCAATAAAAATGGCTTTTATTAAAGAATTAAAGGTCTTTTTCTGTTCTTTTTGATTATTCATTTCTTCCACTCAAAAAATAGTTGTTTTGAATAATAGTATCTAACCACACATATTTTGCAATTTTATTTTTTTAGAAATATTGCTAAAAAAGCTAGACATAAGAGGTCTTGGTCGTCATTTTCATGCCAGAACTTATTTTTTAATGCATTTTGCAAAAGACATTAAAATGAGTTTATTTTCAATTAATCAATAATCGACAAGGTCACCACAGATTACTCGGGCCTTCTTTTTCTTGCATTTATCTTTTTATTTTATTTATAATTGAAATAAGTTAAAAATCTTTTTAAAAAGGCAGACCTCATGAAGCTCACTATAAAATATCTCATATTTAGCAGCCTGTTGATTAGTTCGATGCAAGCAATGGAAATTGAAGAAATAGTAACACCAGAAAAGAATGGTACCGAAGCCACATTAACACCAATCAATGCATTTTTTGAAGAAAAGCCTTCAACTCATCCTTTGGATAAAATTATAGATAAACTATACCAATGGAATTTTCATAGCATTGCGCAGCTAGTTGAAGATGGTAATGACTGCTACATCATAACCGCGTGGAATGACCAGAAAAAACTTATCAAAAATCAATCAAAAGGTTATCAAATTGATACAATAGCGAAACAAGTATTAATAAATCAGTTTAATAATATTTTTCAACAAAAACCCGAGACAGCATCACCTCACACATTAACAAAAAACCCAATCATGACTTGGGAAGAAACTCCTTCAATATTGAGTTTTTTGGGTATATATGACAATAGTTTTTTCTACAGTTTTGAAACAATGCTCATGCCACAGAATCTATCTAAAAAACTTTATGATCGCTATTTTCCTTTGCTTATTAATGAAGCGGGTACAAATTCTACTGTTTTAGTTGATACGAAAAAAAATACTATATCCGCCAAACAAAATCAGTCACATAACACACCAGCATATACAATCCAGATGATGAATATTGACGGTACTCATTATACCGTTTCATCATCGCTCTTTCCATCCTTACTTTTCACACCAACTGATGAACGCTTGGGAACCCTAAAATATTTTTTTGGCAGAAAACATGGTCATTCATTTAACAATCACCGACTTATTGGAATTACACAAAACAACCAACTTGTTTATACAAAACTGAATAAAACTAGAACAACAGAACAAGTATATGCTAAGAAAATTAAAAGCATTAATGACCTTGCTTCATTAGAAAATGATGCTAAAAAGATAAGGGAAATTCAATCGGCCTATCCAAAAAAATTTCAAAAAATCAATGGATTTGCAAATATCAGGCGACCATTTTTGGTTCAATTTGGAAAAGATAATGATAAGTTTGCAATACTAAAACGATATATAACTACGCAAAATGAAAGTTATCAAATTACAGATTCTACGGATATCATAGAGCAAACTGCTAGCAAAAACCAAGTACAGAATTCTAAGAATATTAAATACAGCTACGGCGCAATCAAAGCTCCTGATAATTCATTGTTATACTTTACCTATGGAGACCAACAAAATGAAATCAAACTGGTTAACTATCTTCCAGGAGAAGAAACACTCTACAAGGCACAAAACTTTGTAATCAAAGAAAAAGAAGATAAGGAATATCAGTTCGCATTTTCATTGACCAGCAAAATTGAAAATACAAATAACTACATTATCTATGTTGGTTTTTATGAAATTGACAAACTTACCGATGAAATTTTAAAAAACAAAAAATTTGAACCTACAGAGCCAGAGCAGTTTGTCACCCAAATATACGCAATGAAAAATGAAGAAAACGAACATTATACGTACTACGCTCAATATCCAGCACAACAACAGGAACAAGGTAAGGAAGAAGAATGATCCTGACGATATTAGCTTTTTTACATCCTCAAAACAGATACAAACTGACTTTGATGATCTCATTGTTTGCATCATTACAGGCAATGCCAGATCCGATTTACGCAAAAAAATATGCGTTGCTGCAAAAACTGAAATCAGACTTTTTAAAAGACCTGCTTTTCAAAGGTGCGGACCAGGCAAATGTCACGTTTATTCTTGATGCAATTAGACAAAGAGTTGATATCAATGTCAAAAACGGCGAAGGCAAAACCGCACTGATCAAAGCAGTCGAAGCAAATCATACCGAAGCAGCCCGAGCACTGTTACTTGCAGGTGCACAAAAAGACCTTCAGGACAAAAATGGCGCAACTGCTCTCACATATGCTGAAAAAAATCAAAATCAAAGATTAATACAACTACTTAAAAATGTGAGATAAACATGATAGATCGCTTGGCTCTCTACTCCTCAACACTCCCAAAAGGAACGATTAGTTTTAAAACTAGCCGTTCCTTTTTTAAAATCTTTTTTTTGATCGGCGTGTTCTGTTTTTTGATAATCGAAAATACAACATTTTGCATGCAACAAGGTATAGAATTAACAAGAGCAAGCGAATTCAAAAAATCAACCAATAAGAGTCTTATCTCATATGATATCAACAGCACCATCGCAAAAGAGGGGATCAAAGAGATTCAAGCAGATGAAAGCAAAATAATCCTGCTTACATGGCAAGGCACTGTTTATGTAAGCATCAGAGAAGAAGTATATGCGCCAAAATTTGAAAAAATCAATACCGAAGAACAGGTGTCTCACATTTTGTATCCATTTGAAAATGGTGGAAATCAACAGTCACTTGTGTATTCAGTTGCAAAAAAGGTTCTGAAAGATTCAGTCTACCTGTATGATTTTACAAGCGAAACAAACTCCAGAATCGCGACACACAATACGCATATCTTCAAACTTGGACAGCTAACAACGAAAAACAAAGATCACAAAATTCTTTCAAACTCAAGATTTCCAAACCTTACATTCACCGATCCCAATCATATGATACAACACAACCAAAAATCATGGCTTAACTTTTTTTTAAAAAAGCCAGCATATGAAGGACAAAAAGAAAATACAGATAAAAAACCTGTGTCATTCAAACATCATATTTTACTCGCAGCACAAGATGACATCCTTATTTTTGCTTTTAAAAACTCAAAAAAACGCTTTTTTAATGTAAATCATCTCAATCAAAAAGTACAATTTATACCATACAACATTGGATACAATTTTCACTTTGACTCAAAAAATACTGAGTCAACTTTAAATACCCCTGCAATACTCTTTCAAAACATTTTAAAAAATAAAGCCACACACCAAGAAGAACCTTTAGATCAATATTTTGGAAATCTTTCTTCTGAACAACTAACAAAATTAATGACTGAAGAAAAATATTTTTCCAATTTAAAGGCAGACGACCTAGTCAGCCAATATCTTTTTAAAAAATTGGGAGAAAAATCACAAATAAAAGCGCACACTGAAATAAATGATGATGATGATGATGAAAAAGCCATTCAAACAGCATTTGAAAATTATCAGCAAGCTTTAAAAGCACAACCTACCTCAAGCCATAACAAATCTACATCTGAACAAGATCATACTATCTATCAAGTCTCAATTCCGATATTAAGAAAAGCACCAATTGCAGCAATCAACTCTGAGTATGATCTTTTTAAAAGTATTGTACTCAAAACCAAAACAAAACTGATTTTAATAAATTCAGCAAACCATGATCACCACAAAGAAATAACCCTAAAAAAATCGATGGAAAGAAAACCAACTGCACTGTACCTAACATATCCATTTATGCGTACAAAAGACATTTTGATCAAAAACATAATGAATAATAATGTTCCATTGTGGCTCATATTTGTGTACAAGCATGGCATCTATCATCTTGATCTACAAGAAAATTCACTAAAAACCCCTCAGGAACTTGTCAAATTAAACACAGACCAGTCAATCTTGTGCTCATGCTTTGATCGAAATGCGAAAAAGTTATATTATGTCGCACAAGACAACAAAAAACAACATTAAAGATATTGAACATTGTATCATTGAACCAAGATCGAGAAGAAGAACGCACAAGAGCTCAAGCCGAGATCGATCAAAAAGCAAAAAAAATTCAAGGCTACCTACAACAAACACCAGAAGAAAAGAAAAAAGCTCAGGCAAGAAAAACAGAAGGAGCTGCGAAAGCCCTTGAAAAATTTGTAAATGCATTAACCAAAGCCCAATAAATCCTACTCTGCCAACTCAATAGTTGCTGCAGGAAACTCAACGAGCGGTGCATGCCATGTGGGCAATGGCATCATCGGAAACTGTATATTTGAAGAGGCGTCAGCCATGATAATAGGTGCCTCAGATAAACCAGGTGCTGGTGATTTTGTACTATTTTTTTGCTGTAACGTATGTTTTTGATTTTTTTCAGACAATTCAGCATCACCTTCCTGTTTTGACTGATCAGCAGTTTTTTCTTGAACTTTTGGCTTATGTTTAATGACCGCATTAAATCCATCGGCTGCGACAGGAATCGTCATTTTAAACGGCTCTTTGTATCGATAGCTACTGCTCCAAAACTGACCTTCGACTGTCACTGCGCGGGGCAATAACGAATAATAATCATTTTCTTTTGAAAGTAATTCATCGCTATCCCACTGAGCAACCGTTGCAATGGTTGTTTTCGGTTTATTTGATTGTACTGATTGCATAGGATTTTTTGCATCTTTTGCTTTTTCCTCTTTTTGAATAGTATCATACGATAACATCAAAGAAAAAGAGGCAATATGATCAGCAATTTCATACGCAGGAACACCATCTTTGAATGAGTCAAGCAGGAGATTTGAGCTTTCTTGCCGCATCAAAATAAAGGAACCTTGGTGCTGCGGGTCTGGTTTTAAAAAATAAACCACACGAACTTTCAATGGCTTTGCATTACCAACTGTTCCATGCCAATAGGAAGGAAGTGGGTTATTGGTGATAAAAGAGATCTGCTGCATCTGATTTTCCTGCCCAAGTGCGACAAAAAAAACCTTTTTCAGTCGTGGCACTGTCTGCTTTGTTTTATCTGTATTCGATGTAGCTTTGCTTTGATTCTTTTCTATAACTTGATTGTCCTCATTCTGCCCATCCTGTTTTTTACTTTGTAGCGGCTCCTCTTTTTCTTCAATAATCGCTTGATGTACCACGCACATACCGCTCACATCACGCTCAAACTGATGCTGAATCATGGTTAGCTGCAACACCTGATTGGCCATACCATCGACAAGCGTTGACATCTTGGTCATATGCGAAAGCGTATTCATCAAAACGCCAGTAATCATCGAGGCGATTAACGTGCCAACAACTACCTCTAGTAAAAATGATCCGCCTTTTTGGTTCATGCTGCATCTTTCTTTTTGTCATCAAGTTCAGGTCTGACAAACACAAAAGTGGTCAACGTATTCGACTTGCCAAGTCCGCTCCACTGCCAACCAAACGTCACCGTTGCCTTTTCTAGGTATTTGATCGATTTTAAGGATGACGAGGCAGGAATCGGTTCCTGTTTGAAAACAAGATTAGTCAGCGGCTCCTGTGCTTGAAAATCAACCTGTTTTGGCAGATCAGCTTGTTGTAATCGTTTTAATACATTTTCCATTAAAAACTGTTTTGCCAAAAATATACGTTGCCCAGCACCGAACGCAGAAGATAAACGACTGACCACCGCATTTTGCGACATGTACAAGGGTCCAAGAATCATGCCAAGGATAAGCGTTGCAAAAACAGCTTCCAATAAAAGAAATCCACTACGGCTTTTGAAATTCATCATACACATAAAATCGTGCGGTTAAAGGGTTTAAAACAAGACCGATTGATCGAGGATTACCTTTTTCATCTTTTGAACCATTGTCAAACATATTAATCACCACTTTTTGCGCCATGCCCTCTGGAACGAGAAAAAACCAAACACGGGCAGCATTTTTATTGCCCTGATACCGAGCAATTTCATCAAAGCCTTCGATGAAAAACTGCTTAATTTCAATGAATGGCGGAATTTCACAACGTGTTAAAACTCCACTCACCTGCGCTCTGGTAAATTCAAGTTCACCTTTCTGATTAAGATTGTCTGTCGCTCGCTCTAATACAATAATACCTTCTTGCAAATCAAACAAAACTTTATGAATTGATCGGGTGACAAGCGCCTGCTGCCACCCGATATTCACTACTGTTTCAACTGAACTTAAAAACTGCCTTCGCTTGTATCCAGGCATAAGCCGCCCAACATTCGGCACTGCAAGCACTGCAATCAATGCAAGAACTGCAAGCGCAAAAACAAGATCAAGCACAGCAATGCCAGACTTTTTTATTCGTCCCACACCGAAATCCATTCAGATTTTGGAGCACCACGGCCATTTTGACCATACGAATGCAACTCATACGGATGCTCAGTCTGTGGAGTCAACTTATACACATATCGCTCACCCCATGGATCAGAAGGAACTTCTTTTGCGTCAATATAAGGACCTTCCCATTTTTTTGCAGCTCGTTCTTCTGACGGTTTTTTGATCAACTCATTCAACGAAGTAGGATATCTTCCAATATGTGCATTAAACATGTTAATAGAACCTTTTAATGTTCTTATTGTTGATTTTGCGGAAGTTTTGCGTGAACTCTGCAAATATCTGTTTAAATTCGGAGCCAACACACCCAAAACTACAGCCATAATTGCGATAACAAACATCATTTCAACAATGCTAAAACCACGTTTTAGCCGATTTGGATAAACTTCTGTTTGTACAAACGTCATACAATAGTCCTTTCATTTATATACCTTTAATGTCACCCATCTGCATCATTGGCAGCATAATTGCCATCACAATAAATCCAACAAGTAATGCAGTAATAATCGTCATAGCGGGACTTATGATACCAGCAAGACCATCAACCAGCTCATCAACTTCTTTTTCATACGTAGACGCAACACCAAGCAACATTGTATCAAGCTGACCACTCTGCTCACCTGTTTCAATTAAGTAAATTGCAATCGGTGGAAATACTTTCGTCTGCTTTAAATATTCGGCAATTTTACCCTGTTTTACAATTTTATCACGAGCAACCTGCAACGCATCTGCCAATATCTTGTTATCAATAACACTAACGACAATATCAAGCGCTTCTGCAAGGTTGACACCACCTTCCAGCAACATGCCTAACGTATACGAAAACTGCACAACCGCATTCGTTTTTGCCAAAAATTTCACAACGGGCAGACTTATTTTTAACTGGTCAATTTTACGTGCACCATCTTTGGTTGACGCCCAATACTTATAAAATGAAGTAAAACCGATAATAGCAAGCAATATCAAAATGAAATAACTACTTAAAAAATCTGAAATCTGCATCAAAATAGCAGTCGGTAAAGGCAGTGGTTTTCCAGAGGAGGTAAAATTTGAAACAAGACCAGGAATCACAAATACAACAAGTGCAGTTACCACAATCAAAATGAGCGCAAGCTGAATCAATGGTCCTTGCAAGGCACTTTTTACACGTGCTTTTAGCATTTCTGATCGTTCAAGATACTCAGTTAATCGCTTTAAAATAGGTTCAAGCTGCCCGCTTGCTTCTCCTGCTCGCACAAGTTGCACGTAGATGGTTTCAAATGTTTTTGGATATTTTGCCAGACCATTTGCAAGCGAACTCCCTTGTTGCAGATCATCTTTAATAGCAACAAGCATCTGTCTGAATCTTCCAGAAAACTGTTCAACCAGAAGCTCAATGGCCTGCAGTAATGGAACACCCGCACGCAATAACACGGTAAGCTGTTTCGTAAATAATACCTTATCTTTCAAACTTACAGATGACTGAAATAATGAACCTAAAAAAGAGGCGCTTGATTCCAATGGAGCAAGTTCTATGGTAATTGGGAAAAGTAACTGTCTTAACAAAAGTTCTTTCACTTGCGCCGTAGATGCAGCATCAAGCGTGCCTCCTACACGCTTACCATCCTTTGAAAATGCTTCGTATCGATAGATGGCCATTTATTACCTTTTGGAAAGTTTTCACACACATGCCTTGAAAGTATACCACATTTTATGATATCCTTTACTTTCGATAAGTATATTTTTCAAAGGTTACGGTGTATGAAAAGAGCTTTCATTTTTTATTATTTATTCTTAATACTCATCTTCAGTACCTTTCATGATACATCAGCTGAAGATTGCAATCAAGAACCCATTAAAATCAATACAGTACAACAAAATGAAACACAAAAAGAACAAAACTTTTTTTTAAACACCATCATCAGAGAGTTAAATAGTGATAATTTGAATAGTACACACACGCTTGCATATACAAGTCAACTGCTTGAACAGTGTGCCATCAATAAAAAAGATCGTTCAGAAATGAAAGATGTTTTAAAGCTGTTTCATAACAGATGCAAACGAGTTGAATATATCAATCCTGAATCATTAAGTACATTTTTAAATAGCTTACCAAAATATTTGTCATCCTACATGTACACAGGACAGTCAGATCAGAGTTTAATTACTTTTTTACGACGAAACAATGTTTGATCAGTTTAACAAGAGAATGAACAATCTCCTTTTGAACTCGTTTTCAAAAAAGTTTGACCAGTTCAAATTGAGCCCCGAACTTTTTTTAAGCAATATTGCAAAACAGATTGCTCAGCATGCACAAACAGAAGTTGAAATTGAACAGTTGCGACAAACAACTTTAAGGTTTTTAGAAACAAATATTGGAAAATTGATCTGGTCACCAAAAAATGCAGAAAAAACATGGCAAAGCCTTACAAAGCTGTCAAAAGAACTGACAACATTACTCGAAAAAAACATTATCCTTGAAGTTGATGATTTGAACGATCTTTTATGGAGTTTGACTAATCGTTATTGCTACTTTTTGGAACTTGCAGGCGCCATGATGCCTGAAGATTTTTACATCAGTTCACTTGAAAAATTAAAAGAAAACAGTATGATCATCAGTCGGGTTGAAGAACAAAATGAGTATATTACCTCAAAGACGGATTATTTAAAAAATGCGCTTGAAAAGGGACTTGAAAAGTCAAAAATGAATCAAGACACAAAAATTCTGTAACCACTTTTTAAAAAAATCTGTACAAACGGTTCGTTTTTTTTTACACTGTCTTGGTGAATATTTTTCATTATGCATTTAATACTTAAACAACAGGTAACTGAAAGCCATGTTCTTATTTTTTTTAGTTCTATTTTTTGCTTTTACAGATAGTTTTGGGATGCTTTTGTTTAAAGAGTCTCGGCCAACGTACAACAGATCTAACAACCGAGCTGTAGGCATCGTCAATCTTAATTTTTTAAACCAAACCCAAAGGCTACATTTTCCAACTGGTAAAAACGGAAGTTATTTAACAAATTTTGCACAACAAACAACTTTAAATGAAAACAATGAAAGCAAAGAAGCGCATTCTGAAATTGTCCTATTTAAAACTGAATCAAAAATTAATCTAACTCAAGAAAATCAGTTATCTGTAAAAAGCAATGCAATTTCTTTACAATCATTCGTTTTTACCCTCGCAGACCAAAACAAACACATGCTATTGCAAGGCGGCATTAACTTAGCAGCACGGTTTTTACCGTATGGCCATATTGTAAGTAATTGGGCTCCAGCACTCATCCAAACTTGCTCACAGGTCTGTCTAATCAGTGGATATAAGAAAGAAATTGAAACATTAATGAAAACTATAACTGAGCTACAGCAAAAAAAAACCATAGGAAAAGAAGCGCAAAAAGAGGTAAAAAAACTAACACGTGAGAATGGAAGATTATTAATAAAAAATGCTTCAACAGAAACAATAAACACTACATTACAAAATACAGTCGAACAAAAAAATCAAGAAATTAAAGCCCTGAAAACCAAAGAACAAACGATCAAACAAGAACTTGCACGAGCCAATATACTTTTACAAGAAAACGAAACACAATTGCAAGCTGCAGAAAAAAAGTTACATGACTTAAAGTCTCAATTGAAAAACTTAGAAGAAAAACAAAAAACAGAACTTCTCAAAAAACATCAAAAGTTTGAAATGACAAATGCACAGTTGCAAAACGAAACTACTCAAAAAAATGAAGCTTTGATGAAATTTACAAAAACTTTTGAAGAATTGACAAAAGCCAACGAAAAAGTTCAGCGATTGCAAAAAGAAAAACAAGACTTAGAACAAAAATTAAAACTAGAAGCGGAAAAGGCTGTTTCAATTTCACAACTAATCCTGGATAAAAAAAAATTAAAAAAAGATTTAAAGACAATGGAAAGAGAAAAAAACGTTACCGCCAATGAAGCAGCGGCAAGAAAAATCGCTGAAGCACAAAAAGATGCGAAATTGGCTATGTATGAGACTTTTTCAGCAGGAGCAAAATTTTTGCTTCTATTACAAATAGTACGTTGGTCATATGACTATAATCCGCCGTTTGCTGCTACTGCTTCTTTTTTCATTTTAAAACTATATGTGACCAAAGCGACCGAGAAATATCATAGCATTACAGAAACATACAAAAAACATGAAACTAAAATCAATTTTGCTATGTATACAACAAAATTGCTCCTCAATCCAATACTGATTAATTTTTTCAATGATTATGTAGATGCCTGAACCATCCACAAATAGCGGTACTACTTACTTCTGACCACGCCTAAACCAAATATCATCAGGAAGATTGCCACCCATTGCTGTAAAATAATCGTTTGCCCTAATAAAAAATGGCTGTATCCAGCAACAAAAACAGGTGAAAAATTTTCTGCAAGTGCCAATTTTGTCATCGAATGCTTTTTTAAAAGCATCGTATGAAACGTTTTTCCAAGGATATTACTGATCAGAATAAGCAGACAAAAATAGGGTATAAATACGGCCTTTTGCTGAATTTCAAATGAAACATGTAAAAAAAAGCCTGTAAGGAATGCACAGAATGCAGCGCCCAAGTTTGAAAGCGCACTCAAAACAAAGGGATCAAAATCATGCATAGCTACCAGCTCTTTTGTGCAACTGGTACCATACGCGTGTGCTGCCACTGCAATCATAATAGCACAAGATGGTAATAACCGATCGAGGCAAAAAATATATGGAATAGTACATTCATTTGATATAAAAAAGAGCACAGATGCAACGATTACAAATACACTACCCACTATCTCTCTTTTTTTGAATGGATTATCAAAATGAACATGCTCATAAAAAATAGCCCACAAGGGAGTCGTATTTATCAATAATGCCATATGCAGCGCACTTATATACTGCAGTCCCCAATATTTGAGCATATATTTTACATATGTTCCTAAAACAATCTTATATCCAAGCAACCTCAATATATGAAAATTCGTCAAATGAGGTAACCGTTTTCTGGAAATCAAAACAATAAGAGCCATCATTAAGCCCGCAACACCAGTTCGCCACGCTATCAGACCAATAAACGTTGTATGATTCAGCAAAAGCTTATTTAAAGGTGTTGAAAATGAAAATAGTAGTTGAACTAGCAGACAATCAAACATCGTATCCATCATCTCTAAAAATGTTTTAACTAAAAGAAGAAACCAACCATTTAATCTATTAAACCAATATTTTTTGGCATCCTCTTTACAAAAAGCTTATTTTCTATATATATAGAATACGTTTTTTAAGTCAAAATAAACAGTTTTACAATAAAAAATCACACCGTACAAAAAGAAATATTATAAACAAAGAAAAAGAGACTAAAAACAGCAACTAATCAGTTTTGTTAACAGATATGCGAATTTCATATTTTTTATAAGCCTTTAAAAGGCTGATTGGCAAATGTTTTATGGGTGCTTCTCAGCCTTAGAATAGTGCAATTTCAGCATTAGATGGTACTTATTGTAAATAAACAGCCTTAAGATATCATTCAAATTGGCTTTATATTTTACTTGACAAATTAGAATTTAAGTGTACTATTAGTAATAAGCAGTGTTTTTTATAAATTATCAACCATTAAGGCCATTTACGGCGCAGAGGAGTATAGAATGACTTCAACTTCAACCCAACTAAGAGTAAAAGAACTCCTCAGAGAGAAAAGCTGGACTACTAAAGTACTTGCAGAAAAGACCGGTATGTCTGAAAGCTACCTTACTCATATTAAAAATGGAACACGACGCTGGAATGAAGACTCCCTAAAAAAGCTCGCACAAGCATTTGAAATTAGCCCAATAGAGCTCTTTGCAGAACACAGACAACGCACCGATGATATTGAAAACAATATCGCACTACCTGAACGTTCCGACGTTGAGTTAAAAGTACAGTTAGTACCAGTGGTCGGTGAAATTCCTTCTAATCCTTCACCATATAACAACCAATTGCAACAGATTACAACCGGCTATAAGGATTGTTTTATTTCTGTACTCAATTCAACAGATCTTTCAATGTTTGCGTACTGTGTTACCAATAACATAATGGCTCCAACCTTTATCAAAGGGGATTACCTGATTGTTTCTCCCGAAGTGTGGACACGTTCTGGAGATATTGCCGCTGTTGAATATGGTAACGATACACATGTTAAAGCAATAATGACGGTTACGTATACTGAAGACTTCATTGTACTTGAATCGGTAAATCATAAGACTTCTCCAATCGCACTTGTTCGCGGTAAAGACCATTTTAGAATCATTGGAAAAGTAATAGCACGTTACCAACAACTTCCTTAATATTTAAAAAAAATTGAACAGTAAAAAAGAGGCAGCGATAATACGCTGCCTCTTTTTATAATGTTTACTACTACCTTTTTATACCCCCTGATTTAACAAACTAGACCTACCAATAATATCACATATGATTCCATGCGCTTTACACAATGAAATATCACACACATTTCGCATATCAACAATAATCGGACTAGCCATTACCGATGCCATTTTTTCGAAATCAAACCTTTTAAATTCAGCCCAATCAGTCATAATCACACAAGCATTTGCGTCAACCAATGCATCCATTGCCGTATGAACACATATAAGATCTGGAAATAGTTTTTGCATGTTTTCCATCGCATACGGATCATATGCAACAATTCTTGCGCCTGCAGATTGTAACTGCATAATAAGATCAATCGAAGGGGAATACCGAACATCATCAGTATTAGCTTTAAAAGCAAGCCCTAAAATAGCTATTTTTTTATCACGTAAATCTGAACCACACAAAGCGGTTAATTTCTGAAAAGCAACCTGCTTTTGTAACTGATTTGTAAGCAATGAACCTGAAATTGTCGGCACATCTAGTCCACAGTCACGTGCCGTGGAAGCTATTTCTAATGAATCCTTTGGAAAACAGGATCCACCAAAGCCAGGCCCCGGATTCAAAAAATATGGACTAATTCGATGATCAAGACCTAGCCCTTTGCTTACCACAGAAACATCAGCACCCATACGATCACAAAGATTTGCAATCTCATTAATAAAACTAACTTTAACTGCTAAAAATGCGTTACTTGCATATTTAATCATTTCTGCTGAAGTTGGATCAGTAACAATCAACGGTATCTGTTTCGTTTGAATAAAGGGAAAAAGTTGTATAACTTTGAAAGCACTTTCATTCGAAGATGCCCCAACAATCATCCGATCTGGATTGAAAAAATCATATACAGCGGAACCTTCACGCAAAAACTCAGGACAGTTCACAATATCAAAAGATTCTTTTTGTACACCTTTTTCTATCATCCATTGAATAAATCGACCATTCGTATTCAATGGCACCGTACTTTTAATGACAATCAGTTTGTAAGCATTCATTTTGCAATGGTTCATTGTTTCTGCAATAACATCAAAAACCATATGCAAAGCAGAAAGATCCGCATGCCCCTCCACAGTAGCAGGGGTACCAACGGCAATAAAAACAATATCTGCAGCCTCAATTTCTATAGATACATCAGTAGAAAAACGCAAAATTTTTTTTTCCATGCCACTTTTAACCAGCTCTTGCAAACCAGGCTCGAAAAATGGCATGACACCATTACAAAGATTATCTATTTTAAATCGATCGACATCGACGCACACAACAGAATTATTACATGCCGCCAAACCGGCAGCGGTGACAAGTCCAACGTACCCAGCACCTACCACCGCAATATTGGCAGAGGTCGCTTGAAAATACAAAAAATTAAAAACTATCAAAAGAAGCATACCCACTAACCGTAGCTCTTTCACCTTCATTATTACTCCCCTTTTCTTTTCCAAAAAATACTTGTTAATACTCAATGAAGATAACAAAATACAAATCGAAATTTGAAGGTTTTAATAATAAAGGCTTGTATGCAAAAAAACAGTCTACCAAAGCACATCTTTTTTTCGTTGATTTATGTATCGCAAATATTGGTCGCAAACGATCTACCGCTTGTTGCTGTGACATGTATGTATAATAACGAAAAATGGGCACTCAAAAACCTTGAGTCGATTTTTAATCAAAAATACAATAATTTTAGAGTTGTTATTGTGGATGACTGCTCAACCGACAATACGGTTTCTATTATTAAAAATTATCTCAATGTCTCAAAGAATAATAAAAGAACAGTTTTAATCGAAAACAAAAATAGAAGGCGCAAACTGGCAAACTTATATGATGTATTATACCAGATTGCAGATGATGAAATCGCTATACTGGTTGACGGAGATGATTGGCTAGCAGATAATTCAGTATTTTCATACATTAACAGCATCTACCAAAAAAACGATGTATGGTTTACGTACGGCCAATATGAAAATATCCCGGCACAAGAAGCAATCGCATGGGGCTTTAATCCAAAAGGTTATGCAAAAGCAATCCCAACAGAAACTATCAAAAACCGATCGTACAGAAAAGGACCTTTCTATTATATGCATCCACGAACCTTTAAAGGCTGGTTATTCAAACTAGTAAAACTGGAAGATCTCATTTCCACTTCAGTGGAAGGTTTTATAGGCGATTTTTTCCCCGCAAGCAATGACCTTGCAATGTACATTCCAATGGTAGAAATGGCACATACAAAAGTCAGATTCATAAAAAAAATATTATATAAAAGAAATCTATTCTCAGATTTGGTAGGATTCAAAGTAGATCGTACCATACAAGTCAACAGTGGACACGAGATAAAAAAACGAAGTCCGTATACACAAATTCAATATCCTATCTCAAGAAATCTTACCCTACATAAAAACAGTTCATTAAAATTCATCATAGAAACGAATAATCTAGACGAGACCATATATTCTATAAAGGCACAGGAATATCTCGATCAAAAAATAGATTCATTTACCATTATTCTAAATGACAAAGTTGATCCCAAAACAGTCTATATTCTAGAAAAGCAGTACCCAAAAATTACTATCATATACTCAAAAAATCCTAAAAATTCTGCTTTCAAACACATTATGTCTGCTGAAACTGAATACATTTGCTACATGAACAATACTAGTCAAGTGATTAATTTCGATCAACTGATCTACCAACTCAATAAGACCTATGCTGATATCATTATTCTTGGCGAAAAACATACATGCTGCCCACCAAAAATGAAAGCGCAACTTACAGAAAACCTTTACGCAGTAAAAAACTGTTTCTTAAAAGAGGTACTGCAACCGTACACCATAAATGGCTTCATTCTTCATCAAAACAATAAAAAACGGATAACGATATTTGATGACGGCATAACAGTAACATCACTTGAAGCTATGAATGACCATATATCGCTTCTGTATGAATTATAAACAGTCTGACCGTACACAGATAATATTGCCAAAAAAGTGTTTTGTTGTATCTTCAAAATCACGAGCAACAACGGTAAAACCTTGATTTTGAACCCATTTTACAACTGCTTCATATAATGGATGACCATCATACGCCTGAATGAAATATACTTCCATATGAATAACACGTACAAACGGTAAAACAGCCTCAGCTGCCTCCAAAACTGCATATTCATAACCCTGTAAATCAAGCCACAAAAGATCTATTTGGTCGATATTATATCGACTCATAAAAGAAGACAATGTAACAGTTTGTACATACCTACTGCCATTAAAAGTGATTAGGCTATGCTTTAGTCGGTCTTTTGGCTTTAAAAAAGACGCTGCTTGCGATAATCGTTCACCTTTGAAAGAAAGAAAAAGCTCTTTTACTTCATTTTTGTCAGCAAGTGCAAGTTGATGAACTATAATATTGTTGTATGTCATAGTTTCAGTTGCAAGTCTTTGAAAATGTTCAGGAATCGGTTCAAACGCATGAATAGTTGCCTCCGGCCACATTAATGCCATTTTTTTTGAATCATGACCCCAAAAAGCCCCAGCTTCAACAACTGTTTTGCAAGTATGCAGATAAAGCTGAAGCACAGAAAAAACATCTGTTTTTTTAAAAAATCGATACATCACTTGTTTCAAAAAACCTTCACTTTATTTTTTATAAGACGAATCCTGCAAAAGCCAAGGAAAACGGCTTATTAAAATTTTAATTTGCAATAAATATACAATATAATACAATAAGCATCAAGGTCATTTTGTAGAAAAAGGGGTGCATCAGGTCAAACATAAATTAAAACGTCATTTCGTAGTAACAGCATTACAAATAAAGGTAGCATAATATGAAGAAGCTATTATCAATAGTATCACTTTTTTATTTATATTTTGATATAAGTTCCATGGAGTCAACTGATGCTCTTAAAAAGAGTAGCATGACATTCCATCGGGTTAACGTTAACCCGATGGATCCGGGCGATTTCCTACAACAACCGATACAACATCAAATACAGCAACAAGCTTCAAAATGGGGAATCGGTCACTATGTAAAATCATTGCTTGGGACAACTACACCATCCAGTGAGAAAAGAAACAGTGCGGAAGATGAGTCTGAACCAGATATAAAAGCTATAAATCATAACCTAAGCACACCACAATCAGTAGAATCACATAAAAAAATAGCAAGTAATTTAAGCACAATAACACTTGGCGGACTTAGCGAACTTGGCCAATTCATAGACTCAAAAAGACACCAACAGTTACAACAGGAACGCAACAACAAAGAAATAGAAACAAGAGAAAAAATTGAGGCAACGTTTAAAGCAATGAAACCAAAAAAATCTATCTTTGTACCAAAGAACAACTTTAAAATAATCCAGGAGGCAGGTACCTATCTATGTTTTCAAAATCCACAACCTTCAGCAGAAACCTTTATATTAGGCAAAATTAATAAACATAATTCAGATGGAAAAAAACTTGGTACCATCATAGAAGATTTTGAAACCGCAGAAAGTCGCCCACTAGCAGGATATTCTATAAAAACAGTGAAAATTGAAGCAAATCAGTATGCAATCTACAAATTTCAAGGATTAAAAACGCTGACAAAACTACCAAATACCGACTATTTTAACCCAAGTGATTTTATTAGTATTGAAAAAGAAATCAAAGAAACATTATCTGCAAATACATTTGATATTTCATCCTTATCTTTTGACTCAGGTAGCGGAGAAACCGAATCAGGCAACGAAGAAACCGAGTAAGAATAACAAAATCAATCGATCAATTTTTAAAGTAGTAGTTATTTTTTTCAAAAAAACTGTTAGGAACACATATAAGGGAAGTGGGCAAAACTTCCCTTATGCTACTTGATATACATTTACTAACTGTACATTTTTATCTTTAGTCCATCAAAATTTGTGGCTTAGCAGTACCATTTTCATTTAACGTAGCAAAGCCCCATGAAAAATCACCAACCGACTGTATATACAAGTTTCCATCAACCGCCCACCCGTTTATGTCTAAATTAACAAAATAACGCTTTACACAATAGATTCCATCACGCCTTGCTTCTTCAGAACGCGGTTGGACAATTTCATAAATAACTTTTTTAATATTATTAATACCGCAATCTATTTTACCCGATGCCTGTCCAGGAGCAAGTTCAATTAAACCAGTTTCACCATTATTCCAAAAAACCCTTACCTTTATAACCGCACCATTTTTACCAGCAGCATCAGTAGTTCTGTTGTGCACCCAAAAGGTCGCAGCATCAGCCAAACCAAATGATACAACTATACCTAAAAGCATAAAATAATTTTGCAACTTCATAGATTTCCTTTATTTTTATAATAATTACAAATTGTCATTTTAATAATACATGAATCACCAAAAAAGTTGCAATATTTTATAAAATCTAAAAAAATCTATTTTTATTTTGACCAACCAAACAAGATACAATATCCTAAAAAAAAAACGATAAAAAGCGGCAAATAAATGAAAATCTGTATTGTAATTCCTGCTTACAATGAAGAACTTCGAATAGAAAAAACGTTATTAACGTATTATGAGTTTTTTCAAAAACAGGCTCAAGGTATGAACTTTTTGATAATTGTAGCACTCAATGGTTGTACTGACAAAACTGGTACCATTGTCAAAACCATCAAAAAAAATAACCCGCATATTACCATCATAGAAACTGCAAAGGCTGGCAAAGGCCTTGCAATCAAGGCCGGTTTTTTGACAGCCTTGCAAGACAAAACTATTGATATAATCGGATTTGTTGATGCAGACATGGCAACTGAACCAGCCTATTTTATGGATTTATACAGAGCACTGGATACCGAATACGATGGTGCAATTGCAAGCCGATATTCGAAAGATTCACACATATTTCCACCACGACCGTTTATTAAGCGGTGGGGAAGCTATCTGATCTACGAATCTTTCATTAAAATACTTTTTTCCCTATTCTATGATGACTATCAATGCGGCGCAAAGCTATTCAAACGGCATGTATTAGAAAAAATCGCAAATCAACTGAGCATGCAACAGTGGGCTTTTGACGTAGAACTGTTATATTTATGTAAACTATACCATATCAAAGTAAAACAGGTACCAACTGTCTGGTATGATCGCTCTGGAAGCAAATTAAAACTGTTTTCGGGCATTTTAATGCTATGGCATCTTATAAAACTGAGATTAAATTACTTTTTTACTAGAAAGACTCCATGATCCTTTTAAAAAATATTACCCTTGCTTTTGGAACCCAGAGCATTTTTAATGGCATTAATGAACATATTTTCAAAAGAATGAGAATAGGCCTTTTTGGCCTCAATGGTGCGGGAAAATCAACCCTTTTAAAAGTCATTGCGGGCCATCAACCGATCGACAAAGGTACATTAATCATTGAAAAAGGCATGCAGATAGCCTACATGCCACAAGAAGTCGTGCTTCAATCAGATCGTTCAATTTTACAGGAAGCGATGCAGACCTTTGATGAACTCATCAGGCTCAAAACTGAAAATCAACAGCTTGAAAAACAGATTGCATCAGACAAAACTAATCATGCATTAATCGAAAAATACGCTGACAGCTGCCATCAACTGATTGCACAGGAGCCTGAACGAAAACAGGCTGAATGTGAACGAATGCTCTGTGGGCTTGGATTTACCAAACAACAGCTTGATGAGCCCGTCAATAGTCTGAGCGTTGGATGGAAGATGCGCATCGTACTTGCACAACTACTACTCAAAAAGGCCGATTTTTACCTTTTTGACGAACCAACAAACCATCTTGACCTTGTTGCAAAAGAATGGTTTATGCGCTTTTTAAAACAGACCGGAGCTGGATTTTTACTTGTCTGCCATGAAAAACAGTTTTTAAACGTGTTATGCGAGAACATTTTGGAACTCGAACATGGAAAAGGAACGATGTACAAAGGAAATTATGATGCCTACATACAACAAAAAGAGGAAGCAACTGAGCGAATTTTAGGCGCATATGAACAGCAGCAAAGAGAAATTGAAGATCTTGAAAAGACCATTAACCGTTTTCGCGCAGGAACTCGTGCAAAACAGGCAAAAAGCATGGAAAAACGGCTTGACAAAATTGAACGCATTGTACTGCCGACAAGCACAAAAAAAGTGAGCGTACGCTTTCCACTCGCAGAACCAAGCGGCAGGCTTGTCCTTGATGTTAAAAATATCGGCCATGCATTCGGCCCAAAACAGCTTTTTCAACACTGTTCCTTTACCATTGAACGAAACAATAAGATTGCAATTGTCGCACCCAACGGGGCAGGCAAAACAACACTGATCAACATTATCATGAAAAAAATAACCCCACTGGACGGATCGCTTGAATGGGGCAACAATGTAACCCCTGCACTTTTTGATCAGGATCAACTAAAAAGTTTGGATCTGAATAAGTCAGTATTTGAAAACGCAACCTCGGTCAAAACAAGCATGCCGATGAAGGACATTCGAACCATTTTAGGCTCATTCTTATTTGACAGCAACGCATTAAGCAAGCCAGCTTCTGTTTTGAGCGGTGGCGAACGAAATAGACTTGGCATGATTCGAGTACTGCTTCAAAACGCAAACTTTTTAATGCTCGATGAACCAACCAACCACCTTGATATTCCATCCAAAGAGATTCTTTTGGAAGCTTTAATAAACTACCAAGGCACCATCTTATTCGTTTCTCACGATCAGGATTTTGTCAACCGACTAGCAACACACATTCTGGAACTCAATGCTGAAAAAAGCTTCCTTTTTGCAGGATCATATGATGAATATCTGTATCAAAAAGACGAAATGGTCAAAATCACCGGCCAGCAAACACCTCAAAACAACGAATCCAAAACAGGAGACAGCGCCTCCATCAAAAAAGAATTTGTCGATTCAAAAGAGCATGCAAAAAAAATACATACGATTGAGCAAAGGATTGCAAAACATGAAGCGCTTATTAAAAAAATTGAGCTGTCATTTGAAAAGCTTGAATACGGAACAGACGCTTTTGCAAAGGCTCAACAACAACTTTTGACTACACAGAAAGAACTCGAAACCACAATGCATGAATGGGAAAGACTAGTGAATGTGTAAAGATATTAAAGTAAGCAGCATGCCATTTCAAACACTATGGAATGGCCCAGCAACTTTCTTGGACTTTTTCATACTGACCTGTAGTTTTTTTGACTTTCTCATTTCGCTTATCAACATATTCAACTACCAAAGAAGTAATGTCAATCTCATACATTTTTTCCGTAAGTTTGTTTAAAAAAGCTTCAGCTTCTTTATTCCTTGGCATCGAATCATACATGACTTGATGTAACTCTCTTTCCTGTTTCAATTTCACTAACACATCATGATGGTGGACTTTTAAAAATTCTTTTGTATTATCAGTTAGTGCTCCACTGGTTTTATCAATTGCTTCCTCCAAGCAATTTTTAAGTATTTGATCATTGGCATCAATTAAGGAACTCATTTGTACTAAATAACTTCTAGATTTGAGCACATCTTCAACTGTCCGTTTGTCTGCTTCAGTAAATTTAGTCATCGAATAGAAACGTAGTTTACTATTGTGGACAAAATTTAATATCCCAAAACCCTTTTCTAACATGTACATCCCGTTGCCCGTCCCGCAAATCAGTAGCATGGGCAGGATAATTTTTAGACGTGTTTTCATATAAAAAAATTCCTTGATGATTCGATTTTCACTGTAAAGTTTACAACTCACGGCATTGAACGGCAACTATCTCTAATCTCTTTTTGTTGCTCTGTAAGGCTGTCTTCTGTAATTTCATCGGTATTTCGTATTACATGAGCTTGAATTGCACTTTTAAGCTCCACTTCTATGAATTGTTTCTTCTGAATTTTACAATTCAAGCTAGCAGATACGTCTTTATTGTCACATAAACCCATATTACAATCCAGTGCATAACTTACCCATAAACCGCGCCATTCCGACAATTCCTTTTTAGCATTTTCAGATAGATCACTTGCATCATTAGTTATTATAAAGTCAAGTTCTTTCTCAATTTCATCCGGTGTACAATACATATTATTCTTGCCACGCGCAGCCCTTGCTGTACTTAAGGTCACTACTCTGTAAATGTCATCAACCGTTTTTTTATCTTGCAAACTAAGTTCTTTGATAGAGTGGAAACTCATATCCCTAAAATTTTTCAGCTGAAGTCGCTGCGTATCAATAAAGAAACGTAACCAATAAGCATGTGCTTTCTGCACTTGCCCAAAACCAACGATCAGCAGGAAAGCTAGCGTAGTTTTCATATTTATTTTCATAAAAAGTTCCTTTTAATTAATAAAAATATATTTACAATATTAGTTTATTTTTTAATACATCATGTGTCAATTTATACATTCTTTAAAAATCACTTCAAATAAGATCATATTTAAACAACTTTTTTTGTAAGAACACGATCAAATCGGCCATGCTACCTTTTTTTTAAATCAACTTTCATACAATTATACTATCAATCAACAAACTTTCCTTTTATAAATAAATGCATATTTGAAATAGTAAAATTAAAAAGTCTATATAACTCCGTACAGCAATGATACTTAACGTTTTCTAACTTGCTGAGTATTTAATGTGCAACATACTCGTTCAACTTTTCAAGATACTATTGCATTTATTTTTAAAACTATTACAATATGAAACAATTTAAAAAATATATAGTTTTAAGAAAAATGAAAGTATATAGATGTTATCCAAATATAAAAAACATTTTACATATTTTTCCCTACTTATATGTGCCATGATCTATGGAATGGAAGAAGCAAGAATCTCCAAAAATATCTTTTTGGTAACAAATCTTTATGAAGAAAAAATCTTAAAGACATGGATAGCAAGTGACGAAGCAACTGAAAACATTGGGGCCATTAAACAGTTATGCCTTGAAGACTCTTTCGAGAAATTCAACGGTCCCAAACCAATCGTCAACAATCCTTATGATAAAAGAAATTACGGATTAATATTCCCTTCATTGCCCGCAATTCAATATGCATACCTAATGCATGTAAAAGCAGTAGCAGAAAAAAATGAAAATCCGATTTTTGTTCACTTTGGTGAAGCCGATGGACAAGTTGCATTTAAAGCACAACTTGCATGTGGACACAATGGAACCATTATTATAAACGATTTAAGTGCAATTGAAATAGAGAATGCAAAAAAACTTATCAATGAAAGGTTAAATCTTTTAAATAAAAGCATAAATAATATACAATTTGATACAGGATCTTTATTTGAATTTATAAAGCGTCGACCAGATTTAATAGGAAAAGTTGCCAGTTGTTACATACAAAATGTTGAACATTTTATGAATCCTGAAGAACATCAACAGTTTGTAACACTTGTTTCACATTTATTAATGCCAGATGGATATATCTTTGCTACAGCGCATACAATAGAATCAGAATTAGCACACAATGGTAACCCATATTATGAACAATACCAACAGTACAAGAACAAAAATGAAAAATACCCACTTTTTTTTACAATCAAACAAAAAATCGCACAAGACAAAAAGAAGGGCTTATTAGATCTAAATCAATCGCACATTTTAGAAGTAAGCAGGCCAGTCAATAAAGCCCTATGTAATCTCGAGGCTTTCAGATTAAAAGATGAAAATAAAACATCCTCAGAAAATTTTTATAGAATGATAGAAGTTAAAACATTAAACTGTTTTACCCCAACTATCTATAACCACGCTTTTCAGGGCTTTGAGGCTATAAATAGCTTTTTTATGAACGATTGCGGACAAGGATTTCAAAAATACAGTCAGTCCAAAGATATTATTTTTGCATCATTTATAGGTAAAAAGAAGTCCAATAATTGACTAAACTTGTTTTTTATCACCCTTTTGCTACTATAAAATGTATAAAAAGCAAAATTTAGTTAATTTTTATTAATACTGCAAAGGTTTTTTCAAATATGTTTTTATTTTTTATAGTCTTGTTATTTTTATCAGATCTTTCAGATGCGACCTTACAACTGCCACCGTTAAGGGGTGTGGCGATTTCTGAATACCAGAATTCTGGCTCTTGTATGTACGATCTGTTTGTCAACTCGCATCAAAAAACAAGAGCAGCTTCAAACTGGTCAAACCATGAAAGAAGGCACAAATTTGCTCAAACGGTTGGTCTTTCTTCAAACATGCACTGTTCATTTTTAAAGGACTACAAAAAGTATATCAAGCTATTAAAAGAGATGGGTTGCAACACGATTAGAATATCGATTGAATGGGCGTTGGTCGAACCAGAAGAAGGCGTTTTTTGCCAGGAGGCAATAGCCCTTTACCATACCATTATCGATGCATTTTTAGAAGAAGGTTTTGTGGTGATGGTCACCATGCATCATTTTACCCATCCACTTTGGTTTGAAAAAAAGGGCGGCTTTGAAGATAACCAAGCAGTGAAAAAATACTTTGATCGATTCTGTGTGAAGATATTTGGCGAGTTTTGGCAGAAGGTCAAACTATGGGGCATCATCAACGAAATAGCCCCCTTTGCTTTTCAAGGGTATCTTTCTGGATGCTTCCCTCCCGCAAAACATAGTTTGCATAGTACCTTGATTGTTATAAAAAACATGTTGGCTGCGCACTGCCGCATCTATAAAAAGTGTCGCCTTATCGATCCTCAAAAAACAGCTTCGATTGGCGTTATCCACAATATGATGGCCATAGAAACATTTTCAAAAGGCTTTTTGTCCTATTTCAATATTTTGGAACAGCTACCAGTATTATTTTTAGACTATATTTTTAATGGTGCAATATTACACTTTTTAAAAACTGGAAAACTGTTTCCATGGAATCCATTATATTCATTTTATGAAAAAGATGCACCAACCTGCTACGATTTTTTTGGACTTAATTTTTATGGCCATGTCATTGCCAGATCAGGAGTAAAAGATGCAATGTTGGAGTTAAATCCGGCAATGATTGTACAAACAGTTGGTCGCAAAAATGAGTATGTAACGGGAATGCGCTGGGCAGTATGTCCAAAGGCTTTTGAGAAGGCAATCGAAAAAGTAGCATCATTTGGAGTGCCTATCTTTATTACTGAAAATGGCGTGGAATCAAAGGATGACACAGTCAGAGAAAAGTATCTACAGTCTCATTTAAACGTTATTTCCAAAGCACTACAAAAAGGCCTAGATATAAGAGGTTATTATCACTGGAGTTTCATTGATAATTTCGAATGGGACCATGGATACACAATGAAATTTGGACTCGCTTATTTCGATCAAACTTCCAATGAATACATATTAAAAAAAAGTGGTATACTTTATAAAAATATAGTATCACAACAGCACAAGTAAGCGTGATTATTTAACAAGGTAGTCTCTGTATGTTTGATTATTTAAAAGAGGTTGTAGGATCATTCGCGGGTAGTTTATCAAAAAAAATAGCTTCGATCCTTGACAAAAAGGAGCTTGACAAGGAGTTTTTAAATCAATTAGAAATGACCCTTCTTGCAAGCGACTTTGGGATGAAAACAACAAAACGGATTATCGATGAACTTATCAAACGAAACATCAACGATCCTTTGGACGTTAAAGACAGCCTCAAAGAGATTTTGAGTAATATTTTAAACAAAACAGTAGAAAAAACAGTAGAAAAAAAAGCTTATATCTATCTGATTGTCGGTGTTAATGGAAGTGGAAAAACCAGTTTTTCAGGCAAATTTGCAGCATATCAAAAAAGCCAAGGCAACAAAGTTTTATTAGTGGCGGCTGATACATTTAGAGCTGCAGCAGTTGATCAGCTCTATTATTGGTCAAAAGAAATCGGCATTGACATATGCAAAGGAGAATCAGACACTAGTCCATCTACTGTTGTTTTTAATGCATGCAAACAGTTTCAAGCAAATCATTATGATCTTATGATCATAGACACGGCCGGTCGCCTCCAAACAAAAACATATCTCATGCAAGAACTAGCAAAGTTAAAAAAAGTCATCAAAAAACAGATGCCTGAATATGAAATAGCAACGTTACTTGTACTTGATGGATTAATAGGCAACAATGCCTTTGCACAAACACAGATTTTCAAAGAAGCAACAGATGTCGATGGAATAGTATTGACCAAGATGGACGATCCAAGTCGCGGCGGTGTTATATTTGCAATTGCAATTCAGTTTGACATTCCAGTCAAATATATTAGTTTTGGCGAAAAATTGTATCAGATGACCCCTTTTAATGTAAGTGATTACATCGATGGTATTTTAAAAAGGATTTAGCTATGCAAGCTATACAGATTACTGAACTTACTTTTCGAATCGCTGAAGCTCTTAAGATTGCGTTTAAAGAAGAATCGATTCGTTTACAGCATGCGTGGTGGATCCTCGAAGCATTGTTGAAAAAAACAAAATCAGAACTTATCACTGAGAATCAGGTTGTCTATACAGCCGAACTAAAAACACAAATCAATTCATGGATTGGAAGGATAGTTGAACACAATGAACCCATCCAATACCTTATTGGCCATGTTCCATTTGGTCCTCTGTCAATAAAAGTTGAACATCCTATATTGATTCCACGACCAGAAACGGAAGAATGGGTACTCCATTTTGTCAAACAGTGCATGGATTTACACCTGCATAAAAAAGAAAAAATAAAGATATTAGAAGTCGGTACAGGATCAGGCTGTATTGCGCTTACGGTGGGACACTTCTTGCCAAATGCAACCATTATTGCAGTTGATATAAATCCGTTAGCATTAAAAGTTGCCCAAAAAAATGCTGAAAAATTAAAAATTAAAAATGTTTTTTTTGTTGAATCAGATCTCGATGCATCCGTTCCTCACGACATTTCTTTTGACCTCATTCTGTCGAACCCACCCTACATTTCCATAGAAGAGTTTTTAGAACTTGATTGCAGCGTAACAGCCTGGGAAGATTGCAACGCTTTAGTAGCTGAAGAGGATGGATACCAGATGCTCAACAAAATTGCACATATGGGCCTGAACAGACTTTCCAAAGGATCTTTATTTTCAGCCGTAGGCCTACCTTCAATCATCCTTGAAATAGGTCATACGCAAGGAAAATTAGTTCAAGAAAAATTAGATTCACTTGGCTATCAAAGCATAAAAATCGGACAAGATCTGCAAAAAAAAGATAGAACCGTTTCTGCCCACCTTTAGTCTTTTATTTTCGCTGGACAATCTGTTTACACCAGCTATATTCGAGAACCTTTTTTTCTGTTTCAGTTAATTGCCATGCCAAGCCACTACTTTTGATTTTTTTCAACAATTCCTGTAAACAAAGGGCAACACTCACCGAAAGATTAAAGCTTTTAGTAAAGCCTACCATTGGAATATGAATTTTTATATCTGCTAACTTCATGGTTTCAGGTTTTATCCCAACCAGTTCATTGCCAAAGACAAGCGCTATTTTTTGGTTTACCTGCATCTTTTCAAGCGGTATACTGGTATAATCAAGACTGGTCACAGCAATAAGGTACCCAGCATCTTTCAAAGTCGCAATACAATCGGCCGTATTGGCATACTGTAAAATACTTAACCACTTCATTGCGCCACGGCAAATTCCAACACTTGGTCTAAATCTGTTTTTTTCTGCAACTACATGAATATCTTGAATTCCAAAAATTTCTGCAGTTCGTAAAATTGCACTCGCATTAAAAGCCTGAAACGTATCTTCCAGAACAATTGTCAGGTACCTCGTTCTTTCGGGCAAAACAGTTTGGATAAGTCTTTTTTTATTCTCAGAAATCTGTAAATAATAAGTATCTATCTGTTTCTGCAAACTAGCTAAATCTTTATCATTGACCATCATGCGCAAGATCCTCAAAAACCATGCATTAAAAAATTATATAATTTTGGTAACAACGTTGTAGCTTCTTTATCAATAAAATTGGTTAAAAGGTAGGTAATTACCGCTGCAATACCATTAGCAACAAAGGTTACCATTAATATACACTGTAACCGCACTTTGTAAGCATTATGTACCATTTTGATAAAAAAACCCTGAAGCATAGTAAAAAAAAACGCTAAAACAGCAGCAAAGGTTATCCCTGAAATAATCTCTATTTGAGCATTAAGCGATTTAGTCATATAGAGTGATACCAGCAATAGACACATAAGATACACTATAAAAGCACTCCAATAGGAAGTGATTATCAAAATAAGCGCAGGTAGACTTTTCCGCCTTCTCATCCCCATAAAAATTGCCGTTGAGCAAACCAATCCTAATACAAGCTGATACCACCCCCAGGTGATACTCCATCGCCATTGATTTATTGCCCAAAGATACAAATTTGTCATAAGCTCCTGCTTTAGATATAGTTATAATGTAAAGTGTAAGCATCAAAAATAGTTTATTGCAAGTAAAATTAATTTACGCATTACAAGTAAATTTTATAATAAAAATTTACAAATTATATAATTTTTATTTTGAGTTATGTATGAATCTTTATTTAATACTTCTATTGTTACATATAAACATGTATCCTGCTACCTTTGATATCGGTTATGCCAAAAAAACAATATCAAAATTAACCTGAAGCTTTAATTCGATTGCCAAAAAAATGTTTTACGATTTTGATAAAGATAAGATTATTTCTAAATTCACCTTTTTATATTCATTGCCAATTTCTGAACTTTATGTCATTTTTGGCAGCTCAGAATGTAAAGGATTGACTAACAGCCAAGTTGAGAATAATCGCAAGAAATATGGTGAAAACGTATATAAACGCGTACATGATAAATCATTTTATACCCTTTTTTTAGAACAGAGCGGTAGACCAATCAATTTTTTTATAATTATTGGAATTATAATCATCCTGATAGTTACACGTGACGCACATGCGGCTACCGTTTTATTTAGTATGCTTATCATCCACACAATCATAGCCGCAATATTTGATTGGTATAATCAGGCCCTTTTAGAAAAGCTTGAACAACTATCACCTTTCTATGTGATGGTTTTACGAAATAAAGAACGCCACGTCATCAAGGAGCAAGAGCTAGTAGTAGGTGATATTATTTATATCTCTGCCGGTCAACGAATAGCGGCTGACATACGCATCATATCAACTGATGGAATTACGGTAAACGAAGAACTTTTCACAAAGAGTGACTCAGCAATAAATAAAAATAATAAATTAGTTTCCCATACAGAAGAATTCAGTGATTACACGAACTGTCTTTTTGCAGGAACCGTTGTTGTAAATGGCAACGCAACAGGTATTGTCATTCACGTGGGAAGCGAAACGCAACTGCATAAAGACGATCTGTACAGAACAATAGATAAAATACCAGTACCACTTAAACGAAATTTAGCGAACTATTGTTATTGGTTAAACGGATTTATTTTTGCATTATGCGTAATGATTCTGTGTCTTTACAAAGTCACCCTCAATATGAGTTTTGAAGATGCTCTTCCACTAATGATAGCAATTTTTTTTTCAATTACTGTAGATTTTTTTCAAATTTTACTAATTTTTATCTTAATTGCCAATATTGAACGAATCACCAGTAGACATATTTTAATCAAGCAACTAGATATTCTTGAAAAACTTTCGGCCATCGATATTGTTATGACCAATAAAGATGGAATATTAACTTATAATCAAAAAATGGTGAGTGTCTTATATGCACAAAACATTAAATGGAATCCGACTGGCTTTGGATTTAATCCTGAAGGCACGGTAAAACCCTTTGATCAGTTTTGCTCAACAAAATGCTTAGAAAAACTTGGCTTAGTTTCAATCTTAATGAATAGATCGGCAGTTGCACATAATACCGACGCACACTCTTTGGTGCTTGGAAATGAAGTTGAAATAGCATTAGCAGTTTTCGCTCAAAAATTAAACATTACGCTTGAAAAAGCTAATGAAGAGTATCAGCTATTATTTGATGCACCTTCAGATCAAAGTACTCCATATCACGCCGCTTTATATGTCAGCAAAGCCTCCTATGAGATTTTTGTCGTAGGGGCACCCGACGTCTTAATTAGGCAAAATGATACCATTCAACGTACCAACTATATCGATCTTTTAAATCAAGGATATGAAGTTGTAGTTGTCGGCTGTACTACAGTAGATCTCAAAAAGGAAGACTTTGATTTATTAACGTTTGAAGAAAAAAAACAGTTTTTAAAAACTCATATTGAATCGGGAATCCAGATTTTAGGTATTTGTGGTATTTACGATATTGTACGCAGAGATACGTACTGGTCCCTTGAAAACATATATCACCTTGGTATGAAATTCATAATGATAACGAATGACTCAACACGAGCTGTCAAAACCGTCGCCCATAGACTGGGTCTTTTGGGTCAAAAAACTGAATGTGTAGACGGATTCACATTGGAATTAGTCCCTGAACAGAAACTGTCGGCGCTCGTCGATAAAACAACGCTGTACTCAATGATGAGAGCTGATCAAAAAGCACATATTGTAAAACTACTTCAAGAAAAAGGTTTCACTGTTGCAATGATAGGCAACAAACCAGAGGATATTCCCGCAATGGATCAGGCCGATGTTTCTCTGGTAAGTAACTCGTACTCATTCTATGATGTTAGAAAACATGCAGATATCATTATCTTAAATAATTCGTTTGCAACTTTTATAGAAATTATCTATCAGGCAAGGCATCTATTTTATACGTTAAGAAGAGCAATAAGATATTTCTTAAGTGTAAATACAGTAACCGTTTTTCTGGTTATCATAAACATATGGTTAAACTTCTTGCATCGCGGCATAGTTCCTTTCCCATTGAACATCGCCCAACTTTTATGGGTCAACCTTTTTGTTGATACTGTTTTAACTCTGAGTATTGCTTTTGAAAAACCTGACACTGAACTCGTTGCACAACCATGGTCAGAAAAATATATCTTAGATACATCATCTTTTTTTCAATCGATCGCAAAAGGTTTTTGGATTGCATCTTTCTGCAGTATCGTTTTTTATCTGTATTATCAAGACAATGTACTATACGCACGCTCAATGGTTACAGCATTGTTAGGCCTCTTCCATTTAATCGATTCTTGGAGTTGTAGATCAGAAAGAGTGCAAGCAAAAAAAATAGGTTTTTTTTCAAGTAAATGGTACTTAATATTGGTATCTATTGCTCTGTTCATGTATATTTTGCCCTTTTCAACCAGAAGAATGAATAGCCTATTTGAAACTGCACCGCTGGAACTTTATGATTTTTCAGTCACTGTCCTGCTCGCAACTACTATTTTACTTTTTGAAGAGATTCGTAAATGGTGGAAATATACTTTTTTGCATAAGTTTAAGTTGACTAATTGGTAAAACCAGATACATTTTGATAGGTATTAATAGTTTAAAATATTACAAATCAATGAGGATCCCATGGAAAGAGGATGTTTTAAAAAACTTATATTCATGAGCATGGCACTGATCATAACTGTAAATGCTGAGCAGGCAAAAAAAAAGGAAGCAAATCGTGGAATCAAAACAGAAGTTCCAACTGTTACGAAAACAAAAACTGAACTCCCATTCAAGCATCTGAAAGTTAAAGTCGTCAATGGACATCAGGTTGCTAGTAGTACCAAAAAAGGTGCAGTGGTTAGGGAAGATTTTATCGGCAAAAAAGAAAAGGCAGAAAAACAGCTACAAACCGATCATCAAAAATTGATCGAAGCCAACAAAGAGTTCACCGCAAAAGCTTCAACGTTAAGCGATACTGCAAAAGAGGCTGAGGAAAAAAAGATTGCAAAAATGGATCGCGATTTAAAATTAAAGGCTCAAGAATTAAAAGAAGAGCTTGAAGCCGATATGTACAAAAAAACTGAAGAGCTTGGCATTGAATTTGAAAACGTCGTTCGAACCTATGGAAAAGAGAATCAACTTGATCTAGTTATCGATGAGTCCTCTGGCAGGATCATCTATGTTGCAGATAACCTAAAATGCAGCGATGACATCATCAAACTGATGGATCAGAATTTCGACAAAAAAGATACCAAACTTTTAACTGACAAAACCCTTTCTTAAATAAAAGCATGTCAGACACAAAACATTCGATCAAAGCAGTGATAGGGCTGGGTAATCCCGACCCTAAACATTATTTTCAGCGGCACAATATCGGCTTTCGAATCATAGATGCTTTTGTGCAAACGTATGGAAACGGTACAGCACTGTGGAAAAATAAACCAGCAATGGAAATCTGCCAGATTGTCATTGCCGAAAAAGAGCTTACGCTCATCAAACCGATGACATTCATGAACAGTTCTGGCCAGGTGATTCCGCATCTTTTAAAAACAGGCATACAATCAACTGAAATTCTTGTTATTCATGATGAACTTGAAAAACCATTTGGCAATATATCAATCAAAATTGGTGGCAGCCACAAAGGCCACAACGGCCTGAAGTCTATCATTCAATACTGTGGTCCAGAGTTTGCAAGACTCCGTTTTGGCATCGGCCGTCCGGGAAAAAAAGAGGATGTGCCTGAATATGTTCTGCGACCATTTTCTGAGCCAGCAGAACAGGTTAATCAATGTATTGAACAAGCGATTGAAGCTCTGCAGAATTATTTAAAAGAATTATAAATCGAGGTTGCCTTGATTTTACTGATCTGTTGGTATTGTTTTTGGATGCCATGGATTCCAAGAAGAAAGATATTGATACACGGTTGTAGCGATTGAGGATCCAAAAGCCCACGTTTTTTCTTTGATCCAACTAAAAGATGCAGATAAGAAATTAGTGCTCTTTTTTTCTTCCTGTACTGTTGAGTATGAACTTTGACTTTCTTCTTCTAATCTTTCTTTTTCTAATCTTTCTTTTTCTAATCTTTCTTTTTCTAATCTTTCTTTTTCTAATCTTTCTTTTTCTAATCTTTCTTTTTCTAATCTTTCTTTTTCTAATCTTTCTTTTTCTAATCTTTCTTTTTCTAATCTTTCTTTTTCTAATCTTTCTTTTTCTAATCTTTCTTTTTCTAATCTTTCTTTTTCTAATCTTTCTTTTTCTAATCGTTTTTCTTCTGCTAATCTTTCTCTTTCTAATCTTTCTCTTTCTTCTCTTTCCAGCCTTTCTTTTTCTAATCTTTCTGCTCTTTCTCTTTCTTCTCTTTCTCTTTCTTCCCTTGCTACTTTTGCTTCTCTTTCTTCTCTTTCCAGCCTTTCTTTTTCTTCTCTTTCCAGCCTTTCTTTTTCTAATCTTTCTCTTTCTAATCTTTCTTGTTCTTCTCTTTCTGCTCTTTCTCTTTCTAATATTAAATCCTCAATTTTCAAATTTTGTGATTGAGATGGTAATTGTTCTGATTGAGCTGGATTACCTGTTTGCTCAAGAGGAACAGGCTGAGTTTTTTTGGTCCCTGTATCCCCTATTGAGACTTCATCGAATTTAAAATCATCTATTTTAAGATTTGTGGAAGTTAAAGGTAGTCGTTCTGTTTTACTTGGTGTGTTATCAAAAACGTTTGCGGCAACATTTTTGTTTGTTTTGTTATTTATTACAGTTGTGCTTAATTGCCCATCTATTTTTAAGCTTTTTTGAAAATTATCATTGCTATTATCGCTGTTTTTGCTTTCTTCTAGTTCCAATTGTGCAAGGTGCTTACTTGTCATTTTTTCTTCTGCACGATCCATACAGAGCAAAGATTCTACGATGTCATAAAAGTCATCATTGTTCTTAATGTATCCGCGCTTTAATCGCTCATAAAAGTATTTTAATTTTGTTTCGACATTAACGATCATTTCTGTATAAAAAAACGTTAAAAGGACAGATTGGTCCTTTACAGCTTCGATTAACTTTTCTGATTCAGTGGTGTTGTCTCCGACCTCAGAGAATCTTACACGGTCTTTAGCGACTTTTTCTTTTGAATTCTTGTTATCACTTTGCGTTATTGTTTCAATTTTATTGACAAAAGATGTAAAAATTGTCCATTCGTTATTTAGTAAACAGTTAAATGCAGAAATCGATTCATACTGTTCAGAGGTAGATAGAAAATCTTGTAGTGTTTTTATATATGTTTTTAAGAATTCTTCTACCTTGTTATATCTTTGCTTTGATTCATACAATGTTGCTGTAATGCCTAGTTTTATGCTAAGTTCTTCAAAATCCATTGTTAGTAGCTCATTTCTAATCTTTAAAAGATTATCATAGCTTGTATCAAGTTCATATAGCGATTGAAGGTATGTGTATATAAGGCCTCCCTGATCGTTGCCAAGTTGGTTTTGGTTGCCACGTCTACGAGTTCTCGCTCTAGATTTTACCTGGATTTTTTCTATTATTATATCTGAGTTTACTGTTTTTTTTTGAGTATCTAAAATAATATTAAATGTATTCTCAATAGTATTGCGAAGTGTCTTTAATTCTTTACTTATTATTGGTTGTAATAACCCTTGCATTACTTGTATTGCTACGTTAATCTTGGAACTGAATGTATCAAGCTCATTGCGTGTAAAATTCAATGCAGTGACTTTTTTTTCATTTTTAGTTGCGTTGTCTAGTGAGCTTTCATTATAAAAAGTAATATCCGATGCACTATTATTTAGTTTCTGTCCACGAAAGATATATTCAGCATTGTTCTCTTGCAAATAATTTTTTGACAGACAGACTCCATTGAAAATAAGAGCTTTAGCCCATTCAATAAATTTTTCATCAGTTTTTTGGGATGAAGGCATAGTATTGACTTGAGATTTTTGCGAGTAATGTTGACCAGCAATTTGTTTTCTCTGGAGATTATCTTGAAATAAGTTTTTGTCATAATCGGTTTTGTTTTCAACATATACAAATTGACTGCCATTGAGACTTTGGCAATAACTAACAAAATCATACATTCCATGAAAAATTCTTTTAGGGTATTTCTCATAATGCAGTTCAAATACTTTTTTTAGTATAACTATTAAAGCAAGTACGTATTTGTATTTTTCTTTTTCTTCTGAAAACCTTGAAACTGCTATACTTGGAATGGTCGAATTCCATATATTTATGAGAGGAGTATTTATATTTAGAGGGTCCTGCTCAGCTATCTCGATTTTAAAATTAGCAAGAGTAAGCGGTTTTGATAGAAAAGTTAGACTGTTATCAAACAGTTCTTTGGATAAGGATTCGCTAGAAATTAAAAAATTCGAATGCAATAGTATATAAATAAAAAAAATATAAAGGTAAAACACAATGAATCACTCATCAATGATTAATTTTCTTTAATAATTGTAATATATTAAATAGCGCAATAGCAAGATTTTGTATAAAATAACAGACAAGGATAAGCCCTTTCAAGTGCCAAATGCACCACCAAGTAGAAAAAAAATCAGGTGATCATAAACTAGTCTCTGAACAAAAACACAACAAGAGTTTTATGAGCCAAACAGATGGCAAACACCTGATTTATAAACAAAGATGCCAGATAGAAGTGCTTCTGGATAGTGGTCATTCAAAAAGAGAGATTGGAAGGAAACTAGGAATAAGTCATTAATTTGATACCCTCAGAGGCCTTTTATGATCAACTTTCCAAGTTGTAACAGTGCGCTTCAGATTTGAATCGGGGTTTTTATAAACGCCCCTTTTATGCAAAAAACGTTGACTTTTGGTTGCACCTATGAAAAACTTTCATTGAAATTCTATTGGTCATTTAATCATGAGGATGCTCAAATGACCAATAAAAGATACTTGTTACTCTTTTTGACAATAAGTTTATTTTCAAACAAGGCGGATGCAAATTGGTATGAAACTGCAAAAGATTTTCATATCAATCATGGAAACATAGTTTTTCCTGCAATCGGTTTCACACTGGGATTAACAGGAGGAGGTTATATAGTTTGGAAGGCGACACAAGATCAATCTATGGTAGTAACGAATAAACAGGCACTGGCTTGCGTATGCTTTTTAGGAACCGTAGGTGGAATTAGCGGTTATGGCGTGCAAAATATAGCGTTGCGTATGCTTTTTCAAACATGGGGTAAATAAAATAACAGAAGGCGGGGTGCGTTTTACTGCACTCCGCCTCTTTATTTAGATCGCTTCTTATTTTCAATACCTTTTCAACTGATCGTCCTACCAACCAGATTCATCTTACTCTCTTTGACCTGTTTGGTTAAGACGGTAATCCAGTCAACAAACCTGTTCGCTTTTTCGCTTGGTTTAAACCACCAGTCTGCAGCGCCTGGCAACAGTTTGAAGGTACGTTCAAACATACCGTTGGCCTGCTCTTTGATCTCCATCTGACCATTTGAAAAATCATGTGGATACTTCTGAGCAAAATAGGTAGGCCCGACCACGTGTGTTTCTAAAGCCATGATAAAATGCTTATTTGACCGCAGTCCTTCGCAAAACTCTATAACCTTACGATCGGTCTGAGGGTCCGGTGTGCCACGATACGGCTCACCACACAAAATGAGTCCTTTATTTTTCTCATGTATGGTTGCAACGTAACTCTTAATTCGTTCAACCGCATCATGAGATGCCATGTGTGTTGAAAGTCCTTTATTAATGTTGTCGGCAATGTTCAAACTTGTTCGCATTCCCGAAAAGAAGCTCATTATCGCTTTTTCTGCCGGTGCAATTGCAAAACAGTGTGCAAACCAACCCGCACATCCAACGGTTTTCAGAATCGTTGATTTTCCACAACCATTCGGCCCTGTCAAAATAATGGTGTTGGCGTATGTACCACCCAAAGCAATATCATTCAATATCGGTTTGATTGCACCCCATGAACCATCAATCTTGAGCGATTGAGCTGACACAAGCGGCTGCCACGAGTTTTTCAAGGTACATTCTGTTCGTTGTGTATCTTCAACAAAATCAACAAAACAGACAGGGTTACCATTACTATTATTAGTTTTCATAAATTCAAGGACAGAAATATAACTGTCTACCGTTGCAAGGTTTTGGAACAACCATGTTAACTCACCATTGTGTGCAAGTTGTGCAAGCTTTTTATGTGCAATAAGCATCTTACCACGGTTGTACAAGGCTGACGTACCGTCAAAGGTACCGCTATGCAGATCCTTCATCACCTGCGTATAATCATCCGAATGCGCCACTTGCGCAACCAGATCTGGACATCCAAACTTGACAGCCAGCTCCTGTAATTTTTCCATATTTTTTATCAAACGAGCAACTTTGATCATTTTTTTATGCATCTTTTGCATATTTGTTTTGTAACTTTTCAGCCTATCGACCATCGACTTGTATATGTGATACACCTGATATCCCGCATATATTTGCAATGGAAGCGCCACAGTTGCAGCAGCTGCAGTTGGCATCCATGAACCGTATTTTTCTAATTTCCTAGTTCCCAAAAAGCCATGAGCAACCTGCTGCCCTTCACTATTATCTATAATTCCCAAGGAAGGACCTCGTTTAAGCACATCTATTTTATCACCGAAACTTGAGTTCAAGGAAAGCAGTATCTGTATACAATGAGCAGGCGGAAGAGACCATTGCAGATCAAGCTTTTTTAGTAAATCTGATTGTATAAATGGATTAATGACAGTAAAAGGCAGTCGCAAACCATTCGAAAGCATGCCAATTAAGGCATTTTTAACACTACTTTTTATAGTTTCATTTACATTTTGATCTGGTTTTACAAATGTGCCGCCCAGACCATTTAAAACCATATCCATTATAGCTTGAGTTACTTGTACGCCAAAAAAACTTCCTGCAATACCACCAATGGTTGAGAACAATGAAAGGTTCATTAATGTAGGATTCTGGTTACATAAGTCAGCAATTTTGGGAAGATCAAAGAGCCACAAAAAAGTCTTTGGTTGCGTCCAGTACAGTTCATGGAACTTTTCTTCCTGACTTGCAAAATAACTTAAAATACTTTTCTGGTCTTTTTTGATAGTTTCTAACAAAGACTTCATCTCGGCGTACGAACTGCTATCGTCGTGCACCTGTTTTAAAAAAGCCTGCCTTTTTTTCAGTAGTTCAAAATCGGTAATCGGGTTGAGCATTTTAAACAAACCGTATGAACCAAACATCGTAAATGGTTGAATGAGCGGTTTTTGTACTAAAATCCCTTGTTCTTCATCATTGTCACTCGTTTTCTCAAAGCGACCATTCAAAATGGTTGAAATGTCCAACTCATTCCATTCCTGCCGACCGGCAAATGATAAGGGTGCTTTGAAGATCCACTCATCAGCATCAACGCTTTGTAACACTGATCGAGCCCGCATACGCTCTTTAATCTGTTTTCTCATTGCTGCAATACGCTCTTTTAGTGCCTTTTCTGACGCAATTTCCTGCTCAGTTTTACTTCCAAATGGTCCAAACCACCCAAAAACCGGCTGTATGGACAGAAACACGATAGGCAAAAATAAGCCTTTTACAAGCTTTTTAACACGATTTAACATAGCAAATCCTCCATTTATTCTATTTTAGTATATATTATAATTTTCAGATTGTAAATACTGGTGGCTAAAAATAGTTTAATTGGGGGTTTTTTAGACAGAAAGCGGCAAATCTAATAAACTAAAGGAGTAGGCAAAGATCGAAAGGATAAGAATGTGTTTTAAAAGGTTTTTTTCCAGCTTTTTATTCGGAGTAAGCCTTCTGTTTGCGCAGGGCCCGAATCATACTGTGCCTGAAAGGATACAGATTTCCAGATTTTATACCTCAAATCGATCAATCAAAGGATATGCAAGCTATATACTTATCAGATGCTTTGCCGCTGTACGAAATTATTGCGTTGCCTGTTTTGAGGATTGGCACCATTATTTGTATGGACACTATATTGATAGGTACACGATCAACACCAATCTTGAAGAACTGAAAAGTAATTTACAACAAAGTTTAAAAGATTCCAATTCAAAACTGTGGCAAACACTGCAAGAATACAAAACGGTCAAGGAGGTTGTAGCAGCAATTGACAAAAAAGAAACCCAATTGAAAGATGAGCTTTTCCATGACGTTGAAGCATTTTTAATCGCAAACTACGACAAAGAGATCGCAACAGAACTGAAAAATGAGGCCGAATGTCTCAAGTTGCGCAATTATAAAACGACTAACCCTAAAAATGTCATTCATGAGCTCAGTCCAACAACCCCATATATTTTAAAAATTATCAAGCTCTGTGGTATTGACCCAAAATATGTATCAATCAGATTTAAAGATACTATTCCATGGGGCAATGGCCAAGCTCAAAAACACAGTGAATTAAATGATTACGAAATAAACCTTCCGTACGGAAACCTGTATTTTAAAAATGTATCTTTTTTACCTTTTGTAGTTTTACATGAATGTTCACACATTTTATTGAAACATCCTGATACCAAACATTTGGTACATTTTCTTGAGGCTAAATTAAAAAAACGTAACGCCAAGTTTGAATGGCCACCTGAACTTTTCAAAAAATATGCCTTACTTTTACGCACACAAGAGCTTCATGCAGACCTATGTATGTTTTGTCAACTGCAAGGTAAAGTTTCAAAGAAAATTTTGAATAGTTTTATACAAGAAAGTTTATATTGGTCAGTTGCCCATATTAATCGTGATTATACACACCGCAGTCCATTGTGGGAAGAAGACAATGATTCAACTGAAGCTTATCATACCTATTACATTCGGTTTGCATATGCAATGCGAATATATGAGCTTTTAAATCAAAAATAGAAGGAAACAGATTAAAATGAAACGGTATCACAAAATGAATAGTAAAAAACTTTTTTTCAGCTGTATATTAATCACAAATTTTGCACATGATGCTTTTGCAGAGCCATGGCTTTCAAAATTGTATACTTTTGTAGAAACAGTGAAAGAATGTGCAAAATATATCATTAATGGAGGCCCTTGCGTAACAGACGGAAAAACAACGGCCTATTTTGAAGTATTTAGTGACGATAAGAGCTCAATCTGTGTTCCTAGAGAAATAGTAATTCATATGGATCTTGACGAGTTACAAAATAACTTACAAAAAAGTTTAAAAAATTCGAACTCAAACCTCTGGAAAACTCTACAAGAATACAAAACCATTGACGAGCTGGTGGGCACAATCCAAAAAAAAGAAAATCAACTCAAAGATGAACTATGCAATGAGATTGAAACATTTTTAATCGCAAACTATGACGAAGAAACCGCAACAGAATTTAAAAATGAATATGAAAAGCAAAAGAATCTTACTTACAAAACTATTGATTCCAAAGCTGTTGTGCATGATCAAAATAAAAGAGCTCCATATATCTTAAAACTCATGGATCTCTGTGGAATAGATCATCGCTATGTATCGATCAGATTTTGGCCCATGTTTGAATTTTTTTTTGACGCATATGTTAATCGAGACGATACCTCTTATATTTATAAAATGGTTTTACCATACTTCGATCTTACTTTTAAAAACATATCATTGTTTCCCTCTATAATTTTACCTTTGTTTGCACATATTCTATTAAAACATCATGAAACTTACTATTTAATGAACTTTATTGAATACAAAATCAGAAAACAGAATACTAAATTTGAATGGCCAGCTGAAATCACAAAAAAATTGTATTCACTCATGAGAACAGAAAAATTACACGCACATATCTATATGTTCAAAAAGCTGCAGTATACTTGTACAAAAAAAGAGCTAATCGATTTTGCAAAAATAAGCTTGTATGCATCAACTTTCATGACACAGTACATCTGCAAAGATTATGCTCCAGTATGGGAAGAAGACGATGACTCAACAGAGTTTTTTATAATGCCTTACATTCAGTTCGCATATGCAATGCGAATCTATGAGCTTTTAAATCAAAAATAGAAGGAACTAAACATGTTTAAATCTACTTTTTTTAAAACAGTTTTTTGTATTATATTCGTACACGCGATGCGTGCTACGCAGGTCGAACTTGAAAATTATCAAACTACAATTATTCCGTATCCTGAACAACTTGAACAGTTTACCAATCAGGTACAAAAAGCACTCCAAGAACCCGCTTCAGCTTTGTACAGTCAACTTTCAGAATATAATAACATTGATGAGCTGATTCAGTATGCACTATTGCGTCAAGACGAAGCAAAAAACGCATATTTAAACGAGGCTACAGGTCTCCTCCAGCAAAACACAGAAGAGATAAAAGAGATTGGTATGAACCTGTTACGTTCGTTTGATCGCGCAACCGAAATCGCTGTGTATGAATTTCCTGATGCGCCAACAGACCATCCATGGTTGACACAGATCAAAAAAATTATCAATCGCTACGATTACGATGAAACAACCTACAAAATAGAATTTAGCCAAAATGAGCCAGGGGATATTGTTCCAGAGATATACATAGTACCACATGAACCAGAGCTTCATGTAGCCATGCAGTATGTAACCTGTAGCGCAAAATAGCATGGCCTTGAATCAAAAAATCCTGATTTAGATTTTCTGATTTCACGCAGCATAATACAGTTAGCATCTGGTCAAATTGCTCAAACTGCTTATGCGCAAGAGTTAAACATGTTATTCAAGCCAGATGAAAAGATCTTTGATCTGTTTAATGACTGGCAAAGGAAACAGGAATTTGTAGCTGATCTTTTGCCTTTGCACTCACAATTTTTAAAAGTTACCGAAAAAGATCGTAAAAACTATATTGACCAAGCAAAAAGATTCTTAGCATTGCACGTGTATATCGATGAAGCACATTCGACTATGCATGGTTTGAAATCAAACCTCTGGCAAGCTTTACATGCTGAAAATAAGGCTTCTCGGTATCCAAGTTATGCGGCAAGACTCGCATGGATATTCAAGTCAGAGGAGCTATTACACCTTCACTGACCAACGGTAAACGAAAGCTGCATCAGTGGACTGTAAATACCAAAAACTAATAACGCGATACAAAGCCCCAATACTATTAATAAGGTTGGGCCAATCAAAAAAACTATCCTATTTAACAGTTGATCTAAATATGAAAAGGTACTGCTTCCAATTTTTTGACTGGCAGAGCCAACTGTATTGGTCTCTTGGGCAATGCGAATGACCATTATTTGATGAAGCGTAAACAGTTCTAGATGTTGTGCTAATGCAAATGATAGCGACCTGCCACTTTGTAATTGCAATGAAATCTTTTGCAGGCTCACATGCAACTTCGTATCTTTATCAACCATATTGGCAATCATATAGACAGCTTGATCAACTTTGATACCTGCTTGAAGCAGCACACCAAGAAAAGAAAAAAATTGCGCCTGATCATATGCATGCTTAATCAGACGTAAAAACGGAAGGCGTAATAGCAAAAACTCTTTCACTGCTTTATATTGTTTTGATTGCCTCACAAAATAGATCAGTATTACGATCAAAACAGACATGCTCAAAACCATCAACAAATGTGAAACATCATGCAGCCACGCACTGAGCTGAATCATGTATTGCGTTGATGTAGGCAAGGTTATACGCATACTTTTAAATATATGTGCAATATGTGGCACAAAGAAAAAGAAAAACATAAATGCCACTATTAAAAGAAAAACTGCTGTTACTAGAGGCATCATGAGCGCATTGTATATTTTTTTATGAAAATTCGCTTGTGTTTGATAATATGCTGCAAGTAACTTACATACAACCTGCATATTATTTGTCTCTTGTCCAACAAAAAAAGCTTGGCATGCAAAAGAATCAAAAAAAAATGTATACGACTTCAATGCTTCGTAAATTGATAACCCATCAGACAGTTTTTGACTTACACCTAAAAATACTTCCTGTATTTTAGGATTTTGAGACTGTCGTCCTATCATTAGGCATGCATCGGTAATATGCAGACCATATTCTAATAATTCATTCAAAAGCATGAAAACATCTGCTTTGTCCTGTGATGTAATCGACCATTGAAACATAAGCCATGAAGTGTCTTTTGCACCAAGTAACGCAATATGCATCTTAAAAAGCTCTTCATCCAGCTGTTGCACCGACTGAGCAAACAGATAACCATTCTTGGTCTTTCCCTGAACTGTAAGACCCCTCCATTTATAATAAGGCATCTGCAACTATCCTTATAAAAGTTTGATCTGGTTTTCAATACCCAATAACTGTAACACTACTTCTAAAGTCAACGGAGTTGCAACCGCTATCCTTTTTTTCCGAGAGGTCGCTCCATTTACAATCGACACATCTTGTTGGACAAGGCCCAAAATACCTGCGATATATTTTACTAATTCGCAATTAGCTTTCCCTCCCTCAGGAGGGCTTTTTAAGAAAAGTTTTATCCTACCATTTTTATCTTTAAGGATAGCTTGCCTTCCTGACAAGGGAACTACAACTAAGTCGATAAAAACCCGCTTCACTTGCGCTCCATCCCTTCAGATTAGCAAACATGAACGTAAAACAATGGATATGATTAATACGTAGCTAATACATCCTCAAAGCACAGCAAACAAACAAACAACAGTTCATTTAAATATTATTGCTATTTTGGGTATTTTTATCATCTTTTTTATTCATAGAATCCAGAAAATCGCGATTTACTTTGTGCTTTTTCATCTTTTCAATCAAAAATTCCATCGCTTCGATTGTATTCATATTGGATAAAAATTTTTGTAAAATCCATACACGATTTAAATCCTCTTCAGGATATAACAGATCGTCACGACGCGTACCAGAGATTAAAAGGTCAAAGGCAGGGAAAATTCTTTTATTAGATAGTTTACGCGTCATATGCATTTCCATATTTCCCGTACCTTTAAACTCTTCATAAATCACTTCATCCATTCGCGAACCATTATCAATCATAGCAGTAGCCATAATTGTTAAAGATCCAGCTTCTTCAGTTGCTCGCGCTGCCCCGAAAAAACGTTTTGGACGCTGTAATGCATTCGCATCAATACCACCAGTCAATATCTTACCGGAGGCAGGCGCAATGGTATTATAAGCACGGGCAAGACGGGTCAAAGAATCTAAAAGAATCACAACATCTTTACCACACTCTACAAGCCGTTTTGCTTTTTCAAGAACCGTTTCTGCAACCTGCACATGTCTTTCTGCAGATTCATCAAACGTAGAACTGATCACTTCAGCGGTAAAACCTTTTACCGTTCGTTCCATATCAGCAACTTCTTCAGGACGTTCATCTACAAGCAACACAATCAAAAATACTTCAGGATGATTTGCGATAATACTTTGTGCAAACTCTTTTACAAGAAGAGTTTTACCCACTTTGGGTGGGGCAACAATTAAACCACGTTGACCTTTACCAACTGGTGTAAAAAGATCCATGATTCTGGTTGCAAATTTTGTAGGTTCATGCTCTAAATTAAATTTTTTAGAAGGATGCAAAGGGCTTAGTCTTTCAAAATGTGGCCTATCGATAAGTGAGGCTGGATCCTGATAGTTAATTTTATTGACCTTAAGTAGTGCAAAATATTTTTCACCCTCTTTTGGTTTTCTAATAACCCCATTAATCATATCACCAGGTCGCAAATTAAATCTTCTAATTTGTGATGGTGAAACATACACATCATCAGGACCAGATACATAATCATAATGAGCTGAACGCAAAAACCCAAATCCATCAGGCAGTTTTTCTAATACCCCCTCAACTTCCATTTCCAAATCTGGATGAGCTTGAACATATTTAATTCTTTCAATAAGTTCAATTTTGCTTTTCAAAGTTGAACCTACAATACCAAGTTTTCGCGCGTATCCTATAAGCTCATTTAATGAACGTTCTTCAAAAGGTCGATTGTCATTAAAGGTTGCTTGCTGTGCAGATCCACCTTTATCTTGAGATTGACCATCAGCAGTATTTTGTGATTGATGTGTAACATGACGCGGGCGCTGCTCATTACGTTCTTGGTAAGATCTTGGCGAACGACGTCGTACATTACCTGATTGATTTCTGCCTGAGCTATTACCTTGATGAGGTCTAACAGCATAATCAGTTTCATTATGAGCACCTAAATCAGCAGCTTTTTCAGTAGTAACCGGTTCGGTTTTTTGTACTAGCGCCAATTGATGAACAGCTGATTCATCCTTGGGATGATCAACAACAGATTGTTGCGCAGATACTTCTGAAGAACCTTCAAAAGTTCCCACTTCTTTCTCTTTTTCACTTATCACACCAACTCCTACTGTTTGAACATACAAACATTATGCAAACTCCTGCAATCTTACGCGAAACATCGATAAGGTGAATTTTAAATATCAAAATCTAGAAAAAAATACTAAACATTTTTTTGAAAGTATTACCCAACATAACCAAAATCAAAAAAACCTATTTTATCGTGGCTCACGATAAAATAACATCATAATTGGACTTGCAATATAGATAGACGAATAAGTACCAAAAAGTATGCCCACTAAAAGCGCAAATGAAGATGTATGCAACGCCTTTCCGCCAAATAAAAACATTGCAAGCACAGGCAATATAGTTGACAAACTTGTCAAAATTGTGCGCGTCAAGGTACGGTTTATACTTTCATTGACAACGTCAGCTAAGTCCTGATTCTTCCTACGCGCTAGATCCTGTCTAATTCTTGAAAAAATAACAATCGTATCATTGATTGAATAACCTAACACAGCCAAAATTGCTGCAATAACATTCATTGATATCTCTTTGTCGAAAAAAAACAACATTGCAAGCATCGCTATAGAATCATGCAAGAGTGCAAACACTGCACCAAGAGCAAAAGCCACAGACCAAAAACGGAATGCTATATACAAAAGCATAGCTAAAAGGGATATCAGAATCGCTTTGAAAGACTTAGTCCTCAGACTTTCACCAACTGCTGCACCAACACCTTCTGTTTGAAGAATTTCTAAAGGCCCTTGCACAACGGGTTCTAATACTGTACGTATTTTTTCTGCAAGACCTTTTGGATTATTCGAGAAATCTTGTACCTTCACCATGAATTCATTATTTTCAAATAACCGCACATCCGCATTAAGCCATCCATTAGTAGACAATGCATTCATCAAATCATCTACATTGACAGGAACATTAGCCTTGCAAAGAACCTGTGTACCGCCGGTAAAGTCGATGCTGTAAGAAAAAACTATACCCCTGTCAAGATATTGACGAACCGCCATAACGCAAAAAGCACCCAAAAAAAGGAATGAACCAAACGCAACAACCGCACGATATTTAATAAATTGAATCACGACTTCTCCACTTACTTCTGTATGGTTTCCATGAAAATCATACGAAAATTTCTAAATAAATTTTTTTTTAAGGTAAAGGTATAATCGAAATATAACGGCGCCCTTTTCGTCCATAGTGAAAACGGACAGATCCTTCATCTATAGCAAACAAGGTATCATCACCACCCCTACCAACACCACTACCAGGATGGAAGTTCGTACCACGCTGTCTTACAAGTATTTCACCCCCTGTAACTTTCTCTCCACTAAAGATCTTAACGCCTAAACGTTTGCTTTCGCTATCGCGACCATTCTGTGTAGAACCACCAGATTTACTTGTTGCCACCGCACTTCCTTCAAAGTTTTAAAAATTCTGATTACTATCCGAAATGAACGAGTCTTACATTGCCTCTTTCGACATTATTCCATCTTATTCAAAAAAGTCAAGCCGATTTCATGCAGAAAAAAATTTACTTACTCACCTCTTTCCAATTATGGCCCATTTTAAATGTAACTTCAAATGGTATATTCCATGATTGAACGGGACTTTTTAAGGACTCTTCGATAATCGATTGAGCTTCAACCATGCATGTCAAAGGCGTTTCCAGTATTAACTCATCATGAATCTGTAATAACATTTTAATATCAGTTTTTGATTTTTTAATTCCTAAATCTAATGCTATCATACCTTTTTTAACAATATCAGCGGCAGTTCCTTGAATAACACTGTTAACCGCTACGCGACAGGCTTCTTGGTATAAGTTCTTATTTTTTTGATTAATATTGGCAATATATCTTTTTCTGCCCCAAAATGTTTTTATATATCCATCTTTTTGAGCCTGTGCAATAACAGTGTCCATCCACTCGCGCACAGACGCACAATGAGCAAAGTACCCATCAATATACAGTTGCGCGTTAGTATGTGAAATTTTAAGCTCTTTTGAAAGACTATGCGCACCCTGTCCATATAAAATAGAAAAATTAATTCGTTTTCCAATCTGCCTTTGTTCAGAGGTAACCTGATCAATAGTAGTTTTGAAAATACCGGCAGCAGTCATTGCATGAATATCTATCTTTTCATCAAATGCTTTTAATAGCGCTTTGTCTTGCGTCATATATGCAAGCACACGCAGTTCAATCTGTGAATAATCCACACTAATCAGCATTTTTCCAGGCGATGCGATAAACGCCCTTCGTACTTCTAGTCCAAGGCCAGAAGCAGGAATATTTTGTAAATTCGGCTCAGAACTTGACAATCTCCCTGTTGCGACAATGGTTTGACTAAAAGATGTATGTATTCGCCCTGTTTTTGGATTTACAGCCAGAGGTAAACTCTCAACATACGTATTTTGAATTTTAGCCAATTCTCGATACTGCAACATAAGTTTAATGACAGGATGTAGTTCCTCTAGCTGTTGCAACACACCCTGATCAGTTGAATAACTACCACTCTTTGAAAGCTTTTTTTGCGGGGGAAGGTGCAATTGATTGAATAAAAACTGTTCTACCTGTTTTGGCGAATTGAGATTAAATGGCTCATTCGCAAAAGAAAATATATGTTCTGAAGTCTTTTGTAAAAGCTCTGTTATTGTTACTCCAAGCTCTTTTAAAACTTGAAGATCAATCAGTATGCCCTCGCATTCCATCTGGCATAAGATCGAAACAAGTGGATGCTCAACTGTTGTATAATATTCAAGCTCATTCTGATCGCTTAATGCTTGCAATAAAAGCGGTACCAGTTTTTGTGTCTGCATCGCATCAGCGGCCGCGTAAAGAGTCGCCATTTGCATGGGAACCTGTGCAAAGGTATCATATTTTTGACTCGCAACGACCTCATCAAACGTAAGCATTGCTTCTTGAAAATATTTTTCAGACAACACTTTGAGCCCAATTTTTTGCCACTCCGGATTTACCAAGCGCGCCGCAATCATGGTATCAAGTTCCAAGCCTTTAATTTCAACACCATGAGTTTTGAATACAAGCATGTCAAATTTGGCATTATGCATATATTTTTTAATGGCAGGATCTTCTAACAATGGCTTTACATGTTTTATGACAATCTCATACGGAATCTGCTGGTCTGTTTCATGGTGACAGGGAATATAGTATGCACAATCATCATCGGTTGCAAGCGAAACACCAACCAACTGGCTCAGTAACGGATGTTTGCCATCAGTTTCAGTGTCAACTGCGCATTCTCTTTTTGCTTTTATTTGCTCAACAAGCAGTACAAGCTGCTTTTCATCAAGCACGGTGATCAGTTTTTTTGTTTTCCAAAACTCAAGCTTTTTTTCAAAAGCCGTAGGATCTGAGATTGATTGCGTATGTAAACCAAATAAACTTAAGTTTTGATCGGTTGCTTGAAACTGTTTTACAAGCGAATGAAACTCAAGCTCAACAAATAATGGCATTGCACCTGCAAGCTGTGTGATGTTAAAACTGTAATCACTTTTTGGTAACATGATCTGATAGTAACGCAGAGTGAAAAGCTCTAAGCTCAGATAGGCATTAGCTTTATGTGCAAGCAACGCATTAGCTACTTTTGGTTTCAGTTTTTCTATATTTTTGTAAAGCTCGTCCATGTTTTCATACTGAGCCACCAACTCCGTTGCAGTAACCTTGCCAATACCAGCAACACCAGGAATGTTGTCCGAACTGTCACCAACGAGCGCATAAAAAAGAGTAACTCTTTCTGATTGAAAGCCATGTTTTTCAAAAAACAGTTTCTGATCAATAAAAACCTCTTTGAGTGGATCATACATAATAATAGCATCTTGCAACGCCTGCTGCATGTCTTTATCTGACGTAACCAGTACCGCAGACATGTTCCACTTGTCCGTTGCATCAAGCGCCAATGAATACATAATGTCGTCAGCTTCTATGCCCTCTTTTTCCACCGCGCAGATGCCGGCAAGCTCGATAAATCGCTTGATGTAATCCTTTTGAACAAACAGATCATCCGGTGGTGCTTGTCGTGTTGCCTTGTATTCAGCAAACAGCTCATGCCGTTCCGTTTTGCCCTTGCTGTCCCACACAATTATCAGTTGGTGCATTGAAAGTGTTTCTGCAAGCTTTTTAATCATTCTAATAAACGCATAGACTGCCTGAACAGGCACCCCTTTTGAGGTATGTAAAGGTTTCAATCCGTAATATGCACGATACAAAAAAGCTGAAGCATCGATCAGAAAAAGTTTATTTTTAGCATCATTACCATTGATCATCGCGCACTCATTCATAGGTTTAAGAAAAATTATACGCAAGAATTCGTTTTTTACAAACTGCTCCGCTTTTGCCTGTTTTTTTGACATTTTGAGCAAAAAACCTCAAACTTATATGAGAAAAATAAAAACATCTGTTTTAAAATAAGGATTATCTATGCATATTAAAAATTCGGTTTTGCTTATCTTTTTAACCGTTTTTGCTACACAATGCTACGAACCATCGTACGCAGAAATCAAAGAAACGGTCAATATAGCAACAAAATTTTGCTACCACACCCCTAACCTTGAAACGTTTTTTAAGCTTAAAGCTTCTGAGCTAGGAGAAGAGGCTTTTTTGAAGGATAAGGTAAAGATGATTGCCGATTGCATCAATTTTGAGTTTGACAAAGCAACTGAGAAAGAGCTTAACTCCACTCAAGAATCCTGGAAGAACAATTTAATTTATAAGCAGACGACAAACGGTAAACGGATGATAGCCGATGATCAAAAAAACTGCCATTTGAAGAAGAACATGGCAAAGTTAGCGAAAAACAATCCTACAAATAAAGGTTACTATAGACAGAGTAGAACGTGGAAAGAGGAATTTTTAAGAGGCCAAGAAGATTACAAAAAATCTCGCCCTGGACTTGGGTGGGCGTGGTCGGTTGCAAGGGCTTTATATCGCAACCGAAGTTTTTATGATATAGGGTATATGTGGGCACAAAAACAAGCTAACACAAAAGAATAACACTCATCTATTTAAAAATTTTAAAAAGGTGCCATGGAAATTCACCATGGCACCTGGTTTTGAAACTCATCGAATCTCATTTTTTATACTTTAAATCTTACAAAAACTATGGTAAAATAATTAGAATAACTGGTTTTATATGTTTCACCTAATCTCTATTTCAAGGATTGAAAATGATAAACAGTTTTGCATTACCCCTGATTTACTTTATTCCTATTTTCGTATTTGTTTTCATTCTTTTATTTATGGTACCAATTCATCCACGGCCTTAAAAGACCGTGGTTTTCTTGGCACATAAATAAAACGGTTTAATATTCTGCATAAAGATGGAGGTGAGCCAGAATTTTTAGAACGGATTTTGAATATTGCAGAAAAATTAGGTATCAATACAAAACAGGTTCAGTTTACCATAAAAAATTCAGATACACCATCTGATGTAGCTATTGAAATTGGATTGTGTGGAAAAAAGGAAGCATTTCTTCCTCTAATTAAGATTCTTTTTAAAGATTCCTTAAAAACATGCTCAGATACAGAAATAGCCGCAGGTTTACTTCACGAATACGGGCATCTTTTAGATGGTATCATTCTATCAAACTCTCTTGAAAACACTAAAAATCCATTTAACATAATGCTTTCGCATATTCAAGAAACAAGCGCAGACATGAATGTTATCAAAAATCCAAATATTCCGATTAAAGAAAAACTTGAAATTGCTCAAGTTGCTTACATGCATTACTTTGAAAACCATGATAAACAAGGTATTCATATGTTAAAAAGAAATTCAATCTACCCTTCGAAGTTCAAACGTGCAAGAAACTTCAAACATGGCGTACACGTCCTTTTAAATGAACCTGGCGCATTTGCCGCTGCACCAAAAACATGGCTGTCAATGAAACTGTTTGGTTTGTTGCCATCTGAAAAACATTTTGCATACTTAGCGGCAAAAACCCCGGTCGGCGACTCATTGATCACAGCAACCGTTTTGACTGCTGGTTATTGTGTCGTAACCACCTGCAAAAAATGGTATCAGGCGTACAAAGAAAAGCGAAAGAAACAAACAGCAAAAATTGATGCTGCATCAAACCATCAAACTCCAACTGCCCAAAACAGTAATCTGGTCCTCAACCCTTAAATCAAAAAAGATTCAATTCATCAAACTGGCTGCAGGTTTTTTAATCCAATCACAGTGATATTTTCAGCCAGGGAAAATGTCTGATCGTGTGGCCAGACGACATACAGATGGTCCAACGCAAGGTTTTGCAAGGCCACGTGCATTGACCTGGTAATTTTGGGCGAATCGGTGTATTTGAATTCAAATCCTAACCTTTTCCCATTTTTGATAGTAAAAAGATCAAGCTCCGCACCACCCTGAGTCGACCAAAAAAGCAATCGTGCGACTGCAACTCATACTGGTTGATGATCGCTTCCAGCGCAAAGCCTTCCCACGACGCACCAAGTTTTGGGTACACATACAACGCTTCAGGCTGCGCAATTGAAAGCAACGCGTGCAAAATTCCCGAGTCACGAATATAGAGTTTCGGTGATTTTACCTGCCTTTTGGCAATATTTTCAAACCAAGGCCGCAAAACACGAACCATAAACGTGCCTTCCAGGATATCGATATATTTTAAAACCGCCATCGCTTTGCGCTTTTGATTTAATGAAACAATCAAGCTGCTTTGACAATTTTATCTGTATAAAACAAAATTATTTGGTTATAGCATTGAAATACGCAGAAAACGCATGCAAAGTTAAATTAAAACATCATTAAGAATAGTCACGAGTAGCACTGAAAAGCAAATAGACCGCGTAAAAAATCCACTTATGGAATGTTTATCCTATGATTTTTTACGCAATTTTGAAAAATACCACCAAGGCAAAGCATTACCGGTATTTGCTTGATGAATTATCGCTGCAAATACATCCCAAACGCATGGATTCTGTTTTGACCCAGTTACTTTTTGTAGTTTTTCAAAAAGATCATCTGGATCCTGTGTTTTCAGTTGTTCTATTGAATGAACACCAAGAAGCTCAAGATCCTGCAAAACGGCTTTGCCAACATTTTTAAGCGACAATAACTCTTTATTCTTCATTAATCTTTACCTTTTAAACTTGATCCCTATATTAATGTGTCAGATTCATAAGCTTTCTCAACAGTACGACCTGTCAAAAAGTTTGAAGCTAGATACTCGAATGCTTTTAATTTAAGCTTTATATCATCATTTGAGAAAAAAATCTGTTGACAATAGATCGCTATATCTTCAACGATACGGACATATCGATAATATGCAATTGCATTATGATTCACATCTGTTTTGCCGTATCCATGATAGAATAGTTCTGATTCTTTATCAATGTTGCTTTGATCTGGCTCAATACCTGCACCAATAAACATGAGATCCCGTTCTTTTGGTGCAAAAATCAACGTATCCCAATCGACAATAAAAACGCACCCTGTTTCAGAAACAAGTAGATTCCATTTATGAAGATCTGCATGGCATAAAACATATGGTAGATTCTGTTTTTGCAACACATCAGCAAGTTGTTTGGTACGCTCAATAATGTTTTGTATTTGAATGCTTTTTTCTTTTAAAAATACCGCTGTTTTGTGTAAAGCTACGTCTTCAAAAATATTTTGCTCGATATATTGAATCGATGATTTTAAAATGGTACACCATTTTTCTGAAAATTCTTCCTTCGGAATTACCGCTGCCATGTCAGTTGGTATATTGACACTATGCAGCTTTTTTATACTTATGCCAAATTCTACCATCTGTTCATTTGAAAATGTTCTTTCAATAGCATTTTTTCCATTAATAAATGGATATAAAATAACCTTGAATCCCATTAATGATGACCAAAGTTTTTGATCTATCGTTTCTACTGGTGCAATAACATTTTTACATCCTGAATCAGAAAGATATTTGGGAATGGTCACACTTGATTCATGAAAGGCGTTTTCTTTTCTTAATTTAAAAAAATAATCACACATTGAATTTGTCTTGACCTGATAGACCTGTGTATCTAAATCGGCTCCCAAATTAAGGCGTGCTACATGCTTGACATCAACTGCATAGGTTGTTTGCAAAAATGAGCATATCATCTCATTGGAAATTAAATCAGAAATCAATACAATTACCCTTGTTAAAAAAAGTTAGCGATGTAATCATTGTACCTCTGAATGATGCAAAACTCAATGAAATATGGTATTTTAGCAGGGCTTACGCATGAAAAAGCTAGTAAAGAAAGGATAAAAAAGAGATAATAGTACTAAAAAAGGTATTATTATGCAAAAAAGCTTACTGGAATACTTTGAAGAGATAAAAGACCCAAGATCAGATAGGAACAAGAAGCATCCATTAGAAATGTTGATTGGAACGACGCTATTAGCATTTTTATGTGGGATAGATAGTTTCAGTGGAATAGAAGCATTTGTAGAGGGACATGAAGAAGAGCTTGCAAAGTATTTTGATTTTCCGGGAGGTGTGCCAAGTCATGATACATATCAAAGATTATGGGATCAGATAAGGCCAGAAGAGTTTGTAGACGCTTTTCACTCGTTCACTGCAAGCATTGTAACGATACCTCAAGAAATGAGTCTTGTAAGTATCGATGGCAAAACAATACGTAACAGTGGAAAGGAAAAGCCTTTACACATAGTTTCTGCGTGGTGCGAAGCAAATCAGATGGTGATAGCGCAACATAAAGTGAAGGCCAAATCAAATGAAATTACTGCAATACCAGAGTTATTAAAACTGCTTGATTTACACGAAAGAATAGTAACCGTTGATGCAATTGGAGCACAACGAGAAATCTGCACTCAGATTGTCCAGCAAGGCGGTGATTATCTCATTGCAATTAAAGGAAATCAAGGCAACTTACATCAAGATATCAAGGATTATTTCAAAGACTCTGAATTATTGGAACAGGCTGACTCTTACACAGATATTACTAAAGGTCATGAGAGAATTGAACAACGAACAGCATATGTTATTGATGACATTCAGTGGCTTATCAATACCCATCAATGGCCATCATTACGTTCGATCGGAATAATTGTTTCTACGGTCACTAAAAAAGAAAAAACTTATACTGAAAATAGGTTTTACATCTCATCTTTGGATCGAAACGCAGAACGCTTTAACAAGGCAGCTCGCGCACACTGGGGCATAGAAAATAAACTCCATTGGCGTTTAGATGTTGTATTTAACGAGGATAAATCTTGTATTCGCAATGATAATGCCTCTGAAAATATCGCTATCATGCGAAAATGGGCCCTCAACGTCATTCAAAAAATCAAGGATAAACCTGAGCAATCTTTAAAAGGTATCATGCGCAAAAACTGCATGTCTTTTAAACATTTGATTAAATCTCTCAGTAAAATTTTTCATGCGTAAGCCCTGGGTATTTTAGAGATTATTTGAAAATTGATACACTGACAAACTTCAAGTCAGCAGGAATAACCCAAACCAAAAAGTATATTTAAAATAATGGAAACAAGATGGCGATTATTATTGAAACAGAGAGGCTGATTTTAAGAACTTGGGAACAGAAAGACGCTGAACCATATTTTCACATCAACCAAGATCCAAAAGTCCTTGAATTTTTACGTGGTCCGTTAACCATGCAGCAAGTTAATGATTTTATTCCAGCCGTTAACCAACATCAAGAAAAACATGGCTATACTTTATGGGCAACAGAACTCAAAGAAACTGATCAACTGATAGGTTTTGTTGGCCTTAATTATACAGACTGGCCAGCTCCATTTACACCTGCCGTTGAAATTGGTTGGCGACTAGGATCACAATATTGGCAAAAAGGCTATGCAACTGAAGTTGCAAAAGCATCATTAGATTATGGGTTTAAAAAGTGCAAACTGCAAGAAATAGTCTCATTTACCGTCCCTGCCAATATCCGTTCTATTCGAGTCATGGAAAAAATCGGTTTAAAACGGGATTTGAAGGGCGCCTTTTCCCATCCAAAACTTCCAGTTGATCATAAGCTGTCGCTGCATGTTTTGTATAGATTAAAGGCAACAGAATATTTAAAATGAACTAAATGATTTGACAAAATCTGCACATAACGAAGCTGATTTTAACATACTACCAAGGTGAGTTGCTTTGGGAATTATCTGTGCAACAGAAGAGGCTTGAATTTCATTTGCAGCGAATTTTTTATATTCGATTAGTTTTTCTGGAATAAACTGTTCATCATCTGAAGCAACAACCAATAAAAAGGATTTGTCTAAAGTTTTAAATAATTCCTTTGGGTCTTCCGGTGAGGTTGCCGTGGTCATAGTAACTGAATAACTTGGAACAATTTTTGGATCAATCCTAAGCAGCGCTTGAGGATAGTTAAAAAAGACCGCAGGACTATGCCCACAAAAAAAACCTCCCGTCAATGCATTCACAATAAACTTCCACACACTTACACTTTTTATAAATGAAGTTGTTTGATCAAAATGATTTTTAATAGCGCCGCAATTCCTACCTAAATAAGGTGTAATCAATACATATCCTTTCACCAATTGATGGTGATTATAGTTACTATAATTGAGTATCATGCCAGCACCTGAAGAATGCCCGCCCACATACAATGCAGTTTCCGGATGTTGCTTATTCACAACATTAATCGCTCTTGTCACATCATCCCAAACCTGAGTAACTGCAGGCGCATCGCCTCGAGGACCTTGAGAATAACCATGTCCTCGAATATCAAAAAGATAACAACCAATGTTTTCACGAACTAATTGCTGTGCAAATGATTGATACAATGCACTGCTATAAAATCCAGCACCATGATAAAAAATAACCACAGCTTTTGGTGCAGTCGGCACAAATGAATAATACGCTAACTTTACACCATCAGAAGCTTTTAAAAATTGTGGCTTTTTTATAACAAAATTATGTAACTCTTCGTTTAATTCATCGAACAAAAATGGTTCCGCACTTGTGTTCTGCATGCCAAAACTCAGTACCATCAAAATAAAAGTAGTTAAAGCGTTGATAATCTTAATAAGCATTATTTCGCTAAAATTTATTAAATATATAAATAACAAGGCATTTATAGTCTATTGTAATTCATTATTTTTGTCAAAAACAGCAACCTCTTTATCAATTCATCACATCCTCAATAATCTTTTTTTGTATCTGCGCAGCCGAACTATTTTTCTCTGCGATTTGACACAATTCATATGTTGCTTTCCATAATACCCACGCACGTGCACGAAGCCATGTATCAGAATCCATATTCATTTCACTCATAAAAATTTGACGTGATTTTCGAGAGAAATATGTCCATGCAATAACAAGATCACATGCAGGATCTCCGATCGCTGCACCACCAAAATCAATCACAGCAGAAAGTTTGCCATCATCCATCAATAAGTTCCCGATTGCAACATCACCATGAATCCAGACGGGAGCGTTGTTCCATTTCGTCGCGCAGGCCTGATTCCATAATTCTAAGGCCTGATTTACATCGATAATCCCAGCAAGTTCTTGAATCTGTTTTCGGGCCCCTTGATCGTACACACTAACATGATCACCACGCCACCAGTTATGTTGACCTGGCAAAAGCTCTTTTAGTCCTTTAATCGTTTGTAGTTTCTTTAAAAACTGAGCCACATCATATGCAAGCTGTTCTTTTTCTTGCTCGGTTAAAGTCAAAAGATTGATACTTTTGCCAGGCAACCATTTGCATATAGAAAATGGATATGGATAATCTGTTGAAGGTTTGCCCATTTTGATAGGAACAGGAATGTTAACGCTTAAATATTTTGCTAATTGCGGCAGTAGTTCTTGTTCTTTTGGAACTTTTAATGCATAGTCTTCGGCTATTGGCATACGAATGAGTAATTCTGACCCAAGTCTGAACGTACGATTATCATGCCCCTGTTTTTCAATATTGCTAACTGGCAGATGACTAAATTCAGGAAACTGCTTCAAGATCAATTTTCGTGCAAGCTCAACTGTTGGATTTAATACGGCATTCATAACTTCTGGTTCCTTTCGTCAAGCGAGTATAACCTTACTAAACATGATCAATCATACCACATTACAAAAAATTTATGAAAATTGAAGCTAAACAGGATGTAATAATCATTTTCCACAAATTTTTATAGCTTCTCAAAAACCAAAAAATATCGTTTTGAGCATTTTTAATTGACTTACGATTCTGCTCAAAATATGCTTAAAAGATATTTCAAGCATAAAAAGGTCTTTATGTTCAACTCTGCATTTGTTGGCCGCAACTCTGAATTAGCACGATTAAAATCTTTATACAAAAAACAAAAGCCTGCCATTGTCGTTGTAAAAGGCCGCAGAAGAATTGGCAAAAGTAGACTGATAGCAGAATTTGCCAAACTATCAGGAACCAAAAGATTTTGGAGTTTTGCAGGCCTTGCCCCAGAAAACGGCATGAGCGCACAAGAACAGAGAGATCATTTTGCTCGACAATTTGCATTCATGCTCAAAATTCCACCGCTCACTTTTCACAATTGGAGTGATGCTTTTGAGCATCTAAGTCTTTATCTTCAACCAGGAGATGTAATTCTTTTTGATGAGATTTCATGGATGGGATCAAAAGATCCTAGTTTTATTCCCAAACTCAAAGTCTGGTGGGACAAACAAACCATGCATATGCTGCTTGTATTTTGCGGATCTGTTTCTACTTGGATTGAAGAAAACATTTTGAAAAGTACCGCATTTTTCGGCCGAATTAACCTAACAATGAACCTCGAACCACTCCCCATTCCCAATAGCATACAACTATTAAAAGCACTCGGAATGCAACTTTCTGCCTATGATACGTACAAACTGCTTAGCATTGTTGGTGGAATACCATGGTATCTAGAACAGTTTCATCCTCACATGACTGCTGATGACAACATCAAACAGCTTGCTTTTGAAAAAAATGGACTCCTTGTTACTGAATTTGATCGTATTTTCAACGATCTTTTTGATAGCAAAGGCACAACCTATAAAAAAATTCTGCATAGCCTCAAAGACGGCGCACAAACGTTATCTGAAATAAGGACAGGTATACACTTTCCACACAGCGGCACCTTAAGTCAAATGATAGAGCATCTGATCGTGGCAGGCTTTGTAGTCAAACAGTCTCTCTGGTCATTTAAAACTACAAACCCTTTAAAACAAAGCTTATATAGAATCTCAGATCCTTACATGAGGTTTTATCTTAAAGTTATTGAACCACATTCAAATATCATCGCAGAAGGTGGATTTGACCAAGTACCACTATCAACCATAGCTGGTTTTGAAACACACCTAGGCCTACAACTTGAGACCTTATTACTTCAAAATCGCCAGTTATTGATTGAAAAACTAGGTATTTCACCTGTCGATATTGTACGTAGCGGACCGTACAGGCAAACAAAAACAACTACTCAGCAGGGTTGTCAAATCGATTATCTGATACAGACAAAAACCAACAGCTTATTTATTTGTGAATTTAAATTCAAAAGGCGTGAAATTGGTATCGATATCATTGCCGAAATGCAGGAAAAAATAGCCAGATTAAAAGCGCCAAAGGGATTTGCAAAAGTGGCTGTATTATTCCATGTGAGTGGTGTAGCCTCTACCGTCGAAACAAGCTCCTATTTTTATCGCATCGTCGATATTGTAGATTTTTTAGAAGATCATTACCTGTCTTATTGATAAAATTACAACACAAAAATACCTTAACTTTTATCTGCTTGCACTATTTATAAGCAGTTTACCAGTATGGCCCATTCAAGGGTGAAATGCGACACTAACTAGAAAAAAAGTCAGGTGATCATAAACTAGTCTCTGAGAACAACCAAGGAGACAATTTATGAGCCGAAAAGCTGGCGCACACCTGACCTATGAAATAAGATGCCAGATAGATGTATTTTTTTCAATAGGAATGAGTAGAAGAGTGATAGGGAGGAAGTTATGCATACACCACTCAACCATTGCACGAGAGATAAAGCGTAACAGTAGTAAAAAGGGCTACAAATTTCAAGAAGCGGAAGCAAAGAAACAGAAAAGAAGGAGTGTTGCAAGCAGCAGATCCTATCGATTGAAAAAAGAAATTCAGGAACAAATAAAGCTGTTATTGTTCGATGTTCAGGCGAGTTCGCAACAGATATCAGGGCGATTGAAAAAGCAAGGTATTTCGATAAGTCATCAAACGATTTATAGTATGATCAAAAGAGACAAAGCAGATGGCCAAACGCTGTACCTCCATCTGAGACACAAAGGCATACTGGTGACGCTTGTTGATCGTGCGACTAAGTTTACATTGATCCGTCTGATCGATTCAAAAACAGCATTTAAAACCACCGATGCTGTTTTGCGTATGCTAAAACCTTATGAATCTTATGTCCAAACTATCACTGCTGATAATGGATTGGAGTTTGCAGATCATGCGACTGTCTCACTTAATTTGCCACATTGTGACGTTTTTTCGCAAAACCATATCATTCTTGGGAACGTGGCTTGAACGAACATACCAACGGTCTCATTCGTCAATATTTGCCAAAAAAAACAGATTTCACTACACTAACTCATGCTGATATACAGATTATTCAAGACAAACTGAATAATCGACCTAGAGCAGTTTTGCATTATTTTACACCTTCACAGGCCTTTTATGATCAACGTTTTCGTTCTTAGGTGTCGCATTTCAGATTTGAATCGGCCATTCTTTTTAAAAGTAATCAAGTCTCATTTTTTTACTTTAAATCTTACAAAAATCATGGTAAAATAATTACGATAACTGGTTTTATATGTTTCACCTATCTTTATTTCAAGGATTGAAAATGATAAACAGTTTTGCATTACCCCTGATTTACTTTATTCCTATTTTCGTATTTGTTTTCATTCTTTTATTCCAAAGTATCTTTTTGCTTGTCCATGAAGCAGAAGCGGTCATCATTGAACGGTTTGGTAAATTTGACCGCATATTGCAACCAGGCCTCCATCTGGTTATACCACTCGTAGAACAGCCTCGAAAAATTTTATGGACCACTGTCACATCGTATCATAACGAATATATCCGCAAAACATCACAAGAAATCAAAATCGACGTACGTGAATGTGTTTATGATTTTCCAAAACAGAATGTGATTACAAAAGATAATGTAACTATGGAAATCACTGCTATTCTCTATTATCAGATCATCAATCCACATGCGGCGGTGTACGAAGTTTATAACCTTTCTGAAGCGATTGAAAAGCTTGCGCAAACCACATTACGCAATATTATCGGTTCAATGGATCTTGATGAAACCTTGGTATCACGTGATGATATTAACGAACGACTTCGCACTGTTCTTTTTGAAGCTGCAACTAAATGGGGAGTACAGGTAAACCGTGTAGAACTGCAAGAAGTTAATCCACCGATCGACATCAGGCACGCCATGGAAAAACAGATGCGTGCAGAACGTGAACGCAGAGAGATGATTTTGAGAGCTGAGGGTGCAAAAACTTCTGCCATTTTGGAAGCCCAAGGCCAACAAGAAGCTCATATTTTAAAAGCCAGAGGCCAAGCGACAGCAGAAGTTGCAGAGGCGGAAGGTAAAGCTTCAGCACGGCTAATACTTGCAGACGCTGAAGCAAAAGCTATTGAAAAAATCAAACATGCATTGCCGTCACAAAATACAGCTGAATTTTTGATAGCTCAAAACTATATTGAAGCTTTATCAAAGATGACCACAGGAAAAGATAATAAAACCATTATTATCCCATACGAAGCACAATCACTTGTCAATTCAATAAGCATGATTAAACACGTTTTTGAAAAAGACAGCTCTGCAAATACACCAGAAAACAGATAATGTTATTTTTCAATACTTGTGCTACACTTTTGATTAAAGCAGGCGTTTTTCTAAAAAGTGTGTTGTATGTATTATGATGGACGAGTTTTTTTGATCTTCTTTATTTTTTCATATTTTTTTGCAAAAACAGAACCTGATTTTCAAACAGTTGTTCTCATTCCCGGTGGAAAACAGGATGTAGAGGATCGCTCAGTCGGCGATTATTATCAATATGGCCTCACGCAACAGATATGCCAACAGATAACACAACATATCAGTACTCATCATAAGCAACTAAAAATGCCTCTCAAGGTGATCACCTTGAGAACAAAACCGATCAAAAGTGGTAACTTTTTTCACGCAGAACAGATCAATAAGATGAATCCTACTGTTGCTATCCACGTAGGCGTATACGCACAACCACTTGAAAATTTGGAAATAGACATCTATTGTTATAACACTCTACCCAATAATACAGAGTGCCTTATACACAACAAAAAAAATACGCTCGAATTTGTTAACGTAAGCCATGCGCATTGCAATAACAAAGCAGTTTCAACTAAAATGAGCGGACTGTTTTTTAACTTCTTTAAAACAGAAGAAAAAAATACTTTTTATAAAAGTTCATATTTTACAATTCCATTCGTACCTTTAAAAGGAATTGTCTGTCCGGCTTTTGGATTTGAAATAGGAATCTCAGACGCAGAAAAATGGAAAACAGCAATACCCGATATTTGTCAGGCAATCGTTACAATGCTTGAACACAACTATACTTAAATTAATGCAATAAAGGATAAGTATGGGGCATAATAATCAAAATAACGCTTTATATATAATCATATTTTTGCAATCAGTAGTACTAGGCGGTCTTTATGTGTTATGGAATAATGATTTTTTAATTTGGCAAGGCAATCAGCCTAATAAACATAAAACCGAAGCAAAACCGACAAGCGAAAGAGTTGATGTATACTTCATAAAACATGGTACACTGCAAAAAGAAAGCCTACTCATTACATACAAATCTGACCATGAAAAAATTTCAAAAGTACTTACTCAATGGACCGAAACAGTATGGGAAGAAAAGATTATAAATCAGAGAATAGGGGTAGATTTTTTGTCAATTGATAACGCAACAAGCACATTATATTGCTCATTAACAAAAAAACCGTTTTCCAACCAATCATCAACACGCAAAAAGCTGGAGATGTTTTATGGATTATTTAAGACTATTGAGAATACAAACAGTAGTATAAAATACTGTATAATCCTCTGTCATAATCATGTGTTTCAGGATGATCATATCGATTTCAGTTTTGCTTGGCCAATAGATCTGCTTCATGACCTCTTTTGATTACTAATTTCAATCCACTGATTTTGATTAGTGGCACCAATCCATAGAGGGAGATTAAATGAATTTTCTGCACGGTCAAACGATATATTCATAGCTCCAAAATCAACATTTTGCATCTTTTGAAATAGATCTAAAAGATTATTACTGTTAACCGAAGTATTATTTTTCTCTAGTACATTAAAAAAGAGCCGTGCACCCAAATAACCCTCTAATGAAGTTGTATCTAAAGGATATGAAAAACGCTCCATTAATGCGCGATATTCTGCTGCAATAGCCCAACCACTACTGAAAACATTCGGTACTCTCGATGTAAAAAAAAGCACTAAACCTTTCTGCTTTAAAAACTGCTTAAATGCGCTCGAAGTCAAAGTAGAAAGTCCGAATAATACCTTATTTTTTAGACTTTCTACACCAACTTTACGAATAAACTCCTGCGCAACTTGCGGGGTACACAAAAATCCTAACGCGTCAATATTACTACTATTAAGTTTTTCAATTTGATTTTTCAAATCTATTGCACCACGAACATATGGGATCACTGTATAATCTGAAATTCCAGCAGTTACTAGTACCTCATGTGCTTTGTCCAATGTCTCTTTGCTATATTCATCTTCCTGATAAATGAATGCAAAGTTTTTTACAGACTGATTTTTTAAAAGAAACCTAATCAATGCTCCTATCTCTTGCGTATACATTGCCGTTAAATTTACTATATTCTGCAATTCAGAACTACTAAAAAAAGGATTTCCTGTGATCGGAAAGATAACAGCTATATCTTTTTTTACAACTAGATCTACATAGGCATTCAAGGTTGCACTACCAACCGGCGCAAATATAAACTCTACACCTCGTCTACGCAAATCCTCAATATTACCACGAGCAATAAATGGAACATAATTATCATTGCGAACATCGAATTTAATATGACGACCTGCAATACCACCCTTCATATTTTTTTCATTTACAGCTATGCTAATGCCCTGTTTCGTACGATGACTTACCACTGGTAAGCCTTCTATCAATGGCATGGTAGAACCAAGCAAAATATCATTACCAACAGCTTCATGACCTCCAGCCAAGACTGATCTACCAGTAACCAAATTAAGCTCTTCTTGCTGAACAAAATCATTTTTATCTTTATGCTGATTAATACATGCAACAGTAGAGTTTCTCAAGCTCGTATTAAGAGATATCTTTGCAAAAGCATGATACACAAAATTATAATACGCTTGATGTACTTGAATAGGAGCAGAAAACACTGCCCAGGTCGTCGCACCAAAAATCTGACTCAACATTCCTAAGCCATTTATTGCACAATGCCCCTCTTTCCAGTCTTCAGTTTTAAAAATAACCTCCGGAATATGGAGCTGACCAGTATAATCATACTGGTCAAAGACTAACGCTCTATCGTGCAATCCAATCATCATTGATAACGGTTGATTAAAATGAATATACGGATCTACAATCCCATTAAAAGCAAAAAGAAGACTCCTATCAGGTTCTTTTGCAAGATAGACTAGTAGATAATCTGGCAATGTATTGAAAAAATTATTCACTAACTCTTTCACCTTTTGATGCTCATCCATCGAAGCATTAATTAATATTTGTATTTCACGCTTTAATGCAAAATTTTCCCAATATTTAAACGATTCATGATTACCCTTAATATAATGAACCTGAGTAGGATTTTTTTTCAAAAGCGCTATAATAAGTGCAAGCGTTGCCATTGAGCACGATCCTCTGCTAACCGCGTCACCAAAAATGATAAAATGTGCTTCTGAATTCCTAATTTGAAGCTCATCATTAATAACATTCTGTTTCTTTAAATAGAGCAATGATTTAAGCAACGTATGGAATGAACCATGCAAATCACCCCACACATATAAACTACTTCCGGGCTCTAGACAAAGCACACTGCAATTCTCATGTTTAGGCTCAACCGATTTAAAGGATGATAACAAATCTAAAAATACATGTTCTAATGAAGCGGTCTTATCAAAAATTCCATAATTATAACAGAGAGACTGTAAATAGTGTTTTTTAATAGATTTTAGATAATTACTATAATCAGGATCAATCCAGTTTAAATTATCACACGGGGGAAACTCAATCAGTTTTTTGCCAAGTATTACAAAATGATCCAAAGTGTAATTCGTACTATCATTAGCATATCCAAACTGAATATTGCATACAAAAATCAAAAAAAGTATTCTATAATTTTTTAACCTTAAAAAAGTCACTTTGATTCCTCTACCAATATAAAAGATACCAGGATAATGCATTGATCATAAAATGCATCCCTATAATAATGCATTTTTTTATTCTTAAACCAATAAACTGCTTATAAAATACATCATTTACATGTGTCAAAAAAACAATCACCCCTCCAGCAAGCAGCAATAAAAAAAGATAGTCAGTCATCATAAAATAACCAACCTGAGGTGATATATTTGCAATAACAAAGCGATAGGCAAGAATAGTTGTCACACCACCTACTGCTAATGAAAAGCTAATCGAATTTTCAACCACACTAAAACAGAAAAGAATCACAAAGAATATCAAAATCAATGGTAAAAAAATAGTCAGTGCATACTGTGTACCATAACGCATAATATCAAAATAAAATAATACAGTTGGGTGATATCCAGTATTTTTATTCTCCACATTTTCTGAAATACGCATCAAAAAACCACTTTTAACACGCTTGTCAAACAATATCCAACCAAAGGGCTTCAATTCGCCATTGATGGCAAAATTGTCCAACCTTGGTTCAAACAAAAGTTCGTTAGGACTTACATACGGATGATCAATTTGAATACAAATAGTATGATTATTGACAGGAAAATCAACAAGATTCAAATATGTACTCATCTTGACTCTCACACGATAAATCACAAATAATTTTTCATCTTCAACAAAAAGATAGGGTTGTGATTTAAAAATAATCTCACCTCGTGAAAAATAAAATTTTTCCAATGCATCCAAAGAAATCGACCCAGGCGTCATACTAAACCATACCTGACCCGCGAACATAATATCATTTTTAACAATATCAAATGTTTCAAAAGCATCTATCTGCAAACCAACGCCTACTTCATTTGAATATGCTCCAAATTCTTTAAATTTTTGTGGTGAAATAGTTTCACACTGAACAACCGGATCACGTGATTTAAAAAAATAAAATCTATACGCGAACATTGCACATAAAGAAACGGCCGTCAACATAATAAAAACTACTTGAAATATTGGCGGGACCAGTTCACGTTGTTTGATAGTTAATTCTTCCTTCATTTCAACATTCAAAACCACATCTTGATCCATTTTTACTCCACAAGCTAAACGGTTGCACCAATTTTGACCCATGCACCCCATTGAGTCATTGAACCTTCAAGTTGTGCCTTTTCCACCGAACCACCAAAACCTATAAACCCATCAATTCGGGAACCTTTTTTTGTTATTCCTACTGAGGCATGAAATATATGATTTAATGCACTCAAAGCGGAACCTGAAATGAGATCAATATCTGATAACTTAACGGGAATAAACTGTTCATCATCAGTCGCTTGTGTGCCAATAGTGCTTTTACTTGCAGAGGCACCCTGCTGCACGCCAGCAATACCAATCAGATTATTAAATGATGTATCTAGGTGTTCAATGCGCTCGGAATCATGTCCCCACACACCGTACCCCACTTCAAAATGTATATAATCACTGACCAAACGAATGCCACACGAAAAGTCAACATATGCTTGCGGTTTTAAATGTGCTCTCAATGTCAAAACATTCACACCTTGAAGTTTATTCGGCTGCACCTGATTATTATCAATATAGGGCAAAAAACGGCTCCACGGCTTTTGTTTTAAATCAAACGTACGATACACATCGGTAGCAAAAAAATAGTAACTTTCAATACTTGCAAACAGCAACATATTCCAAATACGCGCAGCTTCATTCAATGCAAATTGCATATCAACACCACCATAAAAGGCAAATCGGCCATTATTGCCACGCGCTGGAGAAAAGAGATACGTATGGGAATTTTTGGGAGCGGTTGGCAACACTAAACCAGAATGGGCTGCAAAAATATAATGATCTTTGCAATACGAAGAAGAGCTTATTGAAACTGCAACGTCACTCAAGCCGACCGAACTTTGATACTGTTTTATCCTTTGTCCAATCCATACAGTATTAGAAAAAGCATCAATAATCTGTCCTGGAGGCACACCACTGAGATTCTGTTCATCCAAAAAAAGAAAATGTTCAGCAATGACAAAAGGCAGTACTAGCTCGCATTGTAACGATGAAAAAAAATCAGTTGGCACAACATCTTTTAAATTCTTATTAACATGAACAGCAAATCCAGTCACTTTGTATTGTGGTACTAACTGTAGTGTAGCTTGCGCAGATGAAGGCAAGTTCAACCATTCAGCTCTTACATCTCTTTTCTTGACGGCATCTGGTGCTGCTTGATCCCCAACTATAGTAATATGCGACTTATGTTTTGGAAGAAAATAGTTTTGGGTCGTACTATTCAAAAATGACTGGTAATGAAAGGGTGTAAACGAACAGGTCAACTCTAAATTACTTCTTTTTTGATATACATACTGCAACGCTAAATGATTATGTCGCGCGATATTCATATATACTGGTTTTGTTTGCAAAAAGGTACGCGTTCGTTTATAGGTGCAATCGCTTTCAAAATCAGCAGACACAAAAAAAGCATTGCATATCATAAAACATGCAAAAAAACACTTTATGATGAAGACTATTTTATTTTTCATGCCCATTTACAATACTATCATTTTGTAACGATCGTAGAATGAGTTTAGGCAAATTACAAATGGTCGCAAGCTAGGTATTTTAAAAAGGATTTTAATCGAAAAAATAGAAAGCCACCTTTTATTGAACAATGCAAGAAAAAGGGTTAGTGCAGTTTTTTCTGCTTGAAGGATCTGTAATGGCATGCACCTTCACGTAATGGTCTTCAAGCACCTGAATCGAACAACCAAGTTGAAAGCAGCTATAAGCTTTCTCTGAACCGTATTGCTTACTTTCAATGGTTAAAGGTTCCAGGAAATTTGCAAATAAGTTTTCCTGACCAGCGATGAAACCATTCAAAACCATTGATTTGAATAAAAATTTTGCAGATTGAGATGGAGCTGTATAGAAAACATAGTGACCATCGTAAGTCCAATTACCAACGCTTTTATAAAAACCAAAATGTGTTCCGTCTCGATACAAAAGAAGCGATTCCTCAACTTCATTTTTGGAATAAACAATCGCCTCGTCCAGTTCTTTTGTAAGCGTCTGTTCATCTATTTTATGAAAAAAATTATTCCATGGAATAACGTACCAATTATCTGGAATTTTGGTTAACTGTCTATTGCAATATTTCGTACTTTCATCTGCCAAAAAAAGCTCTATTTTATTTTGCTTTAACTTATTTTTTAAAGTATAAATTGTTAAATATGATACAGGCAAAAGAACAGATTTTCCTGTATCAAGAAAAAACTGTTTTAGCAAAAATAAAGCTATATTTTCAATATTATTTTGCAATTTATTCACAAAAATCATATCATGTTGCCATTCAATACCTTCGTCGGTCGGTTTTGAATTAGAACGATTAAGATACGTAATTAACTCCTCCTCTGTATCATATCTCATTGCAAGAGAATAAAACCCTTGCAAATTACCATATTGTGCAGCTAATGCTAATCTATACAAACAATGTTGCATAGAAGAAGTACAGCTAGACAGATTAGAATTGCATGGTACATTTTCTAAAAACAATCGCGCTTTCGCCAAAACCTTAGCAAAACGGTTCAGTGTGACTATCTTCTTGTAATCAATAAGAGTTTCATTACCTTGTCTCAGAATAAAATCAGAATTAGTTAATGGAATATAGTGAGTTTGCTTTTCTCCAAAACATAAAACAGCAGTTGTCTCACTCCACAAGTTCAGAAAAAAATATGACAACATATGTGTTTTGGTTAACTTATAAAACGTCTTTGAACATTGATTTAATGACGAAAGAAACAATATTTTGTCCTTCACAAAAGCCTGGTTACTTAAATCATCATAACTGAAATCATTTTGTCCCGCTTTGATAATAAACTCATTTATCCCCGGCATTTCAAGCTGCCAAATCACAAATGGAATAAGAGCCTCACGAAAAGCCAGATTATTACGAAAATCAGCTTCGCTACTTTCAGAACTTCGAAGATTTTGTACTGTTATTATTGTAAAAAATAAAAAGTTAAAATAGCTTTTAAACACAATTGTTCCTTTGTTAGAGATCTTGAAAAGTACAGACATCAAAAAAATTTTTTATTTTTCACACCAAAAACATTGTATAAACAATGTTTCTAAGCTTTCATTGCCTGATTTTAAATTATTTTATTAACACAAGTTTAGATTATTTTTATACAATGTCAAATCGAAATAAAGCAATCGTAACTGTTTATTAAAAATACAATATTTTTTCAGAATATATACTGTTATAAAACAGCAGTACAAAAAACATCAGATGACCATGTGAGACCAGGAAAATGAAGGAAATAGCAAAAGTAATGCACAATTTATAAAAGCTCTACCACCACCAAAACAGATTGTTTTTCAGGAATGCGAAGAATGTTACAGTACCATTCCAGAACCACTGCAACCACGGGGTTGGTGTGCCCGTTGACGAACCGTTGCCAGTACCTACCCGGAAACCTGATTGACCACGGCCTGCACCTTGTGACTGTTCATCTCGATTAGCTTCATCAGAAATATCTGCAGAAACCCAACCCTGACCAGAAACAACTTTTTGGTCACCAGGTGTAGGTCCAACCATTGCCTTTTTCGATTGCAGAAATTCGTTTACTTGCAAAGCTTGCAAAGATGATGGTAACAAAGTGGCCGCGTTGTCAACAGTTGTAATATTCATAGCAGTCTCCACTTGCAATAGTGATTCCAACAGATCTAACTTGTTATCAGAATCAACTTTAGTTGTAAGTTTTTGCAGTACGGAAATAATCTGATCTATATCGTTGCGCTCATAGGCATCTATTATAAATGTAAGTAATACCGGCTTTTGTGCTAAATTTTTAACTGACAATGTTCCTTCGTTCTTGAATCGAACAGCCGAAGGATCTGTTTCTGTTCCACTAGTCCCAACTCCTGTAATTGCATTACGAATTACTAACAAAGCTCCATTTAAAGCTTCTTTTAATGTATTCCATTCTATTTGCATCCACGCAATAAAACGATTATCCTCTGACACTTTTGCAAGCAACCTAATAAGTGGCATACTTTTTTCTGTAATATCTTTGATTTCTTTGAAATATTTAATTGATGTAAGCAGACTTTCGCTGTTACTTAAAGAATTATTAAGCAAACTTAAACAGGTAAAAGGGTCTTTTTTACTACGAGTAATAACATTCAAAAGGGCTTGCAATTCAATTTCATATGATGAAAAGTTGCCAAGATCACCCTTTTTAAGGAATCGATAGATTAACTTGGGATTGCTATTTATTAAATCTGTCGATTGATTAGTTTGATCATCAGTAAAGACCATATTGCTAATCTCATTCCTTAATTTATAATCCTTATTCTGTTCCAACGCAGTTTTTACATTCGAGATATTTTTACTAAGCATATCTATCTCAGCTTTTGCCTTATCGTTTAAAAAAGTTTCATCTTCAACTAATTTTTCTAATATTGATGTAATATCCTTTTCTATACTACTTCTCAATAATGCAACATCCCTATTTTCCTCTTTATCAGGTACCACAAGCAACGTTTTTATAACTTGCTCGTCAATAATTTTCTGAGTTTTGTCTAATCCGTTTACGGAATATAAAAAGTCAGAAAGCTTCGTTTGATCTACCTTTTGAAACCGAAAATAAAGGTCTTTAAATTTTTTTTGCGAATTAAGGACTTGCGTCGTACTATTCAAAACATCTTTCAATTTTTCTGCAAATGGCCACCAATCAGCCGACCTAAACAAAAGCGCCGCAAAGAGAGAATGTGCACGGTCTTGAAAAACCTGGTCAACTAACAATGGCCCATTTACAAGAAATCCTAATCGCCTATACGTTTCCAATGGCCCCATAAACAATCTGAATGGAAAATTTTTTTTGTGATTTTCCAACAATGTTTCTAAAAACTCTACCCTACATTTAGCAGAATCAGTAAAAGCGATATTCTTCATAGCTGCCACTTCTTGTCCAAACTGCTTCCACGCAGCGTCAATTGGTACGTTCTCCATTGCTAATACATAACCATACTTTTGAACGGTAAACATGAACACAGTGGAAAGATAAATAGTTTTTTTATATAAAAACATATACCTTTGTTCAACATTTCATTTCAATATAATGATTACTGTAATAAACAATAAGAAATAAAAGCAATCATTGAAAAGAAGTAAGCACAATGTATCAAAAGTTACGCGAAAATTATGCAAGTTTTACCACCACCAAAACAGTTTGTTTTTCAGGAATGTGAAAAATGTTACAGCACCATTCCAGAACCACTGCGACCACGGGGTTGGTGTGCCTGTTGGCGAAGGGTTACCTGTACCAGATGGATTGATAGTACTGCTTGCACCTTGTGACTGGGTATCTGCATCAGATTGATTCGGGTCGGCAACATGTGGTTGTATAACTGGTTGTGTAGCTGGTATAGGAGGAACTACCGCATCGCCAACTTCATTCGCAACAACAACAGGAGTTTGCAGTTTTTGATCAACAACAACTGCAGTTTTTACTTCGCCCTGATTATTAAGCTTTGTAGGCTCAGTCGGGCCTCTTTCTGGCTCGCCCCCAACTTCGCCGGTAGCAACTTGCTCCTTCAATTGCTCTTGTTTGGGCTTCTCCTGTTCTTTTTCTTCAGGTTGCTTCTGCCATTTAGCAGTTGCAATAGCAATCTCTTGATCCGTAACTGACAATTCCAAATTCGACAGGTCTTTAGACTGAGAAATGGATACACCCTCTTTTAATTGATTTGCTAATGCATTGATAGTTGCAAGGTTTTCCTCTGTCTCGGCTTTCAATAAACGGTCCAACAGATCTAATTTTTTGTCCAAATCAGAGTCTTCGTTTTCAGACTTGTTTGTTGCCTCAGACTTCGTTGCAAGTTTTTTCAATAGAAACCAGATGTAACGCAACTGGCTTTTTTCCTCTGCTTGAATCATAAAAGTAAGCAAGTTTGCTTTTTGAAAGTTAAACTTTAATAGTGAGCGAATAGACTTTTCCTTATCTTGCTGCCAATGACTATACATACCATTAGTATAAAATCCTGTTTTTCGCTTTTGATCAATGTCACGCATAAGCACATTAAACGTATTTTCTAAATGATCCTTTAATTCATTACACTCTTGCAGCATCCATTGAACAAAATTCAAGTTGTTCGTTACACAGCCAACAAACCAAAGAGTTGGCCAAATGATCGTATCTATAATACCTGCTACTTCATTGAGATATTCAATCGATTTCAAAAGGCTACCTTTATTTGAAAGAGTAGCATTAATATCACTTAAACATTGACAAGGATCTTTTTTAGCTGTTTCTTCCCATTCAGGCTTTCGGTCCCTGAGCCTTTTAATTCTAGTGGCATTCAATTCACCCCTTAAGTTACCCTCCTTTATATAGTGGTAAATCAGCTCGGGCTTATCATTAGTAAGCAAAGTGGTAACATTATTTCGACTACCTTTTTCCGGCATATATTCTGTAATGACCTTTTCAAATTCGGAAGACTTTTGATCAAATAGATTTATCACCTTCTGTACATTCTCAAGAATAATATTCACCTCTTTTTGAGCTAGTATAGTAAGAAACGCTTTTTCTAATCTGTAATTTGAAGCTATTTTCACGCCATATTCCGTGATACTGTTTATCAAAAACAAAGCCTCGTTTCCCCCTTGAGTTGGTGGCACCAAAAGTCCTTTTATACATTCTTTATCAATAGGCTTTGCCTGCAAACCTGTCTTTTGGCGTTCATATAAAAGCTTAGCAAGCTCTTCTTGATAAACCTCTTGAAATCGGAAATACAGCTTCTTAAAATTACCTTGCGGATCTGGTGGTCGATTATCTTTTCCTTGCACATTACCTGCAACATCAATCTGTCTTGGAGCATCTGGTACATTTAATGGAGCCTGTTCATTAAAAACCTGATAGTTACGATTAAAAATATCTTCAAATTTACTATTATTTGTCCAAAAACCCTGCGAACTGAATAGCTGTGCAGCAAAATAAGAGTTGATACAGTCATAAAATCGCTCATCAGTTAACTGTTGTATCTTCATATTAGAATGTTTGTTCAAAATAACGAATCTCAAACTTGGATAATCTTCGGCATAACCCATAAACGGTCTAAACGGGAAATTTTTTATGTGGCTTTCAAACAAGGTCTTTATTAAATTTACTCGTGAAACATCCAGCCTGTCTGCCTGCCAGCTGGTTATTGCAGTTGAAAGGAAAGACTGAACAGTTCCATATTGCTGCCCTATCTCATTAAGCTTGTTTTCTACAGCAGCATCATCACCTTTCACCATTTCCATTGCTGATACATAGGCATATTTTTGAACCGAAAGCAAGAATACTATAGATAGACAGATAGCTTTTTTATGTAACAACATATAACTCTTTTTTATATTTTAATTTCCATACAATCATTATTATCATGAAAACTACTCAAAAAAGCAATTATTACAAAGCCCTATCTTTTTTCTTAGTCATTTTTGTGTCAGCAGTATCATCACAAACTATCAGTTTTACAGACAATGGATCATGCTTTTCGGTTATGAACTACGGCAATGCTATACTCTGAAAGAATTTTTTGATCAATGGGTGTTGGTGCATTCATCATCATATCAAAACCTTTTTGTGTTTTTGGAAAGGCGATCACTTCTCGAATTGACTGAGATTTGGTCATCATCATCAACAGACGATCAAGCCCTAATGCAATGCCACCATGCGGCGGAAAGCCATATTCCTGCGCTCGCAAGAGAAACCCGAACTTCTGTTCCATCTCTTCAGCTTTTAATCCAAGCATATCAAAAATCTCTTGCTGCTTTTGACGATCATGTATTCGAATGGAACCGCCACCAATTTCAACCCCATTCAACACAACATCATATGCTCGAGCTTTGATCTGTCCACGCTCCAGCTTTTCATAACCATCTTGTGGCGCAGTAAACGGATGATGCATCGCATTCCAACGCTTGTCTTTTTCGTCATATTCCAGCAGTGGAAAATCGGTAACCCATAAGAAGTTAAACTCATCTTTGACAATCCCCAGCTGTTGCGCAAGCATCAATCTAATTTGGCCCAATAAGGTCCATGTTTTTTGGTATTCGCCTGCAATGATAAACAAGGTGCTGCCAGCCGTGAAATCTGGAATGACGTGCTGTACTTGTTTGACAAAATCAGCTGGTAAAAACTTTGAGACGGGAGAATCGACTGATCCATCGTCATTTACCTGTATCCACAACAGGCCTTTTGCACCAAGCTGCAATGCTTTATCGGTCCATCGATTCAACTCAGAATGGGTAAACGGATGCTGTGCAACATGCACAGCCCCTATTTTGCCGCCAGCTTTAAGCACAGCTTGCAGAAACTGGAGATCTAATGGTTGAAAGATGCTTTCGACATGCACAATCGGCAGCTCAAATCGCAGATCAGGTTTATCACAACCATATACATCGAATGCAACGTCATACGTCATGCGTTTAAATGGCGTCTGAATATCAACGTCCAAAACTTCTTTGAACATATTTTTCAACACACGCTCAATCAACGATTGAATTTCATCCTCGCAAATGAACGACATCTCAATATCAAGTTGGGTAAACTCAGGCTGCCTGTCAGCTCGCAGATCTTCATCACGAAAACAGCGAGCAACTTGAAAATACTTTTCCATGCCACTGGCCATCAAAAGCTGTTTGTAAAGCTGTGGTGACTGTGGTAACACATAAAACGAGCCCTGATTTAACCTGCTTGGAACAATGAACTCTCGCGCACCTTCCGGTGTATTTTTGGTCAACATAGGCGTTTCGATCTCATAAAAACCTTCTTTTTGCAAAGACTGTCTTGCAATAAAGATCGCTTTGTTGCGCATTGCAAACTTTGCATGCATTTCGGGCCTACGCAGATCAAGATATCGATATACAAGACGTGTCTCTTCATCAACATTGTGCGCCTCATCCAAAGAAAAGGGAGGCGTTTTTGACCGATTTAAAATAGAAACGGATTCAATTAACAGTTCCCATTTTCCCGTTGGAAGTTTAGTATTAATCGTTTCGACAGTTCTTTCGACAACGACACCTTCCACATGAATAACATATTCAGAACGAAGTTCATGTGCAATTGTATGACTATTTTTATTATGTGTCGGATCAAAAACAAGCTGCATAAAACCGGTTCTATCCCTCAGATCAACGAAAATGAGATTTCCATGATCACGTCTGCGGTGCACCCATCCAGCTAAACTAACTACTTTTTTCAGATGTAGCTGATCAATTTCTCCGCATCCTACACTTCTTTTAATAATCATACAATTAGCACCTTACATTACAGAGTAATTAGAAAGTAAATTTAAGACCCATATTTAAAGTCAATGCAATATTATCATTCAAACCTTTTACCGCATCAGCAGTAAAACCTGTAACGTCTTGCTGGTCAGCCACATCTAACTGTTCTTGGTTTAAATATGCAGCGTCTTTGCGATCTGTATAAAATGATCCAGGAATGAATAAAGACCCTGTCGTGAAGAACTCTAGGTTTTCCAACATGCCATAATGTACAAATAGATTGAGTTCAGTGCCCAAATATGGTCTTGCATTGCCCGTTGGATAATGTTGCCAAAACGAGATTATATTTGGTTGTACCTTGATTAAATGATCATTATTAACTGGTTTCCACAAAACACTGGTTCCTAGCGCCATCAAATTTGAAAAACCAGAAACAGCCGCCGTTTGAAACTTATCTGGAGCTTCATCAAATGTTGGTTTTGAAAATGGCCGCTTCATTTTTCCAGCTCCACCAAGCAGAAAGGCACTTTTTACCCGATCACCAGCATACAATTCTTGAATCCCAACAAACCCACTATAATTACCATCAATAGGGTTAAAGTTTGGAAAATCATCACCGGACGCAATTGCTGCCATTCCACTGAATCTAACCGTTTTATTTGCAAACCAGTAGGATGCATCTGCAATCGCCATATACCCATTAAAAATATTCACATATGGATCTCTGAATCTATTTGTTCCATTAAAAACTGAGCTTTGGCTTGTTAGCCCATCCGCAACCCCAGTAATTTCTAACCCATTTTGCTTGACGCTTCTGAATGCCTGATCAACTGCTTTTTGGGTTGCACTACCGGTCACATACACCAATCTTTGTGAAGTATCAGCTGTGGGCGTTCCCGCAAACACATGACTATTTACTGCCGTAGGCACTCCATCACGTGACTCGAAAATTATCGCATTACGATCCCACCCTTTCACCTGCTGTTGACCAAGGTTAATTGCACAATCAAACCCAAATTCAAATTCATTAAAATTCATTTCAGATGCAAAACCGATTGTTCCAAGCAGCATCTTTGCATCAGCAGGATACTCGACATTTTGTTCCGGTTCATGTGTCACAAGCCAATAAGGCTGCAATTCAAGTTTGTTCGCCTGAATATCTTCAAAAACTCGCCATTTTAAAGCTCCGGAAACAAGAAAATGAACACTGCCAAATCCACGAGCAGGTGTTTGCAATCTCCCATATTCCTGTCCAAGTATTTTAGCATTTATATCAGACAGGGAACCCGCCTTATTTTGAAGCAACGCAACATAAAATTCGTGATTTAACTTATTTTGTATCAACTCATCAGAAATCAATAGTCCATAAGCAAATCGATCAACTGCTGAATCACTATAAAATCCAAGAGATTCAGAACCAACAGCAAAAGCATCACCTAACGCTATTCCTCTGCCCAGCTGATATGAAAACGAACCAAACTTAACTGTATGCAAAAGCTCGACTGGGATAGCGGCTACTTTTGAAAGATCAATTTCTGCGTAAAGTTCACGAAGCCAAAAAATATTGCGGGGCAATGCATGCGTATGTTCCCCGACAACAACTTCGTTCATTTTAAAAGTAGAACTGGTAGTTTTTGCAATACCATCTTCTGAGCCCCAAGGCGATTTATTTCTTACCGTACCTTTAAAAGTTATTCCGCTATTTTTGTATGTACCACTTACATCCAGAGTATGTCGTGCAAAAAAGTTCGTATCACCCTTGTTAAAAGTACTAAACTTATCACCAAAAAAACTTTCAGGTTTATACGTTCCTGAAATCACAATGTTATTCTTTTTTTCCTCTTTTAATAATTTAACAGGTTGTTCAGCAAACGTATGCATAAAACAAGCTGCTACCAACAAAGCATAGGTTGATTTTAATAAAAGGTAATTCATGTTATTCTCCAATACGATACGTTTACCAAACTATACATGTCCAATTTTAAAACACAAAGTGTTCACATGATTTTTGCATGCACACGATCAAAAGAACATTACTGATCATGATAGTTCTTTTTCATTATTTGTCAAAATAAGAGGATCTCCAGTGGAAACTAAAAAACTTCAACGCCTATGTTTAGGCGCTCATATGTCAATTAAAAATGGCTTTTGGCAGGCAGTCAAAGACGGAGCTTCAATTGAATGCCAATCAATTCAGTTTTTCAGTAAAAGCAATCGCCAATGGTATGCAAAAAAAATTACACAAGATGAAGTTACAGACTTTCAAAATGGGTTAAAAGGAACTAAAATAACACTACAATCAATAATGGTGCACGCTTCATATCTGATTAACATAGCATCATCAAATCAAGAGGTATTCGCAAAATCTAAAAAAGCACTTTTGATAGAAATTGAACGGTGCGCTCAGTTAGGTGTCCCTTTTTTGGTGCTCCACCCCGGCTCAAGACTCGATTTTTCCATCAAACAAGCCATTGAACAGGCAAGCAACTGCCTCGATGAAGTTATTTACGAAAGCAACGCTCCGGTTACCATTTTAATTGAAAATATGGCGGGGCAAGGAAGTAGTATCGGATCAACATTTGAAGAACTAGGCATGCTATTTAATCTTCTCTCTCAAACAAGCAAACAAAAACTTGGCTTTTGTATTGATACCTGCCACTTATTTGCAGCAGGAACCGATTATCACACAACAGATGCCTATGAAAATTTATGGAAGACGGTAATGCAACATATTCCACTTGACCATATCAAGGCTTTTCATATCAATGATTCAAAAACAAAGTGTGGATCACACGTTGACCGTCATGAACATATAGGCCACGGGCTCATTCCTCTTCGCTCTTTTCAACTGTTACTTCAAGACAAACGATTCTGGCACATACCAAAAATTCTTGAAACTCCCTATGCTTCACTTGACGATCATAAAAAAAATATATCTATCTTAGTACAACTTGCTTCAAAAACATAAAAAAAGACGGGCATGAACAGTGCCCGTCTTTTAAAGCAGCGCTTCTTCGTATGTTGTACTTCCAACCATCAAGGAATTGAAGTCCTGAATAAGCTACTTCAAGTCTCACTCTTTTTTTTAATTATAACAAATATTTTTGTGTTGCAATACCTCAGGCAACAATTTATCCTTTATATCCAACCATTTTTTTGCAACACTTATTGTTTTTAAGAAAAATAATTGAAAAGCAACATCATTTTTCTTATTACTTGATTTATCTAAAAATAAAACTACAATTAATAATTTCAGAATACAACTAATTATTTTTTGTTTAATTAGTTGTATTACAAATTAAACTTAGATTTTAGCGCCCTATGTCTTTTAAAACCGCCATCGCTTTGCGCTTTTGATTTAATGAAACAATCAAGCTGTTTTGACAATGTTATCTGTATAGAAACAAAATTGTTTGGTTATACCATCTGAAATACGTAGAAAACGTATGCGGAGTTGAATTAAAGCATCATTAAGAATAGTCACCAGTAGAACTGAAAAGAATATAGACCGAATAACAAATCCACATAAGGAATGTTTATCCTATGATTCTTTTGCGCAATTTTGAAAAATACCACCAAGGCAAGGCATTACCGGTATTTGCTTGATGAATTATTGCTGCAAATACATCCCAAACACATGGATTCTGTATTGACCCAGTTATTCTTTGTAATTTTTCAAAAAGGTCATCTGGATTCTGTGTTTTCAGTTGCTCTATTGAATGAATGCCAAGAAGCTCAAGATCATGCAAAACGGCTTTGCCAACATTTTTAAGTGACAATAACTCTTTACTCTTCATATTTTTTTACCTTTTAATGCAACCCTTTAATCGCCTGCAGTTCCTTTAAAAACTGAGCCACGTCACTAGAATTTCAGATCCTTACATGAGGTTTTATCTTAAAGTTATTGAACCACATTCAAATATCATCGCAGAAGGTGGATTTGATCAAGTACCACTATCAACCATAGTTGGTTTTGAAACACATCTAGGCCTACAACTTGAGACATTATTACTTCAAAATCGCCAGTTATTGATTGAAAAACTAGGTATTTCATCTGTCGATATTGTACGCAGCGGACCGTACAGACAAACAAAAACAACTACTCAGCAAGGTTGCCAAATCGATTATCTAATACAAACAAAAACCAACGGCTTATTTATTTGTGAATTTAAATTCAAAAGACGTGAAATTGGCATCGATATCATTACCGAAATGCAGGAAAAAATAGCAAGACTAAAAGCGCCAAAAGAATTCGCAAAGGTAGCCGTATTATTCCATGTAAGCGGTGTAGTTACTACCGTTGCAACAAGCTCCTATTTTTATCGCATCATTAATATTGTAGATTTTTTAGAAAATCATTAAATGTCCTATCCAGTTACTTTTTTTAGAAACGCAGTATCAGGTTTTTCAAGAGCTTCGTACACGTATGCTTCTATTTGTGTCAACATCCATAAACTCAAATCTTTTAGTGTGCAGATCCCAACTTTTTATCCTGCTCATCTCCTGTCAGTACATGAGTAAGCTCATCTGTCGAGACAATTTTATTATTCATAATTTTATGGAATGCAATAACTTTAATCTCCACTTTCGTACCATCTTTTTTACTTGCTTTAGCCCTGTGGACAGTACATACGGTGTTTTGATCTGCAACAATGTCATCATAGATTATCTCTACCTTTGAAGCCAATACAGACTTTAAATATTTCACATGGCTTAACAGATCATCATAATTTAACACTTTACCATCTGAATATTGTTTATATGATACATCATGATATTTCGCTACAGCCTCTTCTAGATAAGGTGCATTAAAAATATCAAAAGATTTTTTTACTAACTCAATATTACTTTCAATCCTTTTATTTTTTAAAAACAACGATATCGAATAAGAAATTGCCAAAAGAAAACAAAGTACCATAAGCGAATATACATTTACCTGTCTCAAAAAATTCATTTATGAAATCCTTAAAAAATACTTTAATAGCCAAAATGATTGTAGAAGCTGGAGGAGAGAGGGGGATTCGAACCCCCGATTTCCATCGCTGGAAATAACGGTTTTCAAGACCGCCGCATTCAACCACTCTGCCATCTCTCCGCATGTGGTGCGCCTGAAAGGAGTCGAACCTTTAGCCTTCAGATCCGTAGTCTGACGCTCTATCCAATTGAGCTACAGGCGCATAATTTCAATGAAATGGTGGAGAGAGAGGGATTCGAACCCTCGCGCCCAGTTTCCTAGACTCTTGCTTAGCAGGCAAGCGCTTTAAGCCACTCAGCCATCTCTCCGAAAAAGACATTTTAAATAGTTTGCAAGATAATAATACCTGATACAGTGTTTTTTGCAAATAAATCTCACAAGCCCAAAAAATACCCACAAACCAACCTCACATTCTCAGGCTACGATTATTTGTTGCTCAATTTTATCATTGAAATATGTTTTGTAAAAACCACTCCTTTACCGCCTGCTCGGGACGATCAAGCTCAACTTTTATAGTTGGTTTATATCGCTCTCGGTTTTTCCTTTTTCGATTCTTGTAAACCTTTATTGGCAAAAACAACGCTCCCGTTTTGCTTGGCAAAATCTCTTTTCGACATTCCATATACACAGTATCATAGCCCGTTTCTGAACCGATCAATGTACATGAGCTTGCTGACGTAATCCGATCTAAAAAATCTAATGTTGCACTGGCGCAGTTCTGATCAATTAATACAATGATTTGCGCGCTACATTGGCATTCAGCTGGAGTAATATCTTCAGAATATTCATCTTTTAGATATGCATCATAAAAGATATGATCCTTGCTAAGCGCATCATCCATTCCTTTCTGTATTTTTAATACATTTTTATATTCAGTTGAATGTACTCCAAATGCCTTTTCAATCAACGGAAGGACAGATCGAATATAATTGCAGTTTGCTTTACTTGCACGCCATCGAGCGTAGGTACTTTTTTCATATTCATAGGTTTTTGCTTGTATATAATCTTTACCAAATAATGCCTGACAGATCTTTTGACCCCAAAACGAACTTCCTCCACCATTGCCGCGAATATCGAAAATAATATACCGGTTATCACGCATCGAAGGTAATACTTGTATGAGGTTTTCCATGCCGTTTTTTTGTGCTCCATCAAGATCAAAAGTTGGAATGGCAATATATACCGTTTTTAAGTCGTCCCATTGCTTAAAAAAGATACTCCTTGAAACCGGTACAAGATTGTCAATTTTTTTGTTAGACTGATACGCAACCCTAAAATGGGGATCTTCAAATGAACTCATAAAATTTTTAATGGTTGCTTGTTGTTCTTTATGATTAATCAGATCTACTGCTGCAGTCACATATGCCCTGATTAACCGCTTTGAAAACTCAGGATCTTCTGTATTGTATATTCCTGGATGATTTTCGACAGTTACTTGAAAAATAAAGTTAAGATCAACAAGGCATTCGCATAAAGCACTTAAATGAATAGCAATTGTCATGAGACTAAAGCTTATTTTCATTCATTACGCTCTCTTTCATTCCACATTTTTTTTCATTCTTTTTCTTACGCGTCATCAAGCTATGAATTTTATACACAGCAAGACAGACTGTGCCTGCCACTTCACTGATTAATGTACCTTTGAATACGTGTGAATAGGTTAAAAGACCAAAAACTGTTTGATTTGCCCGGCCGCCCAAAACTGATCTGCTGATCGATTCCAGGAATGAGATTTTTTCAGGCGCAGGTTTTAATGCTTGATCTTTTTGGCCAGGATATGAACCATTCTTTTTTTGGTCAGGTGGAAGGATAGCACCTAAAAGTTCCTTTTGACCTGAAGTAAGTTCAGTTTTATTTTTTTGCTTGGTTGTTATTACCTCTTGATTGGCACTTATGACTTTTGAATGTAGCTGCATTATGTTCTTAGGATCACTATGTATCCGATCAGTGAAACCACGATCTAGGCCATACCTAAGTCCCGCTTTTTTTGCGACTATTTTTTCGTATCTTATACAGTCCTTAATATTTAGCGTGGCTTGGCTTGCTTCTTCAAACTCTTTTTTTAGGATTTTCTCATATTCTACCGGATCTTTTATCCAGGCCTTTTCCTTATCAATTTTTTGGCCAAGTGAGTCATAAAAATAGCCTATTATCGTTTTTTCATTTATTTTGATTTTTCTTTCAAATTTTCTTTCAAATTGTCTGGTTAAAAAATCAAACTCTGCAAGAAGTTTAAACGAGTTGTTATCAAAGTCGTGATGGAGAGTGACAATATTTTGATAAGTTTCATTGTCATTACATATTGTTTGAGAGATTTTTAGTCCTTCTTTTGCCAGATACAATCTGCAAAGGCTCCAACGCGGGTCATCTTCAAGTCCACGTTGATTCTGAGCATTAAAAAGCAATGGTTTGTAGTGAGTATAAAAATTGCTTGCAATATGATCCAGTTTTTCTTTTATGAGTGCTGTTAATTCTTCTATTGATAATTGATTGATAGCTGCTTTATTGAGTTGTTTTTCGTGATATAAGTCAGAAGCAAGATCGCGTGTATTAGGAAGGCAATCAGTCGTGGCATGGTCGGCGTAAAAGAAGTCTGCGTTGATTTGCAAGAAGTGCAAACTACATAAAACTCCGACAAAAAGAACGACTTTTCTACTATTTTTCATGATTATTCTTTTCAAAATAAGCAACCTTTTTTGTCTCAGCTGTTTTTATCTTTGACTGATTCTTTTTGTTACGCGTCATCAGGCTATGAATTTTATATACAGCAAGACAGACTGTGCCTGCCACTCCACTGATTAATGTACCTTTGAATACGTGTGAATAGGTTAAAAGCCCAAAAACTGTTTGATTTGCACGGCTGCCCAAAACTGATCTGCTGATCGATTCAAGCAATGAAACTTTTTCGGGCGCAGATTTTAATACTTCACCTGCTTGGCCAGGATCTAATTCATTTTTTCTTGGATCAGGTGAAAGGATATCATTTAAAAGTTCCTGTTTGTCTGATGTCGGTTCAGTTTTATTTTCTGATTCATTTAATGTTTCGTTTGTATTTTCATCTGAAACTTTGAATTCGGTTGATTCATTCTTGCTTTGTTCGCCAGAGCCATGATTAGTGTCTGAGATTGTCGATATTTTGTGATTATCTATAATTTCTTCCTTGATATCTTGGCCTTGCTTGGCAGTTACATTTTTCTCGTATGCTTCCATTATTGTAGGGAGGTCATACTCCATTCTGTTACGTTCTTCGCCAGTGTGCTCGTTGATTTCGTAAAAACCATAATTTGTGGTATTGAAACGATGTTTTCTTTCATTTGATGTGTACAGCGTTTTGATTAGTCGAAATCTGTCAGGCGCTTTTTTTTCAGCGTCTATGCAAGAATGTACTTCTTTTCCAAGGTATCGTGCTTCTGCTAGCGTAAGCTTAAGCATTTTTTGATATTCTACCGGGTCTTTTATATAAGCCTGTTCTTTTTCAATTGCTTTTTCAAGAGAATCATAAAGATATTCATTTATGTTTTTTCCATCAATCTTAAGATCTGCTGCAAAAATGTCATTCAAAAAGTTGATCTCTACCAGAAGTTTGTATGGATTATTCTCAAAATAATTATTTTTATTGATAATATTTCGATAGGTTTCATTGTGTACACACATTTTTTGTGATATCTTTAGCCCTTCTTTTCCTGCGTATGTTCTAAAAAGTCTCCACCTCATATCATCTTCAAGGTCACGTACAGTCTTATCGTTAAAAAGTAATTTCTTATTTTTATCATAAAAATCTTTTATAACGTAATCTAATTTTTCTTTTGCAATTTCTGTTACTTTTTCTTTTGATAATGTACGGATAGCTTTTTCGTTAAGGAGCTTATGATTGTGCCAGCAAGTCTTGAGATAGCTTGTATCGGGAATGCCTAGTGTAGTTTTATAGTTATCTGAAAATGATGCGTGCGAGTGCAAGGATGGGCGAATTTGTACGTACGAACTACATAAAATACTGACAAACAATACTAATTTTTTAATATTTTTCATTATAATTCCATTATTTTGTTAATTTTTTTAAATAAAAATAGAAATCATGTCAAATATAGCGTATCGGTTATTTTGAAATTGTCAATAAATCGTTCGTTATTTAACTAGATGTTACAAGCCATTGCAAGTTTGCCACTATCCTTGTAAATTGGAACTGTAGATTCCAAATTGCAAGGATGTTTTCAAATGGACCGTCTTTATTGGCTAAAAAAGATTGCAGATGAGCTTTCTGTCCATCCTGCTTGTGCCCTTTTGGGGCCCCGCCAGGTTGGCAAAACAACGTTGGCAAAAGAATATGCAAAAAATGTTAAAACCGTTCACCTATTTGATCTTGAAAATCCTCTGGACCTTGCGCGGCTTGAAAACCCGATGCTTGCATTTGGTAGTCTGGCGGTTGATCTTATTATTATTGACGAAATTCAGTTGCGTCCCGACCTGTTTCCCGTTTTGCGAGTTCTGGTTGATCAAAAGACTCATCGATTTTTGATTTTGGGCAGCGCATCACGTGATCTATTAAAACAGTCGTCAGAAACGCTGGCGGGGCGGATCGGGTACATTGAGCTGACGCCTTTTTGGTTGACTGAAACAAAAAATCACGATCAGCAGTGGTTGCGTGGCGGGTTTCCGTTGTCATACCTGGCAGCCAGGGATGAGCAGAGTTTTCGGTGGCGACAGGCTTATATTGCAACGTTTATGGAGCGTGACATTCCGTCACTCGGCTTTGCCATCCCACCCGCTTTGATGCGACGATTATGGATGATGATTGCGCATGTGCATGGATCCATTTTAAATGCCACCGATCTGGGCCGTGGTTTGGATCTTACGCATCACACGGTTTTAAAATACATCGATATTTTGGAAGGCACGTTTATGGTTCGTGTTTTGCGACCTTGGTTTGAAAATATCTCCAAAAGGCAGGTAAAATCACCGAAACTCTATATTCGTGACTCGGGAATTTTGCATGCGTTGCTTTCAATTTCACAGCCTGAAGCATTGTATGTGTACCCAAAACTTGGTGCGTCGTGGGAAGGCTTTGCACTGGAAACGATCATCAATCAGTATGAGTTGCAGTCGCACGATTGCTATTTTTGGTCAACTCAAGGTGGTGCGGAGCTTGATCTTTTTACTATCAAAAATGGCAAAAGGTTAGGTTTTGAATTCAAATACACCGATTCGCCCAAAATTACCAGGTCAATGCATGTGGCCTTGCAAGATCTTGCATTAGACCATTTGTATATCGTCTGGCCGCACGAACAGACATTTTCCCTGGCTGAAAATATCACCGTGCTTGGATTGAAAAACCTGCAGCCACTTTGATGAATTGAATGTTTTTTGATTTAAGCATTCAGGACTAGATTACTGTTTTGGGCAGCTGGAGCTGGATGGTTTGGGACAGCGTCGATTTTTACTGTTTGTTTTTTCTGCTTTTCTTTGTATGCCTGATACCATTTTTTGCAGGTGGCTACGACAAAATAACCGGCCGTCAAAACGGTTGCGGTGATCAATGAGGCTCCGACCGGAGTTTTTGCTGCTAAGTATGCAAAATGCTTTTCAGATGGCAACAAACCAAACAGTTTCATTGACAGCCATGTTTTTGGTGCAGTGGCAAATGCGCCAGGTTCGTTTAAAAGGACGCGGACGCCATGTTTGAAATTTCTTGCACGTTTGGGCATTGATGGATATGTCTGGTTTCTTTTTACACCGTCAATACTCAGATTTACTTTATTTTCAGAATAAAATGTGTGCATCGATTCTGCAAGTTCAATTTTTTTTGCGATAGATATATGTTGATTATCAATGATAAATGCTAGGTCTGCTTTAGTTTCTTGTATATGTGAACAAATTGCATTAAAGTCATCTGGTCTTCTTATAATTTCTGCGGTATTAACTATAACTCCATCCTCTAAATGAGCATATTCGTGACTTAAAAGTGCTGTTATTTCATTGTCTGACAATGTACTCACGCTTTTATCTATGGCACACTGAAATAGTAAGGTGTGTCCTCAATTTGAAATGAGGTAATGACGTTGCATTTTCACTACAAAATGATAAGTTTTTTGTATCAGAAATCAGCAACGAGGATAAGCAATGGTACGTCGAGTTATTACAGACAGTATTTGGTCACAACTAGAAGAGATACTATGTAAACATGGATGCCACCTGTGGGGCAATGAGCGGAATATAATGGAAGCAATCCTTTGGAAATTGCGGACTGGAGGACCATGGAGGGATATTCCATCCGAATTTTGTCCGTGGCAAACAGCATTTAATCGATTTAATCGTTGGTCAAAAAAGGGCTATGGGAAGGTTTTTTTTTATGCTACGAAAAGAAGTTGATAAAGAATGGGTATTCGCCGACGGAAGTTATGTTAGAGCTCACCAACATGCGACTGGAGCTCAGCGTGGTCAAGAGCGAGCAATTGGAAGATCCGCTGGTGGACTTACTACAAAGATTCATATGTGCACCGATGCGCATGGAAATCCGCTCAATTTTAAAATCACTGGGGGTCAAGTGCACGATTCAAAGGTTGCAAACGAATTAATCGACCTGGCCGAAGGAGCGGAATATTTTATCGCTGACAAAGGCTATGATGCTGATAGTATTCGTATCTATGGACGGACAAAAGGAATGCAAGTAATTATACCAAAAAGAAAAACAGCACTAGACCAGATCCAGAATTTGATGCTCATTTGTATAAAAATCGACACTTAGTTGAAAATCTTTTTGCACGACTCAAGCATTTTCGTGGCATTGCTATGCGTTTTGAAAAACTTGCTAGAAACTTCCAATCTATGCTCTACATCGCATCTATGCACATATGGTTGAAGCTTTTATGCCCTACTAATTAAATTGAGGACACACCTTAGTTTGTTCGATTCGTCTTCTGTTGGTATTATTACTGGTCGTATCCCTAGGGGCTGATTTTCATTTCCAGAGGTTATTGTAAATACGATTAACTGGGTGTCAAGTCCTAAATTTTCTGCAATAGTTAAAATGCGTTTCAAAAATTCTGTATTTCCACCATCATAATGGGGGAGTCCTAATGTTTTAATTGTATTTTTAGATTCTTTCCTTGATTCTTCAATTTTTTCCAAAGATAACGCAGAATCAAGTGCTATATGAAGATCATTTTCTTTTGTTTTATTTATAAGCTCATTAGGGGTTTTTTCAATTTCTTTTATCCTTCTTTCGAGTGATTTTACTTCTGAAGCAGTTTTGATTTTTAGGTTCATAAATTCTTTAAGTTCTTTTACTGAATGTGGTTTATTTTTTTTATAGCCATTTTCATGATTTAGTAAAAATTGATAAAGGCTAGCAGGCCGCAGTAAGAAATCCATTTGAATCAATTGATTATCAAGGGTTATTTTTGTGATTTTTGCCATTTTAATTAAATTTTTGCAATCCTCATCTGTATGCTTTTCAATTGTAGATATTTCTGAAGTGAAAATTTTTATTGCTTTATTATAATCATTTTCTCTTTGTTCTACTACCTTGATCAAAGCGATTAAATTATGTTTTTGAAAAAACTGTTTTATAGTTATTTCTTTTGTCTTTTGTGCTTCCAAAGTTGTAATAAGTTCAGAAATATTTTGAAGAGCTTCAGTTTTTAAGTTAGCACTATGCTCTTCAGAAAGCGGTGTTTGTTCATGTGAAAATAGAACTATAAAACTGAAAAAACAAAAAAAAATAGATAACAAATACTTCATATCAACCTTATTTTAAAATTTTAATTGTAATAAATTTTTGAAACTTTTCTAAATATATATGCTTTTATTTTATACAAAATACCTTTTTAGTCAATTTGCGTTTATCCTCGTATACTTTATACTGTTACCTGCAGTGTATGCCTATTTCAATTAACAGCTTGGGTTCTCATGTCGATCATTCAAAAACTTCCATTACACGAGATTCACAAGATCGCCGCAGGCCAGGTGGTCGAACGGCCGGCCAGTGTGGCAAAAGAGCTTATTGAAAATGCGTTGGATGCTGGTGCAACGGAGATTACCATCCATATCAAACAGGGTGGCAAAACGTTAATTCGTGTTCTGGATAACGGCAAAGGCATGGATCCTGACGATGCGCAGTTCTGTTTTGAGAAGCATGCAACGAGTAAAATTCGCTCGGTGGACGAACTATCTACCATTGATACTTTTGGATTTCGTGGCGAGGCATTGCCAAGTATTGCGGCGGTGAGTAAAGTGACGCTTGTCACGCGGACAGCTGATGCGTCTTATGCATGCAAAGTAACGGTTGAAAACGGCATTATCTCCTCCCAAGAGGCTGCAGGCAATCAGGGTACCGATGTTTTGGTTGCCGATCTTTTTTATAACACGCCTGCACGATTAAAATTCTGCAAAAGCGACCAGACGGAACAGCGGCATATTGTCAGTCTTGTGCATGCGTTTGCTTTGTCGCATGAGCAGGTTGCTTTTAAGCTGTATGCAGATGATGTTTTGATTTTAAATGCAACGGCTACGACAGATATAAAAATGCGGCTGTTACAGATTTTGCCATCCAGTTTTGAACAATCGGGCCTGATTGCGTTTGAGAAAGTGTTTACTGCAAAAGGTTTTTCAATAAAAGGGTATATCACGCATCATCAGTTTGGTACCTATGACCGTTCGCTTATTTTCAGTTTTGTGAATGGACGATGGGTGAAAAATTTTGGACTTGCAGGCGCGTTTATCAAAGGCTGCAAACAGGTCATTCCTGCAGGCAAATTCCCTGCAGGTGTTATTATCATTACGATCGATAAAAAGCTCGTTGATATCAACACGCATCCGCGAAAAGAGGAGGTTGTGTTTGCGCATCCGAAAATGGTTGAAAGTGCGATTGAATCAACCGTTACAGAGCTTTTTTCAGATCAGATGTCACAAAAAATCGGTTATGCGCCATTTTCTGCTCTGCAGAACTCATCTGAACCACGATCACCGTTTGCTTATAAACCGTTTGAGCAATCGGCTCGTTTTGAGGCAGATGTAATGCCTTCGTTTGGGCATACAATTTCGTCGCAATCAGGCCATGAAAGTTCTCAAGAATCTGGTTTTGAATCAAATACGGATAATCAACCAGGTATGCGGGAAAATAGAACAGAAGCTGCGACACACACTGAACCATTTTTTGATATTCTAAAAACAGATTCTGCTGAACAGGCAGATTTAAAACAGTCACATCTTTTGCATAATGATACGTTTGATCTGCAGTTGACTAGCCAACGTTTTGTAGGACAGCTGTTTGATACCTATCTTTTGATAGAACGTGCTGACGAGCTTTTTATTGTCGACCAACATGCCGCACACGAACGAGTTTTATTTGAACGGCTCCATGATGCCGCTCAAAAACCTGAACCGGTTGCACTGCTTTTTGCGCATACGATACATCTGAGTGAAGCAAAGCTTGAGCTTTTGGTACCTTTTTTGCATCTGTTGGAACAGCAGGCGATTATTGCAGAGCCGTTTGATACGCAACAACTTCTGATCAAGGCGATGCCAGTCTATCTGAAAGATGCAAATCTGGATGAACTGGTACATGAGTTTATTACACTGATTGAAAAAGATGAACAAATCGAAGAAAAAGATTTTTTATACACAGTGACCTACAATTTGCATGCTCAAATTGCATGTAAAGCTGCAGTAAAAGCGGGATATAAACTGGATACGCATTTTGTAAATCAGCTATTAAAAGATCTGCGTAGCACAAAAGACTGTTTTTCCTGTCCGCATGGCAGACCAACGGGGTGGACGATTACGAAAAATGAATTAGAAAAAAAGTTTAAAAGAAAAGTGTAGAACCTTAAAATTGGTTCTTATAATTGCAATACAAAATATTCAGTTATCAAAACAAGGAGTTTGGAAATGAAAAGTATTTTAACAATACTCGTATGTCTCTTTGCAGTGCCTATTAATTGCATGAAGCAAAAAGTCAATTTGCATGCACCAGTAAATTTTACAGATATAAAAAACTATAGAATTAATGATACTGATTTGTACATTGCGTACGATACCCAAGAGTTTAGTATTAATAAACCATTTATCGAAGCATGGAATGGTTTTATAAATGATAAGTGGGTATCAGGCATAAAAAATAGTGAACAATCAGTTAAAATTAATCTGTTAGTTTTTAAGACGATACTCGAAAAGCATAATTTAGAATATCCAAAACGACTTTTATTTGGCATACATGGAAGGTTCAGGGTGTTGCAAGAAAAATTTAAAGAAAAACCGTATTATGATCATCAGCACAATTATTTTTCAATTTTAACGAGTGATTCGAATACCCCTATTTTTTATAATCAATGGTGGGCAATGAACTTATACATTGCTTCATCCGAATGGGAAATATATCATTCTTATGAAAAGGATAGCAAATATTGTGATTATACAAAAAAGCTTGCTGCATGTCAGTGGCGTAAAAAAATTTTTGATGCGACGCAACCACTCCTTAATAGGGGGCACACGCCGTATTTTTATTTTGAAAAGGGAACTTTTGATAAGCAGATTGGTACGCTTTTTTTTAGGGAAAATAAGATAAATCGAACATGGCTTACAAAAATCTTATATCCAGCTAAACATGATTCGTATTTAAACATTATAAATCCTGCATTGCAAAAACCTGAATATATAGAAGAAAAACAGAGCGTGAAACATATTGAGGGGCCAAACATTGTTTCTTTGGAAAATACATTTAGGTTGTTAACAAATAGGCTTGACCTTGAACTAAAAAATATATGGAGTCACTTGAATTATTAATAACTACACAGATGAGCATTATTCATAATACAGTTGATAAGGCCTTTGAAAACATTACAAATGGAATAGTAACTTTACGCATGATGCAGGAAGCATTTGAGATTGAAACTGACGCTGATCGTTGGGGAAATAGAGAGCCTGTTTTGAAAAATGATGATCCAGTTTTAATTTACAAATATATAGCAAATAATATAGAACAGTTTTTTGATGAAAAACTTGATCAAAAGGTATGGACAGAAGAAATGGAGCCATTCTTTTTAAAAAAATTTAGCAGTCAAGAACTTGATAGTGCTTTTTTATTCATTATAAGCAGGATGATTGGGAAAAATGATATTTATACTGTTTTAAAAAAGCTAAAACAGCCATTGTTAGAAGCAGACTTTATAAGGTTAACTTATCCTAATCTTTTAAATAATGCAGGCAGCCTATCACAATCTAAAGAAAGACATGATGAAATCGATAAGTTTGTTAAGAAATATATTGAAATTATAAATACATTTATGCAGCTTTCTGAAAGTCATACAAATATAACCAGACTTATAGCTTTGCTAGAGAAAGAGTATAGTGTTTTAAATGAATTTTTACCAAGCTTACAAGTTACAATAAAAAATGATTGGGAACAGTTTCCTCCATTTGGTAATTTTCATGGCTCAACTCTTTCTGAGGGAGCTCAAACAAACACAGAAGAACTTTTAGATAAAATTACCTATGATTCTTCGAGGTTGTTGTATCTAGAAAACAAAAATATTATGTCAGTGAATAAAACAACTTCTTCAGCGTTAGAATATATTAAGAATCTTTTAAAAAAAAATATTATTAAAAACAATGATGATTTTGATGATATTTTAGAGTCGATGTTACAGGCAACACCTCAAGAATTAGAAATTATTTATCCTTATTCTATCATGAGAGTTTAAGCTTTGAAATATAAAGGACGAGCTCGTATCATTTTGTTTTACTTAATCGTCTTAGATAAAACTCGTGCAAGCTCTTCGTAGAAACAAAACGCTGCCATAAAAAGGACATCTAAGAACCAGTATTCATGGACGACATAACCGTCGCAAAAGAAGCATGGAATGGGCAATCATGACCATATTTTCTGCTACCGTGACTACGATTTCATAATCTTTAGACAACCTTCTAAAGTTATTGAGCCAAGCGAAGGTTCTTTCAACAACCCACCGCTTTGCAAGCACAGCCCATCCTGGAGTGATGCGTTCTGATATTTCTATAATTTTGTTCAATATATTTTTCACAAATTCCTCCATCGTTTTTCTGTAACCGGCATCAGCACAAACGCCTTGTAAACTAGGGTATTTTTGCAATGCTTCTTCAAAAACTTTGCATCCAGCGACTGTATCATGTGTATTTGCTTCATGCACTTGGATGTGTAGCAGATGGCCTTGCGTATCAACTACAATGTGCCGCTTACGACCCTTTATTTTTTTTTCCGCCATCAATGCCTTTTTTTTCTGCTGCACTGGTAGTTTTGACACTTTGTGAATCAATAATACTATAACTGGGATCGGCATTTCTCACAGCCTTGATTCGACAGGCTGTGACCAGTTCATTCATAATTTTTTCCCATATGCCCTTCAGTCTGCATCTACGATAAAATGAATGTACTGTCGAATACGGTGGAAAATCTTTTGGCAGCATACGCCATTGACAACCAGTTTTGATAATATAAAACACAGCATTCACAAGCTCTCTTTTGCTGTATTTCTTTCTGTTACCATAGTTGCCACAAGTAAAATTGTGTGCTATTACTTCCCATTCACTATCGCTTACGTCGCTTGGATATCTCATGTTTATTCCATCTTGCTTTGTTTATATCACTTTTTCATATCACAGATACTTTCAGTATATCACAATTTTTTTCCATGAATACATTTTCTAAAAAACTGTAACTAATATTTTTTGAACATGTTATACTGAAAAAGCTTTGTATTATATATATATTAAAAAATTGAAATATAAAGCTCAAAGGACAGTATGAAAGTTAATAGAAAAAAAGGGTATTTTTCAATATCAGCTGTTGCAAAAATGTTTTCAATCCACCAACAGACTGTGCGCCTATATGAACGTGAAGGGCTCATTAACCCGAAACGATCCTCTGGGAATACAAGGCTTTTTTCTGAAGAGGATATTGATCGACTGGAAGAGGTTATCTATCTAACACACGAACTAGGAATCAACCTTGCCGGTGTTGAGATGATTTTAAAGCTGAAAAAACAGATTAAAAAGATGCAAGATGATATGAATAAGTTATTTGAAAATACGAACGATCAACTTGATAAAGAACGGATACAGGCACAAGAACTTTTTCAAAAAGCTGCAAAACGTATTAGTACCCTTAAAAATGACTCATTAAAATTAAAACAATACTCAATGGCTGAAAAAAAAGACAGTTTGTCTGTGCCGGAAGAAGCAGCTGATCAATGGAAAATAGATTATGAAGACTAATAATATGGTAGTTTATTGTTAAAATCTTTTTTTATGCAATAATTTTTATGTAATACAATACTACATAATGAATTGTATGTTTTCATTCATAGAGGAGCAATAATGAATTCACAAAACCAAAATACTAAGCTCAACCTTTCGTATGAACTACTTTTGCTTCTCAAATGGTTAATTACTCACGAAGAACAGAAATTTAGACAGATTATCAATAAGGCATTAAAGCATGGGCTTAAAAGTCAGATCGAAAAAACCTTAACACATGATGATTTAGCGGACGATTTAAAAAAACAACCAGAAACTCAGATTATAGAATTTTTTCACACGTTGGAAGACTTTTTATACGATTCCATAGCAAGTAACACAAAAAAAAATAAAACAGTTCATCTTGACACCTTCGTTCATCAGATAGATTCATTGGCAAAACAGGATGACCTTATGATCGACACCATGAATAGCACATTCAAAACCCTTGACAAAGATCCCTATGCAAACGCAAAAGAGACGCTGATGAAAGAGTTTATCAAAAAATGGAAACCGGTCGATGAAATAATGCATTAAAAAAGAAGGACGTACGTTAAAGATACGCCTTTAAAAGTAAGCTCACTATAAGGTTTAAAGACTATTATTTTCAGACATGTATGTTTTCTGAAGGCTACACAAAATAATTACCATGACAAGGTGTATGGACTGAGAAAAATACAAATATGAACTAGTTACTTCGTTCAACATAACATATTGAGGATGTTTTTTTGCAATCATTGAAAGACCAATTGGCAATAATATATCTATCATCGTATAGAAAAATGGATCCTTTGCACATAATGATCCAAGGGTTGGGTATTCAGCCATACAATTCAAAAACGATGTTTTGCGAAACAGGAGCAATAAAAAACCTGATATTAGAAGTGCACAAGTAATATTGCAAACACAAATAGATTCATTTTTTCGATCTGTGTTTCTGTTTTCATCCATCAAGCTTCCACCCGTGTAAGATTTGGTCCCTGAATCAGAGCAAGAAATCGGGCTGGTACCATCGAACCACTTTTTTTTATAATATTTTAGAATATGAGTATAGATATGTGGAATCTCTATTTCATGATCATCATTTTTAAGAAAATTGACTCTAGTAATTAGCTTACTTATTAACACTGTTTTGGTAAATCGCCATAATAACATACACATTGGTATCAATCGTTGATCAGGCAAATGATGATTTTCTGGATTATTGAAAAAAGGTTTATAAACACAAGCATATAATAGATTAAAACCCAACAAAGGCAAACTATTTGATACCTGACAAGCCGAAAACACAGAAGATCCCAACCACAGATTTGCAGAGCTTGACGTTTGCCACGTAGGAGTTTTAAAATAACTGTAAGCTAAATGGTATGCAGCTTCCCCTAAAACATGCAACCCAGATCGAGTTACATTGCTGTTATAAAAAGCTTTCCCACCAGATATTACTACATTTGTAAATACCTGAGCTACTGTATTTCCAACAATCTGAGAAGCATTTTGCATAAAACCTGACACAATCTGATTCTCAACCATCCCGGAAAGCTGAAAAGTAAAGATAAAAATTAACAAGCAACGTAGATGCATTACGATTTTTCATTCCCAGTTTTTTTAAAACACCAAAAATAAAATAACATAACTAAAGCAAATGTCATTAAAAATATTGAAATAATTTGATTAAAAGAAAATAATGCATATATTTTACCTCTATCTCCGCGAAAAAAATCGGTAAAAAATCTTTCAGATGATGCAAAAAATAGATACAAAAAAAAGAATATTCCATTTTGTAACACCGTTTTTTTGGATAAAAAATATAAAAAAAGAAACAAAATAAACAATAAGAAAGAACTCAATAGCTGTGAAGGAAAAAGCGGAACGCACAGAGGCGCAAGTGAATTACCATCGGTGTATAGTACATGGCAACAGCCTGTAAAATAAAAACCATGGCAACAGCCAGCAAAAAAACATCCTAATCGTCCCACTGACTGCAACAACGGAGCATACGTTGCAGCGATATCTAAAAAGGGCAATACGGGTTTTTTGTAAAAGTAAAATACTGTAACGATCGTTAGACATATGCTCATAATACTTCCTAAAACCGAAAGCCCTCCTTGCCAAAAAGCAAAAATATCGAACCAGGATTCAATGACTTCATCTTCAGATACTAGATATAAAATTCGTCCACCAACGAGTGCACTCAAGGTGTTTAATACAAGTATATTGATTAAAAAATCTTCTGAATACAAAGAAGCATAACGGCTATCACGCAGTAAAAAATAGACAAAAAAAATAAAACCCACCACAATACAAAGACCATACGCATGGATGGCAAATGATCCAAAAAGAGGAACTAATACCGGCACCATGTTTAATCGCTCCTAAAACATAATCTGAAAACCGGCACCAACCATAGGTGTTAAAACAATATTAGATCCATTGAAAGGTAGTTTAAAAAAACAGTTAACAGTAGGCTGCACAGACCATTGACGATTGCATAATTTTTCAATACTGCAACGCCCATCAAGCAACAGATGATGCGCAGTCTTTTCCTGCAGATACCGCGCATTGTTAGCAATCGACTGATTATATAAACTATTATTTAACGTAATCTGATCATCACCATGCTTGAAATATTGATACGCAAAAGTAAAATCAAGACCCCGTTGTTCATATAAAAACTTTCCAAATAACATCACCGACTGATTCATACCAAAATCAATGTGTACATCTGATTTTTTTAATAAAAACAGCTCACTTTGTTCTACTGCAGTTTTAATGCGTTGTGTTACGGTGCGATTAAAAAGATGTGTCAACTCAACATCAAATCCGCATAAAAAATAGGTCCCTAACCTCAATTTCAACTGTGCTCCAAATGGCAATCCAGTTGCCCCATTATTTCCAAATGAATGGCTTAAAAGACGGTGAAGTGAAACGGTGTGTGCAGTCGGTAGCTGTAAACCAACACGAATCTGCAAAAACACATTTTTCAAAAATGGTTTATACTGCACAAAATCATTCTCCCATTTCACATAACACCCAATATCACCAACTCCTTGAGATATCCATTCGGTCAAACTAAGGTTTCCATATTCACTTAAAACACTGCTTATCTGTTTTGTAAGCCGATCTTTTACCTGCCGATCACCAAGATTATTTGATTGCGTTAAATCGGTCATTGCAATATTGACAAGTTCAGTCTGATACCAAGGTATGAATAAAAGAAAAGAAAACTGTTCAGCTAATCGTAACTGCGCACTCATACACACTGCGGCTTTTAATCGAAAATCACCATCAAGCAACATATGCCCACGAACACCATCATCATCCGCATTAAGCGAATTTAAAAATTGTGTTTCAGGTGCCACTGCCGACAACCCCTCAAGCATTTTGAGTGTGTTTTCTGTGTGATACCATAAACGAAATGGTGACGACACCGAATGCCCGTCATAATTAAACTGCTTTGCTTTGGTAAATCCACCTGCAGCTAGAAACGAAAAATCAGCCTTATCTGGGATCTCCCTTGATAACAGAAGTGCATCATTGAAGGGCTGATAAAAATACATACCATAAAAAGGATTAAAAAAACTTGTTATCAGCAAAAAAATAGTTTTCCTTTTCATCTTTTACTCCTATTGATTAACATACATAGTAGATGAATCAGTAATCAACCAACCCCCATGACCTTTGATTGCAAATAAGCCAGTAACCTCTGGTGTTAAAGTTAATGGAAGCAAATGATGAGTTAATCCCAAGAACTGATTATAACCACTTGCTAGTTGCGGCGCTATAAAAAAAAGTTCTCGAACAAGACTATTCAACCAAAGATACCCATTCGTTTTACAAAAACGAACCTTTGTCCCAAAATCAAGCAGATGAGACAAGGTGGACTGTAAACGTCCATCAGTAAAAACTGAAACCATAACTTGATTCACCAATGTACCATTGGTATTTAAAAACAGCCTGTTGATTCTGCTCGTATTCAAACTAGAATCAGAAGACACAATATAAACCACCCCAAAACTATCAGTCAAAAGTGAATCTGAACCGTTGATCGAGTTAATAGATTGGACTGCTTCGGGTAATAAAAGCGAGGTAAACTCACCCTCCTGCATAGTTGAAGCAGACGTATTAATGCGATTCTGGAACAAGCCTGCTGTTGTACCTAGCAATACTAACGGACCATTAATAAAAAGCTCGGTAAAGAAAACTGATCGGTCAAACACCAAGCTATCCTTTTCTGCCAACCTTACAGGATTAAAATTTCCAGTATTAATCGCATGAGGATTTAATTCCATGCGATTAAGTACATTATTGTTGAGGCAAAATAAAAAACCGTCTGATGATGCCAGTTTTAAAGTGGGTTGATCACTTATCTTTTTAAAACTCATTGGAACATGGATACCTGAAAACATTGTACCAATACCAGTTGCACTATTCCATCCATTTCCATTGTCATCTGCTAAAACTGCAATGCCAGCAGTACCACTTACTGTTAACCATGCATTTTGACTACTACTATCATAAGTAATTACAATATCTGTTAATAATCCAATTTCCGATAACGCTCCACCATGGATAGCTATCGCATTAGAAATAATAGGTTGGTCAATGCGCCCCTCAGCATAAACATCAAAAGAACTGAAATCATCCGCTTGCAAGGGAAACAGAGCACCTGATACCTGATCACGTCTATTTAAACGATATAAAACCACTGAATTGTTACCCAAGACCGCACAAATATCTGATGTAACCATGCCTGGTAAAGATGCTTGCAAAACAACCGTTTTTTGTATATTGCTTTCCAAATCTGCATGGTATTTTTGTATAAACTTACCAACTGCGGTCATAGTACTGTTTTCAGAGAGCGCTGATAACCACTCAGTTTTTCGTATTAAGGTCTGCGTACCACCATTAATGGTAGTTGCAAAAAGACTATTTCCTGTTTTAGGATTTGTTGCAAAAAAAACAATAGGCTCTTCCTGTAACAGCACTGCCTGCCAATCAGTCCACCCAATAATTTTACCAGAACTATCAATAACAGCTTGAGTACGCCAGATTCCATTAAATCTTGGATCTCCGTCGTTCTCAATAGTAACGCACACAGCATCACCTTCTGTCCACATCGACAGAATTGTGCCAGGCAATACAACATTTCGTCCAACTTTTGCTGCTTTGTCAGTAGACAAAAATAGGTCACCGGGTAACTGAGCAACCGATGGGACTACTGTTTTCTGGTGATACTGAATGTCTTTTATTCCTTCAACGAACACTTTATCTACAGAACTGTTTTTTGAAGCTATTTTTCCTTGATCTGCAGCAATGGAACTTTGAACTAATGGAAAAACCCGGATATCAGCAACAGTGTTGCCAAGACCACGAACAACCAGATAACTGGTGTTACCAGTTGTATGCATCACGGTCAAATCAATAATACCAGTCTCAACCGATTGCCCTTTTTTTCCTATTAATAAATCATTATGACTAGCATCAAACACAGCCTCAGTCACAAGTTCATCAAGCACAAGCTTATGTCCCTCTATTCTACCTACACAAACAGTACGTACGCCGCCATCAGACTCGGTACCACTAATGCCCTGAAACCCAACATATAATCGTTCTAATTCAGCATCCCAAAACATAACTTTACAATTCAACCAAGCAAGCACATTGTTATTGAACTGTAAAAAACTACTATGAATATCACATGGTTGAGCACGGATACTATCTACCGCACCGGTGAGTGCGTTCACTTGCTGAAAAAAACGTATCTGTGTCTCCTCTACTTTTTTTATTCCTCGCAAAATAACAGCAATACCAGAACCGGTATTACCAGCAACACTAGTATCTGCATCAACGTACGTAAAAATATGCCCATTATCATCTGCAGCAAGCTGTTTAATACTCACTCCTTCGGTTCCGGACGCATCACAAATCGCATTACTCACCACAATGGACGCAGGATCTGTTTGCAATGATTCAAACATAAAAACTCTTGTGCCATCTTTTTTCAAAAAGACTGGCAACCGTTGACCAAATGAAAACATGCTAGTTAACGCAGTAAACCCCGCATCATACAAAGGATTATCTTGCTGTACACTGGTAATGTTCAGGGTGGTTTTAATAGGAGCTAAAGGCTGAAATTTAAGTGATCCTGGCAACAAAAGCGATACCGCAAAATCTTTTGCCTGATCAAGCCCATTCATAGATGTATCGGCAGCGCACAAAAGATAATCATTTAAAGAAAGGTAAGCAAAATGTTTTACAGGAAAAGAAAATGTTGCCGCACTACTCGTGCCATCTCCTATCACAATTTTAGCTGCAAAAAGCGACGTACAAAAAAACAGGCTGTTCAAAAATATCAAAATCCTCACATTATTCCTTTTTATACTCATTCAAAATGAGTATATGCTACATTTTTCTGTTGAGCAATTTTAATATTTTGACTCATCACAAAAGCGATAACTCATTTAACATTCCAATGTACACGTAATAGCAACCTCTTTTTCACTACTAAAAACGCAATCACAGGAAAGACAAACGACATCCTGATTAAGATCATTTTTTAATGCTGTAAAGAACAAAACCATTTTTGCTTTTGGCAGCAAAATATTGAAAAAAATTGACCGCTTCTTTCCCTTTTTTGCATGTTTCTGAATCTTCAAAGTATTGATTTTTCCGTTACTATCACTTACAAACCGCATGATACTATCAAGATACCTTTGTACTTTTTCAGACGACGCAACGGCAACAGGCAGACTTTCATACTTCACTTCTTTGCGTTCTTGAGACTGCAACTCCTTCAACATATGTTGTTTTGCAAGCTCAGCAACCTTAATCTCATTATTACTGCCTTTGTATAGTTGTAAACCGTTGTGTAAATACAGATGAAAAAAATAAATCGCCAGAAAAGCGAAAATAAGGTAAGAAACAAGTAAAAAATCATACAATGCACACTTTCTCACCTTCTCAATATAATTATATTGTAGCATCGCCACATTTCGAATTTAAAAATACCGTATCGAGTCTATTTAAAAATTAGGCTTTGTCCATTGCATAGGATCAACAGGCACATTTCCAACTCTCATCTCCCAGTGCAAATGATAACCACTGGCATATCCAGTTTTTCCTAATGTTCCAATTGGACTCCCTTTTTTCACCGCATCGCCTACATTAATTTTTGCAAAATCATCTAGGTGCCCAAACAGTGATAAGATTCCATAACCATGATCAATAACAATCGTATTGCCCGAGTACAAAAATCTTTCTTTTACCACCACAACGCCGTCTTGAGGAGCCCATACCACAGAACGGGGCGCATTGATAACATCGACTGCTTTATGAGCATAACGACCCTTGCGCTGAGTAGTACGTATAGTACCAAAATCACAAGTCGTTCGTACAATATCAATAGGGGTACAAAAGACCCCCTTCCATAACTTCTGTTTTGGTGATCGGTTGGTTAAATCTTCCAATAATAATCCTAAATCTTTCTCACTTTCAACAAGCTCTTCCTCTTTTTTCATCTTTTCTTCAGAGACAGCAAGTGTATGTTTTTTGAAAGGAAACAGAACGATTTGAATCTTAGTTTCTAAAGTCAACGTATTACCAACAGCATCTACTGCTTCAACTGTTAAGAGATATTCATTAGGGTTTTCCTCACATTGAACTGGAATAAAGGTTTCATAGACCATTGAATGATTTGACTCTTGAAAACAATCATATGTTTGAGATAAAAAACGAGCTACGACGCTACTGACCAACTTGTTAAACTGTATTTGTACATGAATCGTTCTACCTTGAAAAACTTTATGTATCTCTTCAAAACCTATAAACACACCATTCAATGGTTGATTATCAACAATAAAAGGATAATCAACAACTGTTTTGTTTTGCGCAAAAGTTGTATCTATAGCTTCCACCTTAAGATTGTGCTTTCCATTACCCATCGTTTTGGTAGGGATAATAAAATTATGTATATCAGAAGCAGGCACAAGATGTTTATCTGCAATCAAAACCATGTCAAGCCACATAGTAACTTTAGATTTTTTATTCAAAAGGAGTGAACAGTTAACATCACCAGCATACGAAGCACCAACGGTAATACCGGTAAGCACTAACAACGGGGCTTGTTTGTCAAAAAAATAATAATAAATGAAGCGGCTAACCAAGACAAAAAATAAAAATAACAACGGCCACATCACATGCCTGATTTTCACCACCAACTCCTTTTCTATTCACTACAAAATAAAAACTCCAGACATCCTGTACAAAAAATAAAAATTACTTTCTTAAAATTTGTTTTTAAAAAATGATTCATCTTTTCGCAATAAACCGTTATGAAAGATACAGAAATGATCCATCTTAAGATTTTTCAAAAACCTTTGATCTGTGTCTTTATAATCCTGCTTGGTTAAAACAAGATGCCAACATGATAGCGCATTAATTTTATATTGATAATCAGTTGCATTATAATTAAAAACAGATGATCTATTCGGACGTATAAAAGAAAAAAATCTGTCGTCCCACCACCGTTTATTGCTTAAATCAACAGAAGTAACAGTTCGCAAAAGATACGACAAAGCAATTCTGTCACGAGGGGAAAAAACATCCGGATTGTTTTTTGATTCTTCATATTTTTTATATAAAGAATCTACAAGCTCATAGGAGAACTGCTCATAATCTCTTTGCTTAAAAAACTGGTTTTTTCCAAGTAGACTCGGAAAATAATCATTGTTGCGGTTCAACTGTTTTAAAACATATAAAAAGATAGCTTTTTCATCATCCGGCTTATTTTTTAATCTTTCAGGAGAAACTGTATAAATCTCATTTTTCATATCAAACCCTTTATCCCGAAAAGCCAGCTCGTGCTTTACAACATTGTGAAAATGCGTCATTCTTTGCATTTGGTAAGGATTCTGTTTATTCTTTTTTTGAATGAGTTCAATTGCCATTCCTGTATGATTATCAACTAGATGCCTACTTGCTGTAAATATATTAAAGTCATGCCGTAGACTTTCTTGGACTATTGCAGACTGTGTTTCAATCTGACTAATAAAATACAAATTTAACAACTTCTCCTGCGCACTCCTCTTTTTAAAGTAAGTATATAACTCCATGAAATCAGTCATATTCTCAGGTATCTTATCCTTATGTAATGCATTTTCAATCAAACCATAAAAATATGAAAACGGCAAAAAATATTTGTCAAGCTCATTCTGCTCTTTAATAGTATTCTGATTTTTCTTAGCATTTTTAATCACTTGGTAATAGTTTTTATGTAAAAATTGAAAAAGAGGCACAAAGTGGGCCACCACCAGCTGATTCGTACATCCAATAATGTTTTCTGTTGTTTTCATTATCTGCTCATCTTCCAAAATACCATAATTCCTGCCAGAGCTATTCGCATAATCAGACGCTTCAACAGCATTATACAAGATATTCCTCAAGTTATGTGCGATTTTAGCTGCAGATTCAGGCTTTTTCAATAATAAAGGAACACCTTCTTTATCTTTTTTTTCACTTAAAAGCGCATCGAAATCAGCTACAAGCTCATACGTCTCACCCAGTACTTGTTTGATACCATCTTTATTATGATTTAAAAGAACTGGTAGAAACTCAAGCTCTATAATCTTTGCACGGCCTACACAGGATTGAAATGTAGGTACAACGTGATCAGACGGCATATTTGCTGAATCTTGCACAGACAAAACTATTTCAGAAGCATTTGCTACAACAGAAATCGTAAAATAAACGATCGTACAGACTACCCATGATTGACTATAAAAAATCTTTTTATACATACTGAATTTTCTTGATTAAAACTGTTTTTAGATGGTGGAGGCGATGGGAGTCGAACCCATGTCCGCACTGCTTTTAGCAACAAGCACTACATGTTTATTGTGCTTAATTCAAACGTGCCCCGAGCACACACGGTTGGCACGCAAGGCGACTTATGCTATTTAAAAAGCTATTAAATCGCTCACCTTCGCTTTTTAAATTCTATCTGGGTAATACGAGTTAAAACAGCTGATAGACACGCCGTTAGAACAAGAATTAGAGCTTACTTAAGCACCAATTACGCCGACTTCAGCGCCAATTATTGTTTTATGCCTACTTGTTTTACGAGAATATAGACAACACTCGACATGCGCTTATTGGTAACAACAACACGTCGAAACCAGTACGCCCCCACGAACTATTTCAAAGATTACAACTATGCTTATTTTAAATGGTCCATTTTTTCTGTCAATGCATTATTTGAAAAGATATTGCAGAAAAAATGCTTATTTTATCGGTAAGATTTAATCGCACGATCAGTTTCACGCCGAATATCCCGTTCTTTGATTAGCTCTTTTTTTTGCGACATTTTCTTATGTTTGCCAATACCAAGCTCAACTTTTACTCGATTGGTAGATGAAAAATAGAGTTTCAATGGCACAACGACTACCCGTTTTTGTGCAATTTCGCCAATCAGTTTCATAATTTCCCGTTTATGTAACAACAACTTTCTTCGATCCTTGGTACCGTCAGTTTTGAAATACGCATGTGAATATTGAGTAATATTACAGTTAATAAGATACAGTTCACCTCCATGTACAGTTGCAAACGCGCCAACAAGAGATACTTTGCCTTGACGAATCGATTTTACCTCATCACCACAAAGCACAACACCAGCCTCAACAGTAGACTGAATATCATAGTCAAAAAACGCCTTTTTATTAACTGTTACAACTTTCATAGCAAGCTCAAGCTTTCTTTAAACGAACAAAAATAACAAATATAAAATGCGCACAAATAGTCACAAAGAGCGATACAAAGAGTCCGCCGAGTAAAAAAACGAATAAGGAAAAATCAGCAAACGGCAGATACTGCTTGATGTATGTCAAGACAGCCTGTAACACCTGTGGATTACTTTTGATGAATACCTGTTGTTCTGGACTAAACAGTGAAAGCAAAGCAACGCCAGCTTGATAATCAATATAATAAACAGGCACCATGGTCCATGGATTATTGATAAGCATTGAAACACTCAATACAATCGCCGTATTCAAAGAAAAAAACCAAGAAACCACAAGCGCAATGGCTGTATGCAAACCAATGAAGGGACAAAAAGCAATCCAGATTGCCCATAAAAGCGATCCATAAAACCTTTTTATCGACGCTTCGCCAGATAACAGCTGTTTGACTGTTTGCCAATATGCTTTAATTTCCATATACTTATAATAATCGCTTTAAAAACAGTTATTTTATTCTTTAAAATTATATAGGTTTATACTTTATGAATATAACCTGTCGTTCCTCTTGGTTATTATTGCTTATTTTTTTATTTTTGCCAACCAACTCAAAAGCTACACATTGGATCTTAGGCTCCGTACATTTTGATGAACCAACAAACGAAAAACCATTAATCTATTTCGAAGGCAATACTATTCGTGTTCTAAAAAATCAAACCGCAATGAAATACGATTTTGAACTTCCTCGCCACCCAATCGACAAAGTTTATTACGTACTCGTAACAGAAAGCAAGCCGATTCCAGTAAGCAAAGAGACTGCAAAATCTGAGCAGATTACCAATACCTTTGCCTATTTCAAAATTCATCAATCAAGCCCATATAAGCTATATAAGTTGACATTGCAATCTGAATTTTTCATCAATCCTGCACAAAAAAAAGAAGAGATTCATTACTGGGAGGTGCAAGAAGAGGAGCTTGCTCAAACTGGAAGAATTCCAGATAAAACCATTATTATCTTACAAGTTCCCGATATGATAACACGATTTGAAAGCGGCGGTTCCTTATTGAATATACCAACATTATACTTCAAAAAACCTTCCGCAGACATAAAAGACCGCCTCGTGAAGATGTATCTGTCTGCGCCCGACATGAATACCCTGCACATACCAATTAAAAAGATCTTCGTAAAAGACAAAAATAAAGTTATTGTAGCTTGTAAATCCTAAGGAATGCATATGTCAAGGCAAAACCTTGTCCTGGGAATTGAAACCTCGTGTGACGAAACAGGCATGGCGCTTTATTGCCCAAAAGAGGGATTGTTGACTCATACTTTATTTTCACAAATAGATCTGCATGCGTGCTATGGCGGAGTTATTCCTGAGCTAGCATCAAGGACACAACTAGAAAAAATACACCTTATTTTTCAAGAGATTTTCAACCACTCCTCATTTAGTTTTCAAGATGTAAAAACCGTAGCCGTGACTAATCGACCGGGCCTTCCTGGATCTTTACTCGTTGGCGTTTCATTTGCAAAAGCAGTTGCCTGGGCAGGGCAAAAAAAACTGATCGGGATCAATCATCTTGAAGGGCACATTTTTTCTTCATTTTTAGAACACAATGTTCCCTTTCCACACCTTTGCTTAACCGCATCAGGCGGCCATACATCATTATATTTGGTTGAAGATTTTAGTGTTTTTTCACTCATCTGCACCACCAAAGACGACGCAGCAGGAGAAGCTTTTGACAAGATTGCCAAACTTATGAATCTGCCATACCCCGGCGGACCGGTGATTGAAAAAATGGGAGCAGAAAAAGATTTTTATGATTTTTATGCATATCCCCGCTGCACAGCAGGTGCACTTGAATTCTCATTTTCAGGCCTTAAAACAGCAGTTTTATATCATCTGGTCAAACTTGGTGCATATGACCTGAAAACAAAACAGTTTTGCCAAACGGAGCACGATTTAAAACAGCAAGTCGCAAGCTCACTGCTTGTCTGTATCAAAGATATCTTCCTTGAAAAAATTGGACTTGCACTCGCAGTTCACAAACATATCAAAGCAGTTACATTCGTCGGCGGATGCGCAGCCAATACATATCTGAAAAAAACTATCGAAGCCTTTTGTATAAATAAAGGCCTGCAGTTTTTTGCTCCATCACCGAAGTTCTGCACCGACAACGGTGCTATGATCGCATTTGTAGGTAATTACAAGGTTGCAAAAGGTCAATTTGATTCATTCGATCTTGATATTACACTGTAAAAACCGTCCATCAGACCTATCGATTGGAAATTGACCGATGAGAAAACAAACTATTGCTTATCTGTTTTAATGTATATTATGATAAAACTAAAAAACAGATAGGTTGAAATAGTCATGTTAAAAAATTGTTTTACCAGGTCACTCTTATTCGTCATAACTACTCTCACATTTAACTGCAAAACAGAAGAGATAAAAAAAGTTGAAACTCAAAACGTACATGACATAACCTCAATTCTGCCAGCAATTTACATGAATAAAGACACTGAAAGAGAAACAAACCGTGATGAATGCGCATTAGTGCTTGCAAAATTGAATACCCTCGCTTTTGTAAATATTACCAATAATCAAACTATACACGGAGACATGACATTTAAAGAACCACTAGCCGTTTCAGATCGATTTTTTATTTTCCAGGAGGACCAAAAGAGTATCATTGGACATTTTTATTTTGTAAAAGCAGTAACCGGTTTTATGGGTTTTGGCCAAAAGTATGGCATTTTTTCCTGCGAAGTACGTATTAACAAAAATAAGAACGAGATCAAGCAGATCATTCAGGCCACAGAACCGATTTATACACACAACACACCGATTCAAAAACTATTTATACACGAAAATGGTGGCTTTTTTTCATCATCAAACGTAAGTTACAAATACTTTAATCCAGAACTTGACCAATCTGATAACGTAGAAACGTATTCAAAAAAAATACGTAGCGCAGCATCGCTGGGCCAAAAAATGGATCGCTTTTTTAACGTTTCCTCAAAATTTACTTACGCAGATCTCACAAAAAGCACCAATCTAGATAAGGCTCTACCATTAAATCGTATTATAAAATACTATAGCAACAAAAGAACTTTTATATATTGTAATCCGGACAAAAAAAAATGCCTGTATTATGATGAAGCTGCAAGATCGCGTGAACTACCACTCAATGATGCAGAAATTGATAACTTCACTAAGTTAGATTTGCAATTGCTTGACCCATGTATTGTTGATATAAACATTAAAAATAATCCCGGAAAGAGAATGACTCCGCAAAAGTGCTTTTATGAACCTCTACAATCTATATTTTCGTTGAATTTTGACCCAAATACAGAAAAACTCTTACCGGTACGGCATGTCACAGAAGGCAAGCTATATTTTCCAGTTTTTAATACTAAAACAATGAAGATCATAATAAAGGAACAGACTAAAAATAGCGTTGGGTCAATAATGCAGGACAAAGAAATAGCTCTAAATGAGTTTATTAAAAACTCGGATGTTGAATTTCAATCTGCCGTCAGAACACCAAACTCTGTTCTATTATTACTTTACAAACCAAACGAGAAGCAAACAGGAAACCACAACCTCTTGCTGTCTGTGCCTGTCGCATTGTTAAAACCAAAAACAGAATAGATAACTTAGGATACTTGTATCATCTGGAGGCGGCATAGATTACATATCTTTGTTTCATCTAACTTATCAGCCACTTTTTTAGCGGCCTTTTCTATCGCCAACTGCTGTTGTTCGGCAAGATAGTTTGGATGTTTCATTAAAAACGCACCATTTTTAACCGTTACTTTTCGTATATTTTCCAACTCTTTTAGACTGTTTTTAAACGAGGATGAATGATTATCGAGTTTATTTCCATGTTTTGATAAATAGTCAATGTAAGAAACAGCCTTCTGACAAAGCCCGACGCCAGCAGAAAAAGGTCTTTCTACTGAAAAATTGGTTGCCAGGTATTCATCCACATTTTTATCTGAAATTATCTCTTCAGTATCCATACATTTATACGTACTTTTAAACCATCGAAAATAAGCAAGCCATTTTTTTTCTGTATTCGGGTACCACGAGTAAAAATAATAACCAACCGATAGTGCTGCAGTAGCCATTCCACTCGCAAAAACGGCCAATGGAGTCACCTTTTTGCGACACTCAATAATGAACCTTTTATTGAAAAATCCACTTTTTTTGGTTGTTTGCGCAGCACAGATAAACGATTGCATGAACAAACTATTAAGCAAAAATACTAAAAAAAGAAGCTTTCTTCTTTGCATGACACAGGTCCTTGAAAAAATGACACTCTCACTCCTTCAATATATAAGAACCAACTTCATTTGACAAATTATATTTATATATTTAGTAAAAAATAAGCTATTTAATTATTTATAATTACAGTTATGAAAATAAGTTGCGCGCTCATGTGTATGGGTCCAATTTGAAGAATATGTACCCTACAGAGAAAGACCAAAACAAGTATCAAAGCTGGAAAAAATAAACATACCAAAAAGGGTTACAGTAAACGAATACCGTAACCCTTTTTCATTAACTTTGTTTGAGACAGATAATCTACATAGCTCAGCTGATATTATACCTACTTTTCAAGCTTAAACTGACGAATTGCAGCTAAAAGTACCACGGATAACTGTATTACCTTATCTTGATAATTCTGCAAAATATCCTCAATCAAATGCTCATGTTTTAAGGCCGCATAGGCAACTGGGGTTAGCCCCGATCTGTTTTTTTGTAAAATCAGACACCCTGATTGCATTAATTCTTCAACCATACCTTTTAGCTCATCCTGCTCGAAAAAGAATCGACCTTTCATATCGGATAGTTTATGCAGTAAAGAATTTCCTTCGTTATCTCTTACCAATAAATCCACCGCATGCATATTTTTTAATGAACGTAAATTATTCTTAGTACAATATTGCAAGACATTCATAATCGGATATTGCCCAGTTTTACTTGCATGATTAATATTAACCCCTAGTTTATTTTTTAAAAAAACAAGCATTTTCGGCGTTACCGCATAATGTGCAATGTTTCCATCAGATTCAGGATCAACAAGTCGTGAAAAATGAACCCTTGGCACCACATTTAAAAAATATAAAATACTATAATATTCATGTTGGACAAGGAAAGTTGTTGCAACTTTCAAGTCAGGTTCAGATAAATCAATATTAAAATTTAACAATGCAGATTTCAAATGCGCTCTATGTCGATCATCAAACTGACAAGCCATACAGATGTTTTGAATAGTATGAAAAAAGAATCTTTTATTAAGAGCCCTCCTTTGTTGGGAATCTTGTATATTTCTAGACTGATTATTTAGCCTATCGCAAAATTCCTCATCTACCGTTGCTTTCAAAGTATATTTAACACCTTGAATTCGATTAAAATCAGCAATTCTAAACCAAGAATTTCCATCTTTTAAACCTAAATAAACAAATGGGACAAAGACGGAATTCTTATTGGGCTCTCCCACCGTAATAAATCCCTGTGTAAAAAAATTAATACCTTCAGGTGGTTTTACGTAATATGCACCATCTTGGTGATTGTACTCGCTCCCATAGTCTTGAAAACAAGCTCGCGTAATCATTTTAAACTGATCTTCCAAATGATTAGGCTGCATCGCATAAAACAGATTACTTATACTTATAAAAGTCACAAATAGAATACTTTTTAAACTAAACATAATACCTCTCAGAAAATATTGTTGCTATAAAATTATTAATCTGCATTAGTTTAATTAAGATTGTATTATTGTCAAAAAAATATTAAAAAACAAAAAGAAGGGGTTACGGTAAAAAATACCGTAACCCCTTCTTTTCATTTCTTGTATGCTTGCGTCACTATCGATACTGAGAAACAGCTATTCGAGCCGCCGCACTATTAATTGTTGCTTGCAACTGCTCGGAAGCATAATTCGGATGTTTCATCAGATATACGCGACTTTTTACAACGTTTTGGCGAACTTTACGTAAATAATCAGCACCCCTCATTATCATTGGATGAGCAGCGAAACGAATTGCATGTTTTAACAGATAATCTATTTCATCCAAACAGGTATTGCACTCTCTTACACCAGCACTAAAGGCACTGTCACATGAATTTTCCAAAAACTCATCCAAAGAAAAATCTGAAACACCCTTTTGACAATAAATGGTTTTGTCATATTTATTCAAAAACCACTCATAATACCTAAGCCATTTTATTTCCGTGTTTGGATACCAGTACCAAAACCAATAACACCCATACCCTATTGGAGCAGCTATAGCGGCACACGTCACTGCCTTCATAACTGTTTCACTGATAGGATAATCAGTCCCTACACCTATTGCCCACCAGTCCCTACCTAGAGTTACATGCGAGCGGCCTCGCCAACCTTTGAAAAAGGCCTCAGAGTCAAAAGAATGCAACGCGATGGACATTAAAAAAAGCATCTTTATTTTTGAATACATCTTAATATGCCTTTCTAAAATTCAAGCAAAAACTACATTTTTACACAGAACTAAGTGTATATCAAGTCTTTTTGTTTAGCAATTTTTGACATTCAAAAAACTTCTTCCTGCTCATTTTTTTAAGATACTGACTAGCCAGCTTTTCCGCTAAAATATTTTGAAGCTCTTTGCCAGCCACTTGAGTCTCACAACTATTCTTATATAACAGACGTTCTACACAAAATTCTGCTAACATTCCAGATAGAGAAGAATCAATTTTTTCAATACCATTATCTGCAGTACATACAAGCTGTAACTGATTATCAATTTTATTGTTAAAATATTCAATCTCTTTTTGCCGTAACTTATTATGGATCACATTAGGACAGCCAGATTGAACTAACAGATCATCTGCAAGTTCCAACTCAAATGCCTTAACTTCCTGTGTACATATATCAACCAACATGTTAACTGTATTAAAATAACGTATGGCAACTTTATCAGCATAATGCGCAGATTCAGAAAGTAACTGATAAGGATTCTTTGGTTGTATCAGATAAAAAAATATACTTTTAAATAATGGTAAAAATACCGGCACTGCTTCACCACTTTGGTGCTGCATCAAGAATACTATCAAAAACAGTTTTTGTCTCTTATACATATAAAAGCTTCCTTATTGCATACTGTACATTTCACAACTAAAACACAATTATCTGGCATACAAAATAACTCTATTGATATTCTTTTCGTATGCCAGATAATCATTTTAAACATTTACTGCAATATTTAACTGCAAAGCTTTATCATTTTCTACTGCTGTATTCAATTTAGATTGTAACTGCAATAAGTTACGCTCAATTTCAATACGTTGCGCTTCCCAACGGGCAATCTCTGTTTCGGCAACCAACCGCACTCGAGCCGCTTGAAGCTCTGCTCGCTTTTGTTCAAGCTTTATACGCTCTTGCTCAAGTTGATCACGTTCTTTTTGAACTAGTTGAGCACGATATCGACTATCCAAGGCAACGGTAATAAGTTTTAATTTTGACACAAAATCATCCGTCCAGTTAATCAGATATTGATAATTGTAGCTTATGTTCGTTCTAAAATTCATAAGTCTATCAATACTATCATATACATTCATAACATAGGAAACATAAGGATAACGATAACCTGTATATTTTGCATATACACATGCATCCAACCGCTGACCTAGACCATACAGATCTGAAGAATACATCCCCACCCAGTCAATCTCTTTTTTGTAACTTTCCTGAGCTTTATAACAGTTTTCAGACAAAGCAAAATATGCCTGATGCAACATGAGATAATCTTTTACCAGCTCAAGCTCTTCCGATAACCTACTGATAAGCCTGACGAGCGTCTGCATAGAAGACAGATTTTTTCTCTGCAATGCATCAAGAGAATAATATCTATTTAAATTGTCTATTCGCTTGAATAACTCAGCAAGACTCCTCTCAAGTGCCTTGCAATGTTCAACAATATGTAAAGGAAATGTCACATTATGAAGCTTATAATTTTCGGATGCCACCTCAAATAGAAATGTTTCTGAAAAACTACTCATCAAACGTTGTCTCAAATCAAACGAATAGGTCGTCCAACCAAAAGTACTTTTACACAGATTAACCAATTTTTCATGAGTAACTGCAATATGAGAAATCTCTGAATTAAGCTGCCTACAATACTCCTCATCTGTTGGAGTTAACCACCAGTTTACTCCTGCAATAGTTCCGGCAGTCGCAACTAACGCGCCACCAACACCAAGCATCACTTTTGCAAACTGGTTCCAATCAGTCGCAAATGCCCGATCAGAAATCAAAAACAACCCAACCATAATCTTTTTAATAAAGAAATTACATTTTTTCATAATTCATATCCTTGTCTTTTATGAACAAACCTTACTTGGTTTTCATCAAACTCTTCCGGCCCGAATCAGTACGAAATTATCTTTTGAAACTATCTTTTTTACTGCTTCAATCATCTGATCCTTAGTGATATTTTCTAAATGCTTTTTACGATCAGAATAATACGTACGCGGCAAACCAAATCTATCAATAGTTAAAAATGCAGTAGCCATATATACATTTGAAGTAAAATTATGCATTGAAGCATTGATAATTGCTCTCTTCGCTTCTTCAAATGCTGTATCAGAAATATTATCAGCTGCATGTTGAATGACAGCTTCAATAGCTTCTTGCGCTTCGCCAACTCGATCAAGTGAAACAATAGTAAACACCTTGAAACAGCCTGGTTGTTCATCAGATCCACTCAAAAAGGTACCATTGATCGTATAAAAAAGGCCCGTTTCTTCACGTAACTGAAATAGTTTGCTATGCATGGAACCCAAAAATCCACCACCAAAAATCTGATCAAAAATCAGCAACTTATCGTAATCAGGATGTTTGCGATCAATTGATGGCATTCCATACAACAGAACTACCTGATCACGATTAATATAATAATCTTTAATCTGTTTTTCAACCTTTGGCAACTCCGGATAAGCAAGTAATTTAAATGGTTTAGCCTTCCAATCACTCAAGAGTTTATTACATTCCTGTTCGACGTCATAACCAGTCAGATCACCAACAATTGCAATCGTCGTACCCCATGGATTCACATAAGTTTTATAAAAATGTTCTAAATCAGCTTTCGTAATACGACTCACTGAATCGACTGTTCCCAAGATATTTTTTTGATATGGATGACCCTTATAAATAGCTTCTCTCAACAGTTGACCAGCAATCGATTTTGGATCATCCCAAAAATGCTTCACATCATTCAACAACTGAGCACGCACCTTTTCAATCGCCGCCGGCTCAAAAGAAACATTTTGCAAAAGCTCTTTGATAACCGAAAGCCCATCTTTCAGATCATCCTTAAGCATTGTCAACATAAAGGCACCGGCATGCGTCCCAAGCGTCATACCTTTTGCTTCAATAAATTCTGCCAACTGCTCAGCTGTATAGTTTTTCGTTCCTTCTGGAATCATACATGCTACAAAATTAAACAGTCCTTCTTTATCTTCCGGATCATACACATACTGTGCTTTAAACTGTACCACGATTGCAATTTTAGGAACCTGATCATTCTGCGCATACAGAACTTTTAATCCATTATTCAACGTAAAGCTAGTTGGCATTGCATACGCAAAATCAACAGGCTCTTTTGCAGAAACTTTATTGACATAGACAGGATCTTGCAAAGGCACTGTACGCTTTCGAGCTGATAAAATTGCATTATCCTCAGCATCTGAAGACTCTTGCAACTGCTTCCACGCTTCCTTTTCACGGTCATCAGGCAAAGGAAGCACAGCTCCATCATGCATAACTGTGGGTCTAAATACAGTTCTTAATAGATGGTTCACCTCCTCTTTTGCCTTTTCAAACGGTACATTCATCATATTAAAAAGGTACTGCTCATCACCTGTCGCCAAAAACGCTGAACCTATCATATAAGCCTGGCTGTCCACGCTTTCAAGATTGCTATAAAAAGTAGATTTTGCTTTATTAATCGCTCGAGTCAACTGCTGATCAGTCACTCCATTTTTTGCCAACGATTCAAGCTCCTGTTTAATAACCGTCGAGATAGCCTCCTGTGTAATGCCTTCCAATGGATCACACGCAAAAAAACTGATGCCACCATCAAAAAGATCCCATGAACTCATATTGATGTCACTAGCAAACTGCAGTTCATTAACCAGTTTTTTATACAATATCGATCCGCGACCATTCGCAATAATCCATTCGATCAACTGAATAAAGTAATCTTTCTTTTCTTTCAATCCTGGAATCGTAAATCCAAAACAGTAAATAGGTATTTGGACATCGCGATACATCGTAACCGACACACGATCCAATCCCTGCTCAAATGGGATAGACTGTTTTTTATAACCTGGATCAGCTGGTATCGATTCAAAAGTACGTTTTGCTAAGGCAAATACCTCCTCAGCTTCAACGTCGCCAACCACAATCAATGTCGCATTATTCGGTTTATAATGTTTTTTATAAAATTTCTTTAAATCATCAGATGCGACCGTCCATAGATCACGCTTAAACCCAATAATAGGAAAATGGTACGGGTGTCCAGAAAAAATACGGCTCATCATCTTTTCTGCAAGATCTCTGCCATAATTGTCACGATACATTTTAAGCTCTTGAATGACCGCTTTCATTTCGGAGTTTAACATCTGAGGATCGAACGTGCAGTTCTGCATACAATCGGCAATAATATCAAACGCAACCTTATAATGTTGACTTGGAAAATCAAACGTATAACCCGTATAATCAAAGGAGGTAAACGCATTGCAATATCCCGACAGCTTATGCGTAATAGTATTAATATCTGATTCAGACAGTTTCGTGGTTCCTTTAAAAATCATATGCTCAATCAGATGGGCTAACCCCTTTTCACCAACCTGTTCATCTTTAGATCCCACGTGATACCAAAGTTCAACCGCTACTTTTGGTACCGTGGTTACTCTTCTGACAAGGACTGTCAAGCCGTTTTTTAGCACATATTTATCCACATAACCTTTTGTCATACCTACAAGCCCCGTAGAAGATTGTAAAAAAAATAACCACCCCAGATATACTGCAAAAACACTTGCCACCCCACCCACAAAAAAAATAACACCTTTTTTAGCGGCTACATTTATAAACACATTCACCTCATTTCTTCTTCCAAATAGATTACAAGATATCCAAAAATACACAATACCAGTCAGTATCCTAAACTCATTTTGAAAAAAAATATTTAATCAGTATAATTATTTTAAACAATTTAAAATAATTTAAAAATTCAAAATGAAAAAAGCAACATCTTTTGTTATTCCATCTCTCTCTGTGCTCACGGTAGCAGTTGGACCATTTGCTTTTGGAATCATGCTTCCCGTTATACCTATTTTCATTGTATGGACCTGTGTTGCAATTTTTCTTTTCATTTTATATAAAAAAATCTCTATAAAACCAGCGATGACCGCACTGCTCATTATTTTTGGCAACTATTATTTCCATTTTCGAACCAATCTATGGATTGATCATATCAAAAAAATAAAAGACAAAACTATACAAATGAGTGGACTTGTTACAGACTTTACTGAAGCTACCGCTCAAAACAAACAGTCAAAATATCTCATCACCATACATGAGTGTTCAGAACAATCGCTTATCGGAAAAAAAGCGTCTCTTTATATTCGCGGCAGACATATACCAATAATGCCTGGATCGATAATAATATGCCAAGCATTAACAATCAAAGATATCCCTGAAAAACTACGCCCCTATTTAATGAAAGATAATATTGCAATCAGTTTTTACTCAAGCCCCAAAAATATCAAACGAAAAGCGCAAAAGCAGGATATCGTGGCATACTTTTATAAAGTTACAACCAGATTGAGTCACTCTATTAAAATAAACCTATCTGCTGAAAGCGCAGATCTATTTCAACTTCTATTCCTTGGCAACAAAAAATATGAGCTAGATAATTCATTACTATCATCATTTAAATACTGGGGAATTAGTCATTATGTAGCACGATCAGGAATGCATTTAGCACTATTAACCCTATTTTGGCAATACCTGTTTTTCCTTATACCCTTGCCATGGATTATGAGGCAACTTTTGCTCCTGTTCTTAACTCTTTTTTACTTCTCCTTCTCATGGACCTCTGTATCGTTTTTAAGGGCGTTCTACTGCTTCTTATCGATTAAACTACATTCAATCATAAAAAAAAGGTCGGAATTTCTTCATATCCTTTCACTGACCACCTGGGCGATGCTTTTGTATAATCCTATTTTAATTTTTTTTCTAGATTTTCAGTTAAGTTTTGGAATGACCTACACACTTGCTTGGTTTAGCTCTATTACAAAAGCACGCACTAATTTAAAAACTATTGCAGAATAAACATCTCTTTTTTTATCCTAGAATCGTACAAAAAAAAGGAGTAAAGAAGAATGATACTTGTTAAACTTTTGTATTGTATTATCGGTCTATGGCAGAGTGCATTATTCAGCTCAATCTACGAAACAGCCTTGCATCAACCAGAAACAATATATAGCCATCAAAACGAAAATTATCTATTAAATCATACTTTACATAATATGGAACACTGGGAAAATGAGCACTTTCCCATTTCACGCAACGCAAGCCCTTCTGTTCCGCTACAAAAAAAGCCTTGGACATTTATTGTGTATATGGCGGCAGACAATGATTTACGCGGATTTGCAGGTAGAAATATTCAACAGATGGCACAAGTTGGATCTAATGACAATATAAATATTTTAGTACATCTTGATATCAGACTTTCTGCTACCGAAAAAATAACGCGCCATTATTTTATTAAAGATAGTACAGCCATTTACGAGATGAACAAACAAGACCCCTATACTCAATCGATGGATAGTGGTGACCCAAAAACACTGATTACCACCTGTATGTGGGCAGCAAGAGACTTTCCTGCTGATCAATATGCACTCATTCTATGGAACCACGGAACTGGTACATTAGACCCTTCGCGACATCGCATTAGTAATCCCTTAAATCTCTATCATTTTAACAACGATACCCATATGCTTGAACTAGACCGATCAATATCGTTTATAGACTATGTGGAAAGAGGCTTAAGAGGCGTATGTTGGGATGACACAACAGGAAACTATTTAACAAATCAGAAACTGAATACAGCACTTGCCTACATTTGTAATAATGTAATTGGGAAAAAATTTAGCATCATCGGATTCGACGCATGTCTGATGGCAATGGTAGAGATCGGTAATATACTAACGCCATACGCAGATATGATGGTCGCTTCACAAGAGGTTGAAATGGGGGCAGGATGGAATTACCAGTCAGCCCTTGCAAGCTTTTTATACAGATCCCCTTCTACGGGAGAGGTAAGTAATAATATAGTCAGATCTTACCAAAATGCCTATGAAACAATCACTCGTGATTATACATTATCGAGCATAGATCTAAGCAAAATGAGCAAAATAGAGGGAAATGTACATATGGTAGCTGAACTATTGTGTAACTGTTTTGATTTGCAAGAAAAAAACAATATTACACTGCTTGTTAAACAGGCAGGAAGTAGTCAGGTATGCACAAATTTTGAAGAACCAACTTATATCGATCTTTTTGATTTTTATACCAACCTTTTGGGAGCTTTGAAAAAATTTAAATTTAAAGTCAACAATCAAGACACAAACTCACTTTTAAATTCTCTGGAAATGATTATTAAAACAGGTCAAACTATTATTCTGAATACTGTTACCGCAAATACTACAGGGGCAAATTTAAGAAAAGCCAGGGGCCTGTCAATCTATTTTCCTCAAAAAAGTATTCATCCGTCATATTATGCTACACAATTTGCTCAAAAAAATAGCTGGCTTAAACTTATCAGGAGATGTATCAGCGTAAAATAGGCAACACTGGAGACAAGAAACAATGGATGAAAAAAACAGAAAAGCAGCGGCACTCACAGAACTTTATAGTTTATACCAAAACTGCACATCATGCCCACTTGCAAACCTTGGCAGAAACAAAATAGTGTTTGGAACTGGCAACCTAATGAGTAAAATAATGCTGATTGGCGAAGGTCCAGGAGAAAAAGAAGATCAGTTGGGCCTGCCTTTCGTTGGCAGATCGGGCAACTTACTCACCCGTATGCTTGCAATTGCAGGTATCAATAGGAAAGATATTTTTATTACAAACATAGTAAAATGTAGACCGCCACACAACAGAAAACCGACAGCACTTGAAAGCACTACTTGCAAAAAAATACTACTTGAAAAACAGATTGAGATCATTAATCCCGATATGCTATGCACGCTTGGAAGTTGCTCACTAGAAAGTTTACTAGAAAGCAAAGTCTCCATTACAAAAATACGCGGACAGCTGCTTACCTGGAATAATAGACACCTCATTCCAACATTTCACCCGGCATATATCTTGCGTAATCCAGCAATGCTCGATTACTGCATCGAAGATTTCTTAAAACTTCAAGAAGTTGTGACGCAGAACTAAAGCATGGTGGATAACTGGTGGATAAGTGGTGGATAAGTGGTGGATAACTGGTGGATAACTCTAAAAGCAAGTTTTCAAGCCCTAGTCTTTTCTCTTGATGGTAAAATATATTCTGCTGTACAAGCAGGAGAGCCAAAAATTTATTTTTGTGAAAAAAGTTTATCCACCAGTTATCCACCACTTATCCACCATGTAAAAAAAAATTAGATTCGCCTCTCAGTGCCCCTATCGCACGACAGTGTAGAGAGTTTTCCACCAGTTTTATCGTTGCTTATTATTATATAAATAAAAATAACTATATATATAAAGTAAGAAATAGACAGCGGAAGATCTATCTACTTCCGATTGCAAGATTAAATATTTTGTATTATCATAAGAAGGATTTTTCAGATTATATCCCAAAACTTAGTTTCAGATGTTCTAATATGGTGAAATTGTGAATTTAAAACAGGTTATAGATCAACTTATTGACGAACGCGGCCTTGACCGACCGGTACTTGAAACACTGGTCAGACAAAGTATGGAAGCTGCTTATTTAAAAAAATATCCAAATGTGACTTTTGCAATTCATTATGATTATGCGACAGGTCAACTTTTAATCGAAGCTCTTAAAGAAGTTGTTCCTGTTGTACAAGATGCGGACAAGCAGGTAAGTTTGAAAAAAGCACGGTTTTTGTTTAAAGATACACAGCCAGGGCAGACGATCAAAGTCCCCTTTGAAGGCACTATTGGACGTGTTGAAGTGATGCATGCAAAACAGCTGCTTGCGCAAAAGATTAAGGCTATTGAAGCAACTGCTGTTTATAATGAGTTTAAAGATCGACGCGGCGAAATCATACATGGTGTATTTCACAAAGCACAACGTGGGGGATTTGTGGTTACGCTTGATGATGGAACAAGTGCCTTTTTGCCTTCTTCGCATATGAGTCCTTTAGATAGAGCAGTAATAGGGGTATCTGTCCGCTGTTTACTGTTTGAGGTATCTGCTGATCCCCTTAATGAGTATCAGCTTATTTTAGATCGATCTTCGGGTGATTTTGTGCGAAAGCTTATGGAGCTTGAAATACCAGAGATTTTTGAAAAAATTGTACAGATTAAAAAAATTGTTCGCATAGCAGGGTATAAATCTAAAGTCCTTGTTTTTTCACAAGATGATAATATTGATTCAGTTGGCACCTGTGTAGGCATTGGGGGCAGTCGAATAAAGCCTATTCTAAATGAAATCAGTGGAGAAAAAATTGATATTATAGCCGAATCTGACTCGCTTGAGCAGTTTATAAAAGATGCTTTGAAGCCAGCGCATATCGATCGTGTTCAGATGATTGATGATCAAAATGCTCGTGTATGGGTTGATGAAGAGCAGCGTTCTTATGCAATTGGAAAAGGTGGACAGAATATCGCTTTAGCGTCAAGACTTGTTGGTTTAAATATTCAGTTAAATCAGAAAGATGAGCAGCGACATTCAGCTTCTCTGCCTGAAGGTGTTGATGATACGTGGTAAATTTAAATAATGGATTGTGATCGATAATGCGTGTATATGAACTTGCAAAAAAACATAATCTTTCAAGTAAAGAGCTTATAGAAATACTGAAAACTGGTGGTTTTTCAGTTGTAAGTCATATGAGTGTGCTTTCAGAGGCAGAGATGTCTTATTGTAATACAGAACTTTCAAATCAACGTAAGCGAGAAGGTGTAAGTAATAAAAAAATAGAAAAAAGCGATACAAAAGTCTCTGATTCTGTATATGCCCATCAAGACCAGTCTTCAGTTGTAGAAAAAACAGTAAGTAACGGTAAATTTAATCCTGTTCTCCAGGATGCTGAGGAGCTGCGGCTTTCAAAAAAAGACACCGATTTCACAAAAAAAGGTCATGCAATAAACAAAAACGAGCAAATCTCTAGTCCTTCTTTAAGTAAAAAAGAAGCTCCGGTTTCTGAGGAATTAACTCATAAAGACAAAAAGAAAAGCCCTTATTTTACGGTGAACTCAATGACTGTCTCTGAGTTTGCAGAAAAAGCAAATATTCCCTTAAGCAATGTAGTTTTGCAGCTGCTTCGTACTGGTGTATTGGCAACTAAGAATCAAAGTTTGTCCGAAAAAACTGTTGCTAAACTTGCCAAACATTATGAGCTGCCTATCACAAAGGAGCAGTCAAATACGGTGACTTCTGGTACAGTTGGCCAAAAATTTTCTTCTGATAAGTCTTATACTGAGGTCCGTAGCCCTATAGTTGTTGTTATTGGTCATGTTGATCATGGTAAAACAACGCTGCTTGATTTTATTCGCAAGACACGTGTTGCAGCTAAGGAAAAGGGTGGTATCACGCAGCACATTGGTGCTCATGAAGTTGAAACATCTCATGGTAAAATTGTCTTTATTGATACACCTGGGCATGAAGCTTTTGTTAAAATTCGCCAGAGAGGTATCCGGGTTGCAGATATAGCAATCTTAGTTGTTGCAGCGGATGATGGAGTAATGCCGCAAACTATTGAAGCAATTCGACAAGCAAAATCTATGAATTTAACCATTATTGTAGCTATAAATAAGATTGATCGTGTAGCTCCAGATCGTATTGAAATCGTTAAGCGTCAGTTAACTCAATATGAGATAGTGGTAGAGGATTGGGGTGGTGATGTCATTTGTGTTCCTATTTCTGCAAAACAAGGAACTGGTATAACTCAGTTGTTGGATATGATTAGTTTGCAAGCCGAGTTACTTGAATTGAAAACAAGTCTCACACAGCCTGCAAAAGGTTATATTTTAGAAACAAAACTTGAACGTGGTAGGGGAGTAGTTGCAACTATTATCTGTCCTATAGGTGTTTTACGCGTGAATGATTATTTTATGGCAGGAAATACAACAGGACGAGTTACTTCTATGATGAATTCTACTGGTAAAAACGTTGTTTCTGCTTTGCCAGCAGTGCCTGTTCAGATTTCAGGATTTGATAATGCACCTGAGGTTGGAGATATCTTTTCTGTTGTTTCAAAAGAATTGTACAGCAAAACAAAACAGGATGCGGTTTTGGTAACCAAACAGAATCCTTTATCGTTAGCAAGTAGCCAAGAAGACGGAATTAATATCATCTTAAAAACTGATAATGAATCATCAAAAGAGGCGGTATTAGATTTTATAGCGTCTTTAAATAAGAAATACAAGAAACAGTTGGTAGTCATAGTTGTTGGCATTGGCACGGCAAATGAGAGTGATGTAGAGCTTGCATACAACGCCGCAGCGCATATTGTTTTATTGCATGCCAAAACCGAAAATAAAGCCATATCGTTAGCACAGGCTCGAAAAATCAGTATTCATTCTTTTGATATCATTTATAAACTGACTGAGTTTTTAGAAAGTTGGATTATTGCTGAATCAAGTGAAACAGTTGAAGTTCGGAAAAAAATTGGACAAGCGGAAGTATTAAAAGTCTTTGATATTAAAGGGGTTGGCGTTATTGCTGGGTCTATTTTAAGAGATGGGCGTTTTGTCAAAGACGGCTTTGTGGTTGCGATACGGAAAGGAAAAAAAATAGGTGAAGGTAAAATTTCTGGTTTGCAGCGTGATCGCAAAACTGTGAAAGAGGTCCACACCGGTTTTGAGTTCGGTTTTTTTGTTGATGGATTTACTGATTGGCTCCCCGATGACGTGGCAGAATGCTATGTTTTACAGAAAGAAATCATACCGGCTAAGCATTAATTCTGCTCTTTCTTCTTATTCTTCTTTTGTTTGTGGTGAAGGAAAAAAAGAACCATTTCTTTTGGGGAATGTGTTTGTTTTTATTAGTAAATAAAAAATTGTTTTTATGGAAATGCTTCCATTTTTTTAAAAAAAGTTTATTTTAAATATTAAGCATTTTTTAGGATTTGCAATGCGTTTATATATTGGAACTATACAATTTTATTTTTTCTTACTTTTAATGCAGTATTGTCTTCTTCATGCAGCTGTCAAGTCTGATTATAGGCATACATTTGAATGGATACCAGTTAGTATTGAGCAGCTTTCGGTAAGATCTTTTTTTGCATATGAGAAATGGATTATGTGTGCACAGATGATCAGTACAGCTTATAGTATTCATTGTTTCAAAAAACACAATGACAAGGAATACAATGATCAACAAACATGTTTTTCACATGAGAGGCGGAGGAATTCCCTTGGCTGCTTTACTGGTTTTATATTGCTTTATCGTTACTATGTTTCTATCTGTCTATCAAATCAGTCAGAACAAAAAAAGATAACATCTTTTACTTCTTATTGTTGTGCAAACATATTGGCAGCAGCCTTAGGTTTTATTGTTCCTATTCAATGACTATTTTCCATGACATTTTTTATATTTTTTGCCAGAACCACAGGAGCATTGTTCATTTCTGCCAACAGTAGGTTCTGAATGACGTATTGTTTGAACTGAATCATCCTCAGTTGCGTTTGTTTTTATTTTGTCTAATTCCCGTTCTCTTTTTGATTCAATTGCTTCTTGATTGAACTGTTCAATCTGTAATCGAAATATATGAAAGATGACAGATTGCCTTATTCCATTCATCATCTCTTTAAACATATCGAATGCTTCACGTTTATATTCAATTAAAGGGTTTTTTTGGCCCCAGCCTCGTAATCCGATGCCCTCTTTGAGGTGATCAAGGTTAAGCATGTGCTGTTTCCATGATTGATCAATTGTTTCTAATATAAGCCATTTTTCAGCCTGCTCAAAAATTGTAAGATCTTTGTTTTTATGTAAACTATCATATTTTTTTAACAGGTTTTTTGCTATTTCAATAATCAACTGATCAGTGGTTTTTCCCCCTGTAGGTGTTGTTGTTAGGTCACTTTTTTGGCAGCCAAACAGTTTTACTAAATCTTGTATAATCTGTTGAAGTGTTTCTTGGTGAATCATTCTACTGTTGTTTGCTATCATTGTTACAATTTCAGAGACTGTATGTTCTATAAAATCGTAAACAAGGTGTTTTGCTTCTTCTTTTCCATCTAATGCTTCTTTGCGATAACGGTATATAACAATGCGCTGTTGATTTAAAACGTCATCATACTCGATTAAATGTTTACGCATTTCGTAATAATGTTTTTCAACTTTTTCTTGTGAGCGTTCGATAACCCGAGATACTGACCGTGATTCGATCACCTCGTCTTCTTTCATTCCAAACCATTCCATCTTTTGTTTGAGTGAATCACCCGCACTAGAAAATACACGAATAAGATCATCTTCAAGCGAGATATAAAACCTTGATTCACCAGGATCACCTTGTCTTCCTGATCGACCACGTAACTGATTATCTATTCGACGACTTTCATGCCGCTCTGTCCCTAAAATATACAAACCTCCAGCTTCGATAGACTCTGCCGCAAGTTTTATATCTGTTCCTCGGCCTGCCATGTTAGTTGCGATTGTCACTTTTCCTGGAAGGCCTGCATTTTTAATGATTTCTGCTTCTCGTTGATGTTGTTTTGCATTTAAAACATCATGCGGGATTCCATGAACATGAAGTATTTGACTTAATCTTTCTGATGTTTCAATTGCAATAGTTCCAATTAAGACCGGCTGTCCTTTTTTATGACGCTCTGCAACATCTTCAACAATTGCTTTGTATTTTGCATTATTTGTTAAAAAAATAAGATCTGCTTGATCTTTTCTGATCATTGGTTTGTTAGTTGGAATTGAAACAACGTTGAGTTTATAGATAGAATAAAACTCCTCGGCCTCAGTAGTTGCCGTACCGGTCATACCTGCCAATTTTTTATACATTCTGAAGAAATTTTGCAGAGTTATTGAGGCTAGTGTTTGACTTTCCTGTTCTATTTTGACATTTTCTTTTGCTTCTAATGCCTGATGTAATCCATCGCTATAGCGCCGTCCTGCCAAAATTCGACCAGTAAACTCATCAACAATTAATACCTGTCCATCTTTTACCACATAATCTACATCAATCTTAAAAAGTGCGTGTGCCCGCAAAGCTTGATTGACATGGTGCAATAAGCTTAAATGTTCTATAGCATACAGGTTATGGATATTGAAAGCTTTTTCGATAATATCAATACCTGCATCAGAAATGAATACTTGTCGATCTTTTTCATTAACGTCGTAATGTGTATTCTTCTGCATTTTTGATACAACGCGATTGACGTCTATGTAAAGTTTGCTGCTATCGTCAACTGATCCTGAAATAATGAGTGGAGTACGTGCTTCGTCGATCAGGATCGAGTCGACTTCGTCAACGATTGCAAATGCAAGTTCTCGTTGTACGTAATCTTCAAGTCTAAATTTCATATTATCGCGCAGATAATCAAAACCTAACTCATTATTTGTTCCATACAGGATGTCTTTATTGTATACTTCCCTTCGTTGTTCATCTGACATTGAGTTTTGCAGGCATCCTGTTGAAAGCCCAAGAAATTCAAATACTTTTCCCATCCATTCAGCATCTCGACGTGCAAGGTAATCATTGACAGTGACAAGATGGACACCTTTTCCTGTGAGAGCATTAAGATATAACGGTAACGTTGCTGTTAAGGTTTTGCCTTCACCGGTTTTCATTTCTGCTATTTTGCCTTGATGGAGTACGATGCCACCAATTAACTGTACATCATAGTGTCTTTGACCTATCGTGCGCAATGCGGCCTCTCTGACAAGTGCAAATGCTTCAGGTAAAAGTTCATCCAAAGAAGAACCGGTCTGATACCTTGTTTTTAAAGTTATGGTTCTTTGGGGAAAGTCACTGTCTTGTAGATGTTTAATCTCATTTTCCAATGCATTTATTTGGACCACTAACGGCTGTAGCGCTTTTAATGCGCGTTCGTTAGCGGAGCCTATTATTTTTGAAAGGATCTGTGTAATCATTTACTTTACCAACCGTTATGATAATTAAAATATTTTTTTCAACATCTAAAATATGTTTTAGCCTATCACATTTTAAATAAAGGCTCAATGAAACTAGCTTAATAAGACTTTGATAAATCTAGAAATGGTATTTCTTATCAAAAATGTAAGCCATAAACTTTGAGTAAACTTTATAAGTTTTTGATTTTACTGTAGTTTATCACAAAATGTTTTTCCCTGGTTTTAAAATTTGATAATTAAGTTAGTGAAATTTGACTATTAAACAGCAAAGTTTACAATAAATTTAAATTAACGATTTATTTTATAGAGGAATATCGTATGACGACTAGATTGCTTCTTGGTGCACTCTTTTCTCTGGTAATGAGTGTAAGTTTCTGTGTTAATTCAGGTGAAAGACAGTTTTTTGATGATGCGGGGCATGGTAAAGATTCAGTATTAAAAATGATAAAATCTTCTGACATTGCAGTAACAGAAGGTGTTTTTGAAAGCTCAATTGCTGAATGGTTTGCTTCTTTTGAAAAAACAATCGATTTAAAAGCCACACAGTTTGCTGCATTTTTAAAGAATAGTACAGGCGTTGAGCCCAAAATGGAAATGGTTAAAGATCAACTCTTTTTGACCAATCTAAAAGAAAAAAGTTTTGATTTAAATAGATTTATTGTTTTATTATCGAAAAATTTAAAGGAGTTAAAACTACTCGAACTGCATGTTCAAACTATTTTTCAAGAAAAATTCTCCTATTTTGAGTGGCAACTTTTTTCTACACAAGATATAGTGTTCAACGGAAGTAATTTTGACAATCAGAATATGTTGGTTTCTGATTTTTGTACGCTTTATACGATATATATGGAAGAGTTTTTCAACTTGTTAGAAGATCGAATAAAACTTGTAATCGATCTTCTCGTACTCTCGCAACAGCAAGTTTCTTACAATGAGTTTTTAGTGTTTTTGGCTCCGTATATTTCAGAGGATTTGGAGCGCTTTGATTTCAAGGTATTGCAGGCAATTTACAAAATTGCCTATAAACAGGAGATATTGCCTTGCCTGGTCAAACAGGAGTCTGTGTATACACAAACATTTAAGAATAAGCAAAAAGAGTTGACAGAAAAGCGGTTTTTTGAAGCTATGCCTGAGAAATACGTAATAAAAGATCGTAATTTTTATTTTTATCAACAGAAGCTGTTAGCTGCAAAAATTCCTAGTTTAATCAATCATTGTAAGAATGTTGTTTTTACTGTTGCAGCGCAATCGTATACAGCTTCAAAAAATCTTATTTCAAAAGTTTTACCACAATCTGGGTCGGTTCAGTTAGAGTGTGAGGAAAATAATATAAAATAGGGAGCGTATAGTAAAATAAAAAACAGGATTTTGAAGTTATCGTTTTCTGTTTTATCTGTTACAATTTCGCGAGTTTATTATATGTAAGCAAAGAGAAGGTAGCAGATCTTTCTGCTACCTTCTCTGGTTTTTTGTTTGTTATATGAACGGTTTTATTGAATTACAATTACATGGCTTATACGATTTAAAGAATAAAGGGTTGCAATTGACCCTATTTTTAAAATCATTGATACAGCTATTAACATAACAATCATCATTTCTTCATACGTTTTTTTTAACATTCCAAGCTCCTTTTGCACCAATAACGGTGTATTTAAAGAATCATCGTAGTGATGAATAAACTATAAGAGACTAATAGTTAGCCTTTTATAATGTTTGCTTGTTTTGAAATGTAAAAATCTGAAAAACGTATCCGATAGGGTAGTAACGCCACCACATTGTGCGTAGTTCGACACTGTTCATATGTCTCACTCCTTGGAAATACAACATACTATACAACACTGCTTTTATTAGACTATATCATTCATAGCACAAAAAAAATATTGTATCAATTTTTTTATGCTAATTAGGTATTTAGAATTAACGATTAGATCAGCTCAACGTTTATTTTCTTTTGGATGAAAATACAAAAAATATACTGTTTATTGAGCAAAAATTTCTTTGAAAGATAAGGCAAAATTTTCTATTAAGTTTCTAATTTGAATAGCTTTTTGCGTGGCATCTTTAGAAAGAATAAGAGTTGATCTTTTTCCGGTTAAAAGAAGGTCTGCGATTCCATGTGCTAATTCATGAAGACCAATTCCAAACTCTTTTTTTTCTTCTGGATTGTCTTTATGTTCAACCATTGAAAGTGCTCCGTGAACGATTGTGTTAATTGCGTGTACCAGTTCTTTTGCATTTTGATTGAGAGGTTTTCGTAAAGGATGATTTTCCGCTTTACTATTAATCTGTAGGTTGCACAGTAAACATAGTAATAAAAGATCTGTTTTTATCAACTTCATGACTACCTCTTAAAAAAAAGATTAGAAAAATTACCATGTACTTATTTTATAGAGCTGTACTGTTTTGTAGTAGACTTTTCAATCAATAGCAAAGTTATATCATGATATACAGTTATATTTTAAAAATAGATTGCTTATTTTTTATCTTTGTTAACTCTGAACACCAATTTTGAGGGTATTTTTTGATACAATGACTTGTAGAATTCGACGTTGACTTACTTTATGAACAGTAAATTGATAGCCAAATCCGTTATATCGCTCACCTTTGCGTGGCATATGTTGAAATTGTTCAATTAAAAAACCACTCAAAGTAACAGCATGATCTGTTTTGAGACTGATATTTAAAAATGCACTTAAGTCTTCCAGTAAGATATTTCCTTCAATTAACCAGCTGTCATCTTTTAGTGTCATAATTTTGGAACTAAAGGACTCATGTTCATCTGTAATCTCTCCCACAATTTCTTCCAAAATATCTTCAAGGGTAATTAGGCCTGTTACGATTCCATGTTCGTTTATTACCATTGCGATATGAATATGCTCTTTGCGAAACTGCCTTAAAAGTTGATTGACTTTGATCGTATCTGGAACCATCATTATTGGTCTAATGATCTCTTGCAAATTAAGAATGTTTTGTTTTAATAAAAGGACAAATACATCTTTCAGATGTATCATTCCAACAACATTGTCTGGACGTTCTTTATAAACAGGAAGCCTTGTAAATCTATGTTTTGAAAATACCTCTAAAACTTGTGTCGGTGTTCTGTCAATATTGACAGAAATAATATCACTGACAGATACCATGATATCTTTTACCGGTTTATCACCAAGTTCAAAAATATTACGTAACATCTCTGTTTTTTCTATTTCTAACATTCCTTTTTCATGGATATAATCGATCAGAAAGCGTATTTCTCGTTCTGATGATACCCATTCGCCATGATCATTTGCTGGTGTATCTAATTTGTACATGACCATATCGGCAAACTGCATTAGAACACTTACTAGGGGGTATAAAAGGTGGAAAAGACCATTAATAAACCAGAGTATTGATGGTAAAAAATGGGGCCCGCGGCTTCGGGCAAAGTTTTTTGGAATGATATCTCCAAATAATATGATTGTAATAGATGCAAGGCCAACTCCAAAGGAAAAACCGATACTACTTGATAACCTTAAAAAACTAAAAATAGTTGCAGCGATTTTTGTTGCAAGCGAAGCTAATATTACATCTGAAACGCTGCTTGCAATTAAAATTGTGATAATAACCTGCTGTGGGTTTTTTTCTAAGGTCTGAAATAATAAACGGTACTTATTCACTGACGCTGCTAGTTCTTTTAGTTTAAATAATCGTAGTGCAGTAATACTTGTTTCTAAAAATGAAAAGATAGCTCTACAACACAATGCGATAACAAATATGCCAACTGGGGTTAACAGTTGACTAGATAAAGAGGAGGTATCCATATAGTTTCAAACACCTTTTAAATAATATTATGTACTTTATTCACCATTATCATAACTACCATAATCATTGTCGTCGTCATTTTCCTGTGAAAACAATATATCATCATCTTCTTCATATGATTCATTTATATCTGCACTCTTATCCTCTAGTTCTTTATCGAAAAATGCAAGTAGTTTTTTGCTACGTGACGGATGCTTCAGTTTTTTCAATGCTTTTACTTCAATTTGTCGAATTCGTTCACGTGTTACTGAAAAATCTTTACCAACCTCTTCAAGTGTATGTTCTGATGCAACGTCGATACCAAACCTCATTTTTAACACTTTTTCTTCGCGCGGGGTCAGTGTTTTAAGCACCTCTCGGATACGCTCTTTTAAGTCGCCACCGGCAACTGCATCTGCTGGAGAGGCTTCGTTTTCATTTTCGATAAAATCTTGAATATAGGCATCTTCACTATCGCCAACAGGTGTGTGGAGAGAGATCGGTTCTTTTGAAATTTTGATGATATTTTTTATCTTTTTTTCGTCAATGCCTAACTCTTTTGCTAATTCAGCATAGGATGGCTCGCGTCCATTTTCTTGAATAAATGTCCGTTTAATTTTATTAATTTTGTTTAATGTTTCAACCATATGCACAGGCACGCGAATTGTTCGTGATTGATCTGCGATTGCCCGTGTAATTGCCTGCTTAATCCACCAAGTTGCATAGGTGGAAAATTTAAATCCACGTTCAAATTCAAATTTTTCTACTGCTTTCATAAGTCCAATATTGCCTTCTTGAATGAGGTCAAGAAAATGTAATCCACGATTCACATATTTTTTGGCAATATTTACGACAAGTCTTAAGTTTGCTTTTGCTAAATTGTCTTTTGCAATCTTATCTTTGCGTAATCCAATAATAAGTTGGTTATAATTTTTTTTAATAGATTCAAGTGGAAATCCTACTTCAACTTCAATTTTTTTGATTGCTTTTTTTGCTGCGCGTATTAATGTTTCGAATTCATTAATATAAAGTTGTTGTTCGGGCGTTGGATGTTCAATGGACGAAAGAGCAAGTAATTTATGTTGATTTTCTTTAATTATGAGATCTTTTTCAGCAATTTTTGTTATAAATTTCTGTATCTTATTTTCACACTTTCTTATAAGTTTGTTCGCAAATTTAATTGAACAGATTGTTTGTGCAATTTTTTCTTTATTTGCTTTTACTTTACTAAGCATCTCTTTCTTGGCAGCTTGAGATTCTATTTGATTTCTATAGCTATAATAAATCTGAACTTCGTTTTCAATGAGTTTTTTTATTTCATCAATGATAAGAAGAACTCCATTTTTTTCTGCCTCGATCATTGGTAAATTTTCTTCATCAAACTCAGAAAACTGTATAATATCTTTTAAATGAATAGAGTTTTTTCGCAATCGTTCGCCGATGCTTACAAACTCCTTATGTAAAAATGGAAACCGTGAGATTGCTTCAATGCAAAGATGTTTACTTTCTGAAATCTGAGCAGCAATTGCCGTCTCTGTTTTCTTGTTCAATAAAGGAATTTTGCCAATATCTCTTAGATAAGATTTAACGCTATCGGTAACTTGCGCCGTACCGGCTGCATGTCTTACTTCGGTGTTATCATCGTCACTTTCTTTTTCAAGATCTATATCTTCTTCAATAACATCTTCTGTAAAATGTTCAGTTTCTATATCTTCCTTCACAAAACCGAGATTGCCGGACGCCTCATCTTCTTGTTGAATAGTATCGATTTCAACCTCGTCTTGCGTGACAAGTTCAATATTTTTTTTCTCTATTAATCGTAAAAGATTTTCGCTTTCTTTTTCAGATAAACCATGTTCTTCGCAAAAAGCAATGACTGTTTCATACGTTAACGAGCCATTTGTTTTGCCCTTTTCAATTAACTCATCTAATTGATCTTGTGAGACATGGGTTATTTGATCGTCTATTTCGGAATGAGGAAGGATTTTATTTTCTGGTTTTGTTTTCATGAGATCCTACTTAATTAAAATCATTTTCTTTTTTTATTTCTTGTGTCAGCATTTTACCTTGCAATAATACAAAATCTTTTAAAAGAATGTTAACCTTTTCTTGATCTCCTAGTCGTTTTGCTTCTAAAACTTGTATTTTAATCCTTTGCGCAATTAATTTCCACCACTTCTTTTTTAACTGATTGATTAATGTGTCAAAGGTGGCCTCATCCACCGGTTGTTCGTGTGAAAAGAGTAACGAACTGACCGCTTTTTGGTCATCTTCATGTAATGAGTTAAAAAATAAAGAGAAGTTTACAGGACCTACATGCGTTGATAGCCATTTTTTTAAGCTTACTAAGATATTTTTTAAGGTGATAGGCAGGTAAGTAAATAGTAACTCGATCGATGGTTTTTCCAGGAGTAAGGGATTTGTTATGATGGCACTAAAAATTCTTTTTTCTGTCTTAAATTGATCGGTCTGTTCTGTTTTTGGTTTTTTTGTGATAATTGGTAGCGATTTTTGCTGATGACTTTTTTTAATTTCTGTTCTTAAAAGGTCTGCTTTTAGATTGAGTTTTTCAGCCGCTTTATTAATAAGTATGTTCTGTTTAATTGGATCTTCAACTGTTTTTATGATTTCAATAATATGTGTAATGAGTTGTAATTTTTGGTCCAAAGGTAGCGTAATAAAATGTTCCGATATTTTTTTGATTTCAAATGAAAATATATCTTCCCGTTTTGCCACTAAGTCTTGAATCGGATAGCCACTTTTTAATAAGGAGGCTGGATCATGCTTTTCTGGAAGCAGAATTACTGACGGTTCTAAGTTTGACTTCCAGCACATCTGTGCAATACGCAAGATCGCCTGTTGACCTGCAGAATCTCCATCATACATAATAAAAATCTCATTTGCATAGCGTGCAAGCAGATTCAGATGTGTTAAGCTGCAGGCGGTACCCAGCGTTGCAACCACATTAGTAAAACCTGCTTGTGCCATTGCAAGACAATCTGTATATCCTTCTACAAGAAAGACAAATCCTTTTTCTTGTATTGCTTTTTTTGCTTTATCAAGGCCGAATAATAAAGTACCTTTGCTAAACTGTTCGCTGTCTTTTGAGTTATAATATTTTGCTCGTGTATCATTTTCTTTATAGATGCGGCCGCCGAATCCACATATTCGTCCTGCATGATCTGCGATAGGAAAGATGATTCGTTCTTCAAACGGGGAAAATAGAACCGATTTTCCCTGCATGATGATGCCGGCATGTATCAGGTCATCGCTTAAAATATGTTCTTTGCGAGCGTCATTTAACAGGTTTTTGATTACATGTAGTCCGCCAGGCATATATCCAACTTTAAAATGAGTTACTACTTTTTCTTCAATCATGCGGTTGTGTAGGTATTGTCGTGCTAGCGTGTCTTGTTTCAACTGTTTTTCAGTCCAAAGTGCAAAAAATGCACATGCATCATAGTAAGAGCTATTTTTTTGTACCGGCTCTTTGAGGTGTTCACTGATATCTATATTATACCGTTCTGCCAGTTGACAGGCAGCCTCGAAAGAGGAGCAATTTTCAATTTTTGCTACAAATGCCATAACATCGCCAGATTCATGGCAACCGAAGCAGTGGAAAATCTGGATATGTGGACTTACCGTAAAAGAGGCCGTTTTTTCCTGGTGAAATGGACACCGTCCTTTCCAGTAGATGCCTGCTCGTTTGAGTGTTACATATTGACCAATAACTTCTTCAATAGCGACGTTTGCTTTGACAGTTAAAAATATATTTTGGGACATACATCACACTAAACAGAACGAACCAATACCACTTTCTCAAGTATAGCAGACGTACAAAACTTGGCTATGATTTTATGTGAAAGTATGCTAAAAATATAAGTAAGGCTTGCAAAATGCGTGACATTGCCATTTTTACAGGCTCGGTATTTATTTTTTAAGTATTTACACAACCAAGAGGATTTTTCTATGAACAACAAGCAAAAAATAATATCTACCTGTGTGTTTCTTTTCCATTCTTTTCTTCCAATGTACGCTTTCAAAACTACTTTGTCGGGGTACCTGAAGTCTGATTACTTTGTTGATTCGAGACAGTCGTTTGGTTCATCTGATGGGTACAACCTCTTTTATCCTTTGATGCGCAACGATGATTTTGTGGGGGTTGATATTCATCGTAAAGGTCAATCGCAGATAATGGCGCTTGCATCTCGTGTCAAATTGACGGTTGATGCTTCTGGAAAATTGAAATCAAGAACGAAGGGTGTTTTTGAGGTTGACATCAATGGTCGAAATAATATTTCGCATCTTTTTAGAATAAGGCATGCTTTTTTTGAGACCGAGTATGATCAGTTTATGTTTCTTGCAGGTCATACCTGGCATCCATTTTATCAATCCTCGCATGCACCAACGTTAATCTCAAATAACTCTGGTCAGCCGTTTGAAACGTACTCACGACATCCGCAGATGAGGCTGACTTTTTCGTCGGGTAATACCTCGTTGATCGGCGCACTGTTAAGCCAGGTTGATTTCTGTTCAGATGGACCGCTTGGCAATGATAATATATATCTTTTTAATTCGATGATTCCTGAGCTCCATGTGCAGTTGCAACAGGTGTTTTCTGGGCAATGGATCGCTTTTGGCGTTGATTTTAAAAAGATCAATCCGCGCATTGTAACAGATAAAAACTTTTCCGTCAGAGAGTATGTACATAGTGTGATGGCCGGGATCATGGGTGATTTTACCTACAAAAAATGTAATCTCAAAACAAAGCTCATGTATGCACAAAATGCTTCTGAGATGGTTTTAATGGGTGGTTATGCGGCCAGCTCAGTCGATCAGTCAACCGACTATCGAACCTACACCCCATTATCATCAATTTCATGGTGGGCACAGCTGAGTTATAAGATAAATGATGCAGTTGAGCCAGCTCTTTTTGTTGGATATTCGTACAATCTTGGTGCTTCCGATCCTGTTATTTTGTCGATCAATAATACCAAAACAGTCTATGGATTTGGTACCAACATCAAACAGCTTGCTCGTGTTTCACCCCGTATTCGTTTTACTTTGTTTGAAGTGTTAGAATGTGCGGGTGAACTTGAATATACGCATGCGTGGCACGGTACTTTGCAAACCAGTGGTAAAGTTACAGAAAATGTTAAAGGGTCAGTCGGCGTAGTTCGGATGCTTGCATCGACTAGATACTGTTTTTAGGTAAGTTTTTTTGTGTAAAAGAAGAGCTGCACGAGTAAGTCTAATTGCCCGTGCAGCTCTTCTTTTACACAAAAATAGTTTTAATGTTAGTTTTTGTTGTATTCGTCTTCAAGGTAGTTTAGCGATATTGTTTTAATTGTTTTATTCAGCATTTTAAAATGTTTATCTAGTTCTGCTGGTGTACCTTTGCTGTCCGTAAGATCCATAATATAAAGTAGGGTTTCATGACTAAAACTATCTCCTACTTCCCTTAATAACTTTTTTGTATCATCTGTGAGATTATTTTGTTGATTGATTAATTCATCATAATTTTTTAAAAAACATTTCTTATAGTTTTGATAGAGTTCTAATCTAGATCGGTCTTTGAATTCTTCTATTGTTTTCGATTTAGCAGCGTGTACTATGTGTTGAATTTTTTCTATTTTTGTACTGTTTCCATTAAAAAAACTCATAATTCGGTAGATATCTGAGGGTTGTGCCCCATAAAGATGCCAGTTGGCCGCATTGATATTGCTTGCACTGATTATTAAGGTGTGTCCTCAATTTGAAATGAGGTAATGACGTTGCATTTTCACTACAAAATGATAAGTTTTTTGTATCAGAAATCAGCAACGAGGATAAGCAATGGTACGTCGAGTTATTACAGACAGTATTTGGTCACAACTAGAAGAGATACTATGTAAACATGGATGCCACCTGTGGGGCAATGAGCGGAATATAATGGAAGCAATCCTTTGGAAATTGCGGACTGGAGGACCATGGAGGGATATTCCATCCGAATTTTGTCCGTGGCAAACAGCATTTAATCGATTTAATCGTTGGTCAAAAAAGGGCTATGGGAAGGTTTTTTTTATGCTACGAAAAGAAGTTGATAAAGAATGGGTATTCGCCGACGGAAGTTATGTTAGAGCTCACCAACATGCGACTGGAGCTCAGCGTGGTCAAGAGCGAGCAATTGGAAGATCCGCTGGTGGACTTACTACAAAGATTCATATGTGCACCGATGCGCATGGAAATCCGCTCAATTTTAAAATCACTGGGGGTCAAGTGCACGATTCAAAGGTTGCAAACGAATTAATCGACCTGGCCGAAGGAGCGGAATATTTTATCGCTGACAAAGGCTATGATGCTGATAGTATTCGTATCTATGGACGGACAAAAGGAATGCAAGTAATTATACCAAAAGAAAAAACAGCACTAGACCAGATCCAGAATTTGATGCTCATTTGTATAAAAATCGACACTTAGTTGAAAATCTTTTGCACGACTCAAGCATTTTCGTGGCATTGCTATGCGTTTTGAAAAACTTGCTAGAAACTTCCAATCTATGCTCTACATCGCATCTATGCACATATGGTTGAAGCTTTTATGCCCTACTAATTAAATTGAGGACACACCTTAATAATAAAGGCAATATTATTTGCTTTTTCATGAAAGCCTTTCTTATTTTAACATTATTATTCTGGTTTTAACGGTTCTGCGCCTTTAAACTGTTCATTCGCAACATTCAAAATGACTTTTGTGGTGTATTGTGCTGCAGTCAATCCATAGGACACTGCTTTTTTTAGGAGCTCTTCTCCCTTTGGACCATATTTAGTTGCAAACGCTGCACATTGATCCGCTGGTCCTTTGAGTACCAGTTCTCCGTCTTTATTAACTGTAACGGATATTTTTGGAAATTTTTTGAGTGCTTCTTGTTGTGCCCATGCAACAAAAGAGGTCTGTGCATTGTTTATTCGTATGCGTTCCTGAATTGCGCTTCCACATCCTATGAACGCGCTCGCTGGCAGTCCTACGCAGACCATGTTGTGTGCTACGATTTTTTTAAAGCGTGCAAATCCTTTCAGTTTTTCTTCCTTTCCTTTGCAATAATCATAAACGGCTCCACAGGCGGTTCCGGCAACAAGGCCAATCAATGCACGTGTTCCGTGTAGCTGCATATTAAGCTGTTGTGGTTTGATTGCTTGTGATGATATCAGACTAAGGCATAGTAAAACTATTTTTTTCATTGTATATTCTCCATTTTTTTATTATTACGTTGAAGGTATTATTGAAGGTATTTTGCTCAGTGTTGAGTGCAGTACGACTAAAAACAGATTAAACGCTTTGTCTGCGCACCAAACTGCTGTTTTAATACCATATTTTCCTGTATAAAAGATTGTTTTGCCGGCCATTTTGGTTGACCACCACGCGCCGTTTTTAATCTTTGTACCTATTTTTTTATCGTGAAGCATCTGTTTATATTCCTTGAGCTTTTTATCTAATCCGCCTTCTGGATGGTTGCTGAGGTATATGCGTTGCAAATCTGCATAGACCGCTACGATAAAACGTATATCTATAGTTGGGTGGTTCAAAATCGCAAGTTTTTGGTTGAGCCATCGAGCTTCTTTGATAATGTTTTCAAGTACATATGCGATCTGTATGTCAAAATCTATACTGAGATCAAGTGCATCGCTCCCACTCATGTTTTTGAGAAGTTGTCCAGTCGTTACATCCCCTTCTATCAAACCGGCGATACTTACATTTACTGTTTTTGCATGCAAGATTAGATTGCTTAAAGCGGTTGCAATCGTTCTTAGTTCTTCTGTTCGCTTGATAATTGCCTCAGCGTTTCTCTGTTCCAAAATGGCATGTGTTTTATAGGTTACGTAGCCGGCAACCAGTGCGCCGACCGCTTTTATGCCGGCAAGCTGGTTGGAAGAAAGATCATTTTTCAGTGCTGCATCTGCTGCAATAATAGGTAGTCCGGTCAATGCTCCCGCGGTTAAAGCGAACGTTTTTTCCAATCCTTTTGGAATGATGCCATTTTTAAGCTGCGTGAGCCAACCTGGTGTACGTTTTGCTTGTTGGTACGTAACCTGCTGTTCTGATACAATCTGTGTCGGTTCTTGGAGGGTTGCTGGCTGAACCATTGTATGCAATCCGACCAAGATAGTAAAAATGTATTTATATACTGTTTTCATATAAAATGTCCTTTTCTTGTTTTTATTATTAATATTATAGTTAAAGTGAAAAATATTCAAAAAAAGATGATAATCTGTGTGTTTTAAGCCTATTTTTATGTTAAAATTTTCTATTATAAAATATTTGTAGATGTGTAGCTTCTATAAACAGGGGCAAGAAAATGCTTCATAATTCTGCAGGATTACCAGTCTTATTCAAAGTTTTAGGTTTGATTTATGCCGATTTTTTATATGTAAAAACAATGAACTTGTGCTGATCTTTTGCTGCTTTTTACCGTAACCTTTTTTTTGCTTTTCTGTTTTTTTTACACTGTAGCTATAGTTTGTTCAAAGTAGAGGCAGTATTTATGAAGCATTTCCTTTTTTCTTATTCGGTGTACTTTCTTTTTATCTATGTGTCTAGCATTAATTTTATGCATCTATCTGCAATGATGCCTGAAGATGTGCCGCCAACCCAGGGAACTTTTGATGATCGGAGGGCCCTTCAGGGAAGTACGCGGCAAAATTGGCCTGAATCGACCAAAACCAGTGCGCGATTTGGAGCTTCTGATCTAAAAGAAAAAAAAGAGAAGATAAAAAATATTACAAGAAGTCGAAAGCCAGTTAATGAGGGTGGTGGTGAAAGTGCTAGTGACCTTGGTAGTAATCTTGCAAGAGGCCGTGAAACATGTGATTCAAAACAGCGTGTAAGTGATCTTTTAAGTGATCTTGCAAAAGGTCGTGGAACAAAAGAGTTTCATGTAAAACGAGGTAAAAAAAATAATTTTAATGATCGTGATTCTGATGAACAAGATATACCTAGTCCGATTGTATTTATTAGTGCTCCCTCTTCTATTAATTTTGATATAACTGGTTCTAAATTTGAATTACTTGAAAGAGCTATGACAGAAAGTTTTTCAAAGTTTCTTCAAACAATAGAAAATGAACAGTGTGAAGTAGTTTATAAGAAATTCGCCATCTCAAAAATGTATTCGAAAGAAGACTTGAAGAACATAGCGTCCTTTGAACAAAAACTTAATGCAATAAAATACTTTTTATATGTTATGTCATGTGCAGGAGTTTATGCATTGAATAAGGCTAAGTACGATTTTTCAGACTACAGAGTATTGATACCGCTGGGTTTGGGTGGTGCAGGGCTTGTGTATTTGACCACCTGGTATTTTAATCAACTTAAAGATTCTCACAGAGGCCAGTTTACTGAAGCATACTGCGTTGAAAATTCTGAGCAAAAAGAAAAAGTTGAAACTCAAATCAACGCTATCAAAGAAAGATTTAAAAAATATTGTAATGAGTCGGAAATAGGTATTAACGATAGAGTGCCAACTAGCATAACGTATTGGCAACAGTAGATCTTGATCTGGACTCATGGTACACTAACTACATTGTACTAAAAGAAAGTGTTCTGTGAGTAAACCTGAAAAAATATCTTTATTTCATGCGGTTTTTTTAAATATTAACATCATGATCGGCACCGGATTATTTATCAATACGGTTGAAGTTGCAAAACGGATGGGTCCATTCGGGTTTGTGTCCTACGGAATCGTTGCGCTCTTGATGTTGCCACTTGTTTTGGCGATGTCTCGTTTGCTTAAAAGGATTCCTGAGGGAAATTTTTTTACTTTTGGTCGGCAAGGCTTGAGTTCATTTTGGGGATTTTTTAATACCTGGAACTATTTTTTTGCAAAGCTAGGATCGGCAACACTAGGTATTCATATTTTTGTTTCAATAATACAACAACTTTTTCCATTATTACAAGCTTTTAATGTGTATTTACTTGATTGCTTTATCCTTATTTTTTTTCTTTTATTAAACCTTTTTCATGCCAAAATTGCCTCTTTTTTGCAAAAGTATCTGGTCATTTCAAAACTGGTACCAATCGTTGCCGTGATCTTTTTGGGTCTGCTTGCCAATCGCACGTTTGCAGGTTTTTTTCATTCTGCAGTTGAAGTTGACTTGTTTTCAACCATTCCCATTGTACTATTTTCTTTTTTAGGATTTGAAGCGATCTGTGCGTTGAGCAATCGCATCGAAAATGCTGAGCGCAACAGTTCCTATGCGGTCCTTTTTTCGTATGGAATCGTTGCATTGATGTACATGACCTATCAGTTTCTTTTTTATCATCTGGTTGGCGAACGGTTTTTCCAGATGAACGATTTCAAGCAGGCTTTGCCTGCGCTGTTTTTCAGTAGTTTTTCAGTTGATGTAGCATCATTTTTGGGTGCCTGTTTGTGTATCTGTATCGGTTTTTCTGCGCTATCAAGCGCATACGGAATCTTGTCGGCCAATCAGTGGAATCTGTTTACCGCAGCTGAGCATAAAGCGGTGTGGGGGCATCGGTTTATTGTAACTTTGAATAGTGCGCGCGTGCCCGTTGTCTGTTTGTTGATCGAGGTTTTAATATGTGCTCTGTATCTTTATGTTTCACATGGCAAGCAGTTTATTTTACAACAGTTGGCTGCGCTCGGCTCCACGGTAACCTATGCAATCTGTGCGCTTTCGCTCTTTCATAGCTCACCGCATCTGTTTGACCGTATACTCGGTGTTGCAGCGCTGGTCAGTTGTACGGTGCTTTCTGCTGCGTGCGTGAACGGATTTTTAAAAAATGGCACTGCCGTTTTATATCTGTACTGTTCGATTTTGTGTATCGGCTGCCTATTCTTTTTTATAGAGAAACTGCAGCAGAAAAACGAAGCTTGAACATAGACTGCAAGCCCATGAAATCAGTGATGCTCTTTTGACAATGCGCGCTTCGTGCAGGCCAAGCAGTTCAAAATGGTGGTGCAGCGGAGCCATTTTAAATAGTCGTTTTTTTGTGAGCTTAAAAAACAGTACTTGTAAAATTACTGAAACGGTTTCGATGACAAAAATAAGGCCACCCAGAATTAACAAGAACTCCTGGTTGAGTATGATAAAAAAGTACGCAAGGACACTCCCCAGTGCCAACGAACCAATATCTCCCATCATAATCAGTGCTGGATAGGTATTGAACCACAAAAAAGCAAATAATGCGCCAATAACACTTGAGATCGCATAAAAAATAGCATCGAGCTCCAGTTTTTGTAGTTGATAATAGGTGGTGAAGCTATCGTTTGAAAGCAGCGTTGTTGCAAAAAGAGCGGTGATTAAATTTGGGATAATGCATTCGGACGCCAATCCATCAAGCCCGTCGGTCAGATTGACCGCATTGCAGGTGGCCGTGATGACAAAGCATATCCACGCGATAAAAAGAGCTGGCGAAAGGGTTATGTCCATCTCGTCAAAAAAAGGAATGTGTATTTCGAGTGGTTTGAGTTTGAAATGAAGTAAAAAGAATCCAACTGCGCAGCCGGCCATTATCTGTAGCATCGCTTTCAACAATGTGGAGATGCCTTTTTTGTATACGATTTTACATGCGTCATCAATCAGGCCGACAAACCCAAAACAGCCCATAGCCAGAAAGAACCCCTGCAGCCGTCTGTCCAGATAACCGGCGTATAAAACGGTGCTTGCCGCAGAGCCAAGCAGAATAAAGATGCCTCCCATTGTGGGGGTATTTTTTTTGGTTGCATGATTTTCAGGTGTGTATGCTCGAGGTGCAGTACAAAATAGGCAGTTATATTTTTTTAAAAAGAAGATAATTGAAACAAAAGTAATAAGAAACGCTACCCCTGCAACCATTATAAAATTATTTGGAGACAGCGATTTTACGGTGTTTTCTAAGGTGTTTAGTATGCGATCTTGCAAAAGTTTGTTAAACATTGCGCTCCCCTTATTTATAGCTAAGCTTTTACTTTGTGATTGTATATGTTTATTCGGAAATTTGCCATATGTTGTGTTTATTTGCGCAACTATATTACCATGAAATCGGAGTATTTTAAAAAAAGTGTTTAGATGTGTAATAAACATTGTTGGCAGGTTAAAGTACTGTCGTTATTTGTAGTTTTTTCAAATACGCAGGCTTGTGCTGGTGAGGGTAATGAGACTGTTTTTAAAAGGAAAAAAGCTATTTTTTTTGAAAGCGAAAAAAATAGAGATTTTTTTAAACAGGCTGATCAGATCAAGCAGTTTTTAATATACGAGAAAAAATCAGATTCTGGTGAAATAGTAGACAAAAAAGTGCATATATTAACCAAAAAGGGCTTGATGTTTCAGTCACATTTGAAAATACAACAAGGAACGGAACATCAGCTTACTCAGTATAAAGAAAATATGCTTATTAATAATAATCACGCGATACTGTTTGATTTTTACCAAAAAAATGACTATGGCCACAACGTAGTCATTCTTAATAATCACCATGATCTGTTAACAGATTTACATGTACATTGGGGTTTGAAAAAAATTTGTGATTCAACACCATACATGTTGAAAACGCTTAGCTTGACAAAAAAAGGGAAACAACAAGAGAAGCTTTCTTCTGTTGTCTTTCTTGTTGCAAGTAGTTGGCCGAATATCCATTTTGTTGAACAAGGTGCTCTTGGGCTTTTGCAGAATGAACCGGTGACAAGTAGGGCCAGGGGGCTTGTTAGTTCGATACAAAAACGCTTGTTATCGTCAAAAGGATTAAAAGAGCAAGTTCAAAAGCGATGTACATTAAAAAATGCATATCTGTTAGCGGTCGGGCAAGATGATGAAGAAAATCAATATATTATATATGCGCATGTTGAAAAAAATAATAAAGGTCATGGTCCTAAAAACGTTATTTCCACTTTTCGAAAACTTAGAGCCAGCTATTCTACCTTTACCATAAAAAAATGGATAATTACGAAAGACCAGTCTTTTGCAGATCTTGTTACATTTGTTGAGAGAGAAAATAATCATGCTGACAATGCCGATGAAGCTGAAAATGAGCGTCAGTCAATGTTACAAGACAGTACTATTGAGCAAGAAGAACTGCAAACCAAAAATCCTACAACTTTGTGTACCATTGAAAATGTACCTGTTGACGGTTTGCATGTTCCATTCATCATCGATTATCGTGATGATGATCATTGGGCAGTTGTGTGCAAAAAGAAAGATGCGTTTTATTTGAAAACAAATAATCATAGTGAAATTGGCTTGTCGTTTATGCGTGGTCAAAAGTTTAGTAATCCAGCCATTTTGGCAATAAGATATGGTATAGAAGATGTAACTTTTTATTGTAAAGATAGCTTTGGTCAGATCACTTCAGATGAACTTGAGCTTAAAAAACCTGTGTTGTTGTCGCTCAATAATTATACGGTTTCGGTTGATTCGCAGAATAATACAAAAAGCTCACTGGTCGGATGTTTTGTTGATCAAAAAAATATCTATCTTCTTTTGGCCGAAAGATTTAAAAGCTTTATTGATCATGTAAGGTATGGAATACGAGCGTTGATTTTACAAAAAGTTTCCAAGCAATGGGTTTAAATAACCAGTGTAAGTGCTGTGCAGACAGATGCTTAGCAAATAGATCCTTATTCGAACAAAAGGTACATTGTTCTACTTTTTTGTCTCGAGTTTCTTCTTTGCTGTCTTTTTATGTTTCCACCATTGATGGATTTTATAGCCGACAAATCCCACGCTTGCACAACAGAAAGAGCCGATTGCGGCATAGCGTAAAATATGGTTGTATGGCCGTAGTTTTGACCAGAAGCTTGTTTCTTGCGTAGCTTCATTTTCATTATTTGGCAGGGTGGGTACATGTTCATCTGCAGTTAAAAAATAGGCATACTTAGATCTTTTGTTCGTATCTATGCGTAGTGTAATTGAGGGGTATTTTTCATCAATACTGATATTCTTTGGATTGCCCAAAAATCTATCAAAAACTGCCTCTAAAGTAACAGGAAACATAACCCACCGCCCTTCTTCATTTTTTTGACTATATTGAGTAGAAAAAACCCTTATTTCGTTTGTTGCTTGAAAGCTGCGAAAACGGTAGTTGACTTTATCTGGATATAATGTTCTGAGTTCTGCTTTTTTTTGTTCCAGTTCTTCTGGCGTGTACGGTCGTATATTTTTGATTTTAAGTTCATCTTCTACTTCTTGATTGAACTGTAAATCATATTCTCCATCTCTTAGTCCTTGGTCATCAAATGATCGAATGACTAAAATTGGATTTTCAGAAAATATATGCTTTTTAGCTAACATACTTTTATAGAAAGGTTTTTGTAGCTGTATTTGTTGTTCTGCTGCTAATGCATGATCATAGCGATTTAACCACAATCGCTTGAGGCTTTCTAGTCCTTCAAAACTGTGTAAAACTTTCTCATTACACAGTTCGCCAACATCTTTGACAAACAGTTGTGCTAGTTTTTTGATCTGCTGATTGATGGTTTGTTTATCAAATTTTTGTTTAGGTGGTAATCCTTTTTCGACGTATGCAGTACCTTCTGGACCGTCCCAGTCAAGGTCTCTTCGATCTCCTCTGGAAACAGAATCTAAGGTTATCGGTTTTAATGCTTCTCCATCTGGCCATTGTCCTGGATCGACTATTGCTTTCCAGATCTTTTTTTCTAAAGGTATAGCAAGGGTTTCTTTTGCTTTTGGATCAGCGCTTTCTAGGTATAAATCAAAAGGAATTTCTGTTGACAGTTGAGGATCTTTACTGTTTGTTTTTATATCGAAAATAGCCATGCAAAGCATGACCAATATTAAAAAAGTGGCGGCAAATCGGTACGTTTTACCAGTAAAAATTTTTAAAAAAGCTTTCATTATTATACTTTCGTGTCCTAATTTTTTTAAATAAAATGCATGGTTTATCAGTCTTTATTCTACTTTTTTGTCTCAGGTTTCTTTTTTGCTGCCTTTTTATCTTTCCACCATTGATGGATTTTATAGCCGACAAATCCCACGCCTGCACAACAGAAAGAGCCGACTGCGGCATAGCGTACAATATGGTTGTATGGCCGTAGTTTTGACCAGAAGCTTGTTTTTTCTTGCACAATAGGTTTCTCTTCCGGCGTAGTATTATTTTTATCATCTTTTACTGTAATTTCATTTTGCAAAGTACCTTGAGATTGTGTTAAATCAACTTGCTTACTGTTTTGAGTACTATTTTCTTCGTGAGGTAAAAAATATGTATATCTCTCTCTATCACTTGTACGAATGATGAAGCAGATTGATGGGTCTTCTTGTGTTGCGGTAAGGTTTCTTCCTTTATCCAAGAATATATCAAAAACCCTGTTTAAAGTAGCCAAAAAGCTGATATGTATTGGGCTTATTTCCTTTTTTGGATCGAATTGAGACGTAAAAACCCGTATTGGGTTACATTCCTCTTTGTCATATCGATAATTAACAGTATTCTGATAGAGGTTTGTAAGTGTTGTTTTTTTCTGTTCCAGTTCTTCTGGTGTATATGGTTTTATATTTTTGAGCTTGAGTTCCTGTTGAACTTCTTGGTTGAACCTTTCGTCATATTCTCCATCACTTAAGCCTTTCCAGGGGAGTGATCTGATAATAAATGCTGGATTTTCAGGAAATTCGTGCTGCTTAATTTTTGCTTGAATTTTATAAAATCGCTTCTGTTGTTCTGCTGCCAATTCATGATCATAACGGTTTAACCATAATCGCTTGAGACTTTCTAGTCCCTCGAAACTATTTAAAACGTTATCGTTGCACAATTGACCAACATCTTTGACAAATAGCCGTGCAAGCTTTTTAATCTGTTGATTAATAGTTTGTTCATCAAGTGCTTGGTAACGCTTCAAGCCTTCTTCAATATATGCTGTACCTTCTGGACCACAAAAGTCATAAGGTCTATGATCTCCACGGTATACTGATTCCAGTGTCATTGGCTTTAATTTGTCTCCAGTTGGCCATTCTTTTTGCTCGACAATTTTCCAGGATTTTTCTTCAATAGGTATGCCAATATTGATTTTCTGTTCTTTGCTACCATCTTTTTGAAAATAATATGGTACAATCACTGTGTTTTGATCTTGTGTGGCTGTAAATCCTATTCCTTTTACAATAGCGGTGTAAATCATGCCCGATATTAAAAAAGTGGCTGCAAATCGGTACGTTTTACCAGTAAAAATTTTTAAAAAAGATTCCATTATAATACTTTCTTTGTAGTAATACTGTAGTAATACATAGTATTATTTTAGTAAAAATTTCGAAAATGTCAAAAATTTTATATTTTAAATTGAAATATATTTATAAAATCTAATCTAATTTTTTACATACATTTTCTGAATCATTCGATCAATTAATGCTTTTTCATCAACAAGTTTGAATTTTTCAAAAGACAGGCCAAGTGGAATACCGGTTTTTAATGTTTGTGGAACAATGGTGAGGATAATTTCATCAATCAGATCAAACTGAGCAAAACTCCGTGCAAGTGCGGCGCCACCCAGCAGCCAGATGTCCTTTTGGGACTGTTGGTTATGCATTGTTTGCATAAATTCGATTGGACGTTTATCTGTTATGCTGATACATGAAAGTGGAGAGTGGATTTTTTGCTTGCTGAACACATACGTCTGTTTGTCTGACCATGCCCAATCGCCAAACGTTACAATCTGTTTGTAACTCCGACTGCCCATGACAATTCTGTTGGTCCGTTCCATTAAATCAGTGTAACCGACAGTTTGCAGTTCGTGGTCATCTTTTGATTGTGGTAACCAGTCAACGTTGCCATTTTCATCTGCAATGAATCCATCTTTTGAGATTGCGATGTAAAGGATCAGTGTTTGTTCATGTATTTCAATTTTTGCATATGTTTACTGAATTTTTGCTAAGCTGGCTCCGAGTTGGCAACACAGGAGTGTCACTGCAATAAGGCCTAAGCACGACGGTATGACATGACATGTATTGTTCCAGTTGTCGTGTGCAGTTTTTGCCCAGTATACTTCCCGTTTGCGTTCTGTTACATAACTGGCAAATAGTCCTTGCTTGTATTTGGTTAAACAATATTCTAAGGTATCCTTAGTATCTCCGGGCTCCATTGCGGTAGTTTCTTCAAGTAAAGTTGGCAGTTGTTTCGCCAATTCTACTGGGGCCATTGCTTGCAAACTTTGAAGGGTGATTGGTATCGTTATGTTATTTTTTTGTAGGAAGAGTGTGGCTTCCTCTAGTACTTTACCCTGTTCTGTTTTGTCTATACTTTCAAATTTATCAAAGTTATCGGGCATTTGAGGGTGGTTTTTTATAATAAATCTCTGATGCGCTGCCATACCTGCAGCTACCAGTGTTAAAGAACCAAGTAATCCGACAGATGCACGTATATATGGATAGCCGTCTGCTTGCCAATAGACAATGGCGTTAGCTGCTGATAGGCCAAGTAGTGGTAATACGATAGGGGAGGTATTGTTGTTAATCTCAGTTATGTCAGCTTTCATTTGTTCTATCATGGGTGTAATCCGCTGATTGCTGCCATCATCTAATCCACACATACTTTCGAAGGTGTTCAAGGTGAAAAATAACATCGCTGTTAGATAAAACAGTCCCTTCAGGTTTTTCATAATACAGTAACCTTTTTAATGAAATCAAAAGAAAGCAGGTTGGCGCCAGAATTGAATCCTTTTTACTTGAATCATCCGGCTACATCGCTTATTCGGCTACAGCGCTTATTTTCGAATAATAATCTATCTCTAATTTAGAATTATATCTTAAAAACGGAAATAACGCAAGCCGCAAAACAGTTATTTTTCAATTAGAAATATTAAAAATCGATTTTTAACAATAACATGTATTGAGAATGCACATTATATTGATCAGCCTTCAATATAATGTTACAAATCGTACGTCTTCTTGAGTTTTTGATACGTAGCTTCAAAAACTGGCATATACGATTTTATACGCTCAAAAATGATCTGCGCCTCTTCTTCTTTGTATGCATGGGAAGTATTATTTCCACTGTCGAGCATGTCCAGCCAGACCACTTCATCATCAATGAACTTATATTGATACGCTTTGCTTAACGTATCACGTGGAGTTGTAGCTTCAATTTTTTCGTAAAATAAGATTTTTTTTAGAATTTTCCAAAAGAGTTCTATGGTAAACTCAAATCGTTGTATTGCAGCATCACGCATGAATGTATTGTTATGAACATCAGGATGGCTCATAACTTCTGTAAGTCGGTCAATCGCATTTCCAAGGCTTAAAAAAGAATCGTGCCATTGCATCTTTTTCATATAGATAACCTTTTTGCTTTTTAATATATTATTTTTTAATTTTATATCCATTTTCTCTGGCTCGAATCGGATACAATCTATTTCAAGTAATGTATCGGCATGCTCGACGATTTCTATTACTTGTGCCCAATCTGCATGAGTCGCATCTGGGCAGATGATTGCGATATCAATATCGGAACGTGTTTGGTTGTCATTGCGTGCTCGTGAACCAAAAAGCCATATTGCGTCTACGAAAGATAATTTTTTTAGTTTTTGAATAAATTGATATTCTAAAATGGTTTTCATTTTAATTTATTAAAAAAATGTATTGTTATGTACATTATATCATTGTCTTCAATTTCCACAACGCAGATCGTTTTGATTTTAATTCTGTAATGGTTAGTTTATATACAAAGGCTTATTAATATTACAGATACTTGTACTCATAATGGCTCAAAATTCAAATGACAGGTCGAGTGGAATACCGTATTTTTTGATAGGTAGTTTCAAAAAGCGTGTAATGACAGCTTTAAATTTTTGTATTACAACAGCCCTTTAACATTAACGGAGTCAATTAGTTTGTATAGGCGAATCATTTTTCTTTGCAACTTTTTGAGTTTTTCCATGGCTTAAAGAAAGATGGGCGAACAGAACATCTTTCTGTTCCAATGAATCGATTTTGAATTTTTTATGTAAAAACAGTTCAAGCTCGGCGATAGCTTCACTGATTGCAGCAAAATTTTTTGCCTCACAATCGATTAAAATCTTGTTTTGATCTTTCTTGATTTTTGCAATTACCACTTTTGGACTCTTTTGCACTGCATATTCAAGAAGAGACAGAAAAGAATCATCAAGAATCGAGTTTGTACTTATTTTACTCTTGTCCTCTTTTGCAAGCTTTTCAAGTTTAAATGCAAGCTCCTGTTTTTCCTGAAAAACTGATTTTTTTTGATCATATAGCTTTTTTTGATCATACAGTTCTAAAATCGTTCTTCCATCAAAGAAGGCGACTATTCCAATAAAAAATAGGGTTGAGGCAAACAGCAACTGTTTTCTTTTGTTCATTGTTGTTTGTGTTTTGATTGTTGTAGCTGTTATAAAATGATCCTGCTTCATGCAAGGTGCCTTTCATAATAGATATATCCAAAAATTGCACTACAGTATTCATCCAGTAAGTGAGATTGCAAAGATGGCAAACAGTGCACCTGCCGTTTTAAAAAACCCTGATCAAGTGCCAGGTAAAATGGTTTATACTTTTCAATATCAAGTGCCAACTGTGTGTGCGAAAACGAAGAGCCTTTACATCCATGATATGCATAAAAAAACAGTTGCTGCTGGGTAAAAACTCCCAAAAAATCAGTCGCCAAAAACTTTGCAAATAGTTGATACTGAAAAAGTGTGGCATGATCGATAGCCGTCTGATAAAAAAGATATTGGTTGTGGGAGGTTAAACCGCAATAGGTCAGACAACCATTTTGGACACCAGACTTTACCTGTATACCGCTTTTATCAGCACTGTCAGATAAACTGTATGACTCGATTACCTGTTTATTCTTTGGAATGATAAGAATGTGCGTAGCTTTGATCGAATGTTGTTCAAAGAGTTTCAAAAGAGATGTCCAGTTAAAAATAATGCCATCAACAATAAACCCGCTTTTTTCAGAAACTGTAATCGCATGACAAATGGTAACCGCTCCATGCAACTGAAATGAAACAGAAAAAGCGATCAGCTGTGTATCATACAAAAAACAGACAAGAATAACAGTTTGCTGTTTTTTCAACATAAAAAACCGTATTGCAAACAAAAGCTTCAAAAAAAGTAACACAACAAACAGGAAGGAGCAAGTAGCTCACTTTTTTAATCTGTTAAACTCATCGATGAGGAAATGCATAACAGAAATACAACCATCGTTCAAAGCCTGTCCCTTGAAATACAAACAAGGCGCTGCAGCCAGTAAAAATCCTAAAACTGTTACTTCTAAAGCGACCGTTTTATAGCTTATTGGTCCATTAAAAGCATAATGATAGAAATCCTCATTTTTGTATTTTGTTTCATCGATACAGATAACCCAGTTGTTGTACCATGTTTGTTCAAATTCAACAGAAAACAGACTTTCCTTTGTATGATCTTTTTGATAAAGCCCATACTTTACATCAATCGAACATGGCAAAGTTTCAGTAGCTTGAAACTTTTGCAGCAGTTTTTTAGTTTTACATGTAAGAAACTCGCCATCCTGGTTTTCAAAAGAGAGCCGCAACTCAGGCATTCCAAAAAAAATTGAACGCAATGACCAACCAGACGAACTAGTATATATTTTTAAGCGCGGAGCTTCCACCCATGGAAATTCATCTTTAACTATTTTTATTAGTCGTAATGAGCCTTGCGCATTTTCGGAAATTTCAAGTGGTTGACTGCCACAAAGTTCTGATATAAAAAATGTGCAACACGCAATAATTAAATAAAACATATTGAAAAACTTTAAAAAAAGATTTCTTTAACTATTTTATATGAAAAAAAGTTTTTTTAGAAGTTCTTTTCACCAATCGTACGACATGCCAAAATGAACTTCACTTGCCGTTTCATCACGCGACCGATCGTTGCGATCTTTTCGTGGGTCAAGTTTGAAGCCCCAGTCGATGCGAACCGGCATTGGGCTGGTCAAACGGATACCAACGCCAACAGAGTGGCGATAGTCAAACTTATTTCCTTTGATGAATGCTTTGTCAGGATCATCCACATATGGATTGTCCCAACCAGAACCTCCATCATAAAACACCACGCCTCGCATGCTGTAATCAGCTGTGATCGGAAATAGAAGCTCAGCGTTGACAAATACGGCCTTTTTGGCACCGATGCCGGTATCATTCATAAATTTCGGGCCGATTTCGCCGAACCTAAATCCACGAACTGTTGCCGGTCCACCGATATGAAACAGCTCTGCAAAGGGGATCGCTTTATTGTCAATTCTGTTAACTGCACCAAAAAATCCGTGCAGATGTAATATCAGATCATAATCTTCGATTAACGTTGTATACCAGTGCGTATCGAACGAGACTTTGAAAAACCCGATCGCTTTCTCAAATGTTGGCACTGCGATTTTTGAAACCAGTTTCCATCTGTGTCCTTCACGTGCAAACATTGGATGGTTGCGCATGTCCTGTTCGACATTAAACGACCACCACATATATTCACCTTTGGTAAATGCTGAATCTAATATCGATTGATAGGTAGTAGTCTGCATTTTTTCAAGATCAGTTGCACCAAAAAGTCGTGCTTTGGGCCGTTTTTCATACGATACACTGTCAACGCCAACAGATGCCAACAGTTGTGTATCATAAAACAGTCCCGTTTCTGAATGGGCAATATATCCAGTCGTCAGCGCACCACCGGTAATTTTTTCATGCACCGCTCCCGTTTCAAGGTTTCGCAACTCATCATAGGTTGGGCGTTTGTGATAAATATCCAGTGCGCCAAGTACCGGTTTATCAAACAACCACGGTTGCGCAATATGAAAGGCTAGTGTCTGTTCTTCGTGTGCCCATGATCCGGAAGCATTAACCTGCACACCGCTGCCGCCCCAGTTTGTATTTGCAAAATCAAGTTTGACAGTAAACCCGGATAACGGCGAACTTGAGTCAGTTCGGTTGCCACCGTATCCGATGTTAAGGCCGAAGTGCCCCGTTTTGACCTCTTTGACCATCAGATCAATATCTACCGTTTGGTCATCAAGTCGCTTGATTCTCCACTGCACTCCATCTTTTGGATCAAAATACCCAAGTGCTTGCACATTCTGCTTCGACTGTTGCAACAGTTTTTGTGTAATGTATTCACCTTCCTGTAAAAGCAGTTTCCGGCGAATGACACTGTCGTATGTTTTTTTATTTCCACGAATCGTTAGTCTGTTCAAAACCATTTTTTTGCCCTGCTCGATGGTAAAATGCACGGAAACGGTCTGCTCTTTTTCATTCGGGATAATGACCGGATCGACATGTGTGAAAATATAACCTTGGTGAGCAAAAAGGCTTTCTATGAGCTTGACTGCATTCATGACAGCCTGTCTTGAATAGATCTGTCCTTTTTCAATGCCAATTAATGCCAAAATATGCGCTTGGTCAAACTCCTGCGAGGAGTTGGCGCTTATTGAATCAAACGTAAATTTTTGTCCTTCTTGAATGGTAAACAGAAGATCCATGCTTTCAGTTTTTTCATCGATGATTGGTTCAACCTGTGTTACTTTTGCATGAAAAAAACCGTTGTTCTGATAAAACTGCTCAAGCACCTGGGTGTCGCCATATTTTGCTCGTTCTTCATGATACGCACCAGTTTTATCAAGAAAAGAAAGAAGCCATTCCTCTTTGGTCAGTAAAATCGAACGTAGCGTTTTGTCTGAAAATGATTCATTACCTTTAAAACCTATTTTTTTAATAGCTGTTTTTTTGTGTTCTGCAATATGAAAGGTCACTGTTACATGATCTTCATCATCAAAAACAAACTCAGGCTTAATATTCGCAAAAAAATATCCCTTCTGTTTGTACAGCTGTTTTATTTTTAGCGCAAGCAACTGAGCATCCTGCGCATCTATTGAGCCGATTGATTCAATATCAACTTCTTTGAGAATATCTTTTGTTTGTAAAGCCTTATTTCCTGCCAACGCTATCTGCTTTACCTGTGGCTTTTCTTCAATCTGAATGATAATTTCAATCATGTCATTTTCAACAGGCTCAACCATTACTTTAATAAAATGTAGCTTTTTAATGCCATGATACAGCTGTTTTATAAAAGGGGTAGGTTTGTAGATCATGCCAACTTTGTAGGGCACATAGATAAGAATGCCGCTTGATTCAATGTATCTGTTACCAACCACCCGAACGCGAGCAATTCGTTTGCCAATATATGGATTTGCAGTATAGTCAATAACGTTTTGAGCTTGCGTGACAACCTGATTTTCTTGTTCTGATTCTACCTGATCATGAGTTTCGTCCTCCTGTTCACCTTCAGTGTCATCATACAGTTGATCAAAAAGTGTTATATCTTCGTCCTGTTCAGTTATTTCGTTTAAAAGATTTTTATCTGTAGAAAGTATAGAACCAAAAAATATCATCCCAACCAAACACAGACTGTTCAATAGCTTCATCATTCTTAAAGTCCTACTACGATCACGAATATCTCATTTTACAAGTATATATGCATCTTAATTCTCGCCAAGATTCTCTTTTAAAGAATCATCAGGATAAGATTAGCATGCTTGTAAAAATTGACTAGACTGACCTTTCATCATCTAGCTTTAAGAATTTTACTTTTACCAAAGAAGAAACGTATGAGTTGGTTTGACCAGTTCAAGAAAAATAGGATTGCATTGACTGTAGTTTATTCTGTATATCCAACTGATTATACATCGCACATAACAAAACGCGACCATCATAATGCTCAAAAAGCAACAATAAACAGACCCAGAAAAATGGATTATTCATGGAATACCAATGCCAATAAGTTTGTAGGTTTTGAAATTTGATCGGATTGTCAAGCTGATTCTCTTGTTTAAATTCTTCTTGAATGCCCGGTTGTTGCAAATCCTGCTTTTCTGAAAGTAACAGTATTTTTTTGCTAATATCTTTTCTCCAATCAGCCAAAGCGCCGAGCTGTTCTTCTATTGTTACGATTGCATCTAAACATTTTAACATTGTTTTATTGAGTTTTTCAACTTCAGGTCCATAGGTAGCAATATTTTTGTAAGGCTCATTCAATAGCTGCTTGAAATTAAAAAAATTTGTTTCCAAACTAGTTAATCTTTTTCGTTCATCTTTTCTTTCTGTCCGTAATTTTTCAATAATTGCTTCCGAAGATATTTTCAGGGTTGCATAATCCCTTTTTAATTTTGTGATGTCAAGTTCTATCTCGTCTATTAAATCGAATACTGTTTTTCTAACTACCTCCTTTACATTAGCCATAAATTCGTCAATTCGTTGCTGGGCAGTCTCACTACTCTCTCCTTCGCCATCAGAGGCGCTTTCGTATTCTTGAGATGATGTTATTTGTGAATCGGCTTCTGTTTCAACCTCAGAAGTATTGTCTTGTGTTTTGGTTGGTAACTCAAGTTTTGGTACTATTAGCTTTTCTTGCTCAGACATTAAAGAGGATGCATCAAGCTTTTTTTCAGGTGTAACATTTAGATTATCTACAACAACTTTCAGGCTACCCTGGCTGAATCGCCGAGCCTCACCACGTTGCAAAAAGGGTCTTTGTGGATTTGGCCTTTGTGCTTGAGTCAAACTACGTGCATTTTCTCGTGTCAGGTTGCTTGCAGGATTTGCAGAAAAGGCAGACAAATCTGAAGGAGTCTGAGATGAGAATAGGTCAAAAATAGCTAATACAAAAACAAAAAAATATAAAAACTTATTTAAAACCTTCATAGTTCTCCACATCTTCATAAACCTTGCGCTCTACTTCAGTGCAATCATACCAAACTGTGTGAGCAAAAATAAAGACATGAGCAAACAAGGCTTAAAAAATGGGGAGTTGCAGCGTCACCGCAGTTGATCCGTCAACGCCCTGACTGTCAGAATGGGCTTGATGATCATCTGAATGAAGGAAATGGACATGGAATATTGAGCTGCGCACGAATTGCTCGCTGTTCTAAGCTGTTGTATATTACATACAATCCAAGGAAAATACTGATCCATAAACACGGATTTTTATACGAAAATCCATTAGATGTTTCAATTTTAGCTACACGGGCAGATAATGTTTGAAATTGTTGATTCAAAAAAATAAGTTGTTCATTAAGCTGAACGATTTCATTATAAACGTTAAGTACTTTGCAGAAATTTGAAGCATCTACCCTATTAAAGTTTTGCTGCATCTGCGTTTCTAACTCCAGAACCTTTTTTTTTAAATCAGAAATATCATCTTTTAACTTATTGTTAATGGCGTTGTCTATACGCTTCTGCTGAGCAGAACGTTCAGAAGTCTTGCGTTCATTTTCTTCATTATCCTGATCTTTCCGTGGCATCGCCTCTTTAAAAGATAATGTATCATTCGATGGAAAACGATCATCTAATTGGTCAGTTTGATATTCAATATTCCAGTGCTTATAGGGTTTTTTTTTATTTTTCAAAAGATACAACTTGTTACCTTGTATTGTAGCACTACTTATTATACTTTTTTCTAGTGCATTCTTTTCTTCCGACCCACGTACTACCAAACTACCAAACATCACTGGCAGAAAACATAAGTATAAAAAAGTTTTTTTTGTTATCATTTTATTTATCGTATCTTTTTAAAATTTAATACATATTTGTCATGCCGATCTCAAGGTGGAGTCTAACAGATTATTCTTTTAAAAAAAAGCTTTTTTGTTACAATGAAAAAAGATGAACTCATTTTTCAAGGATTTTCATGATTCTGATTACCAACAGCATGACCGGAAAAAAGCAGCCGTTGCGGCTTGTCAACAATCACGTGACCATGTACGTGTGTGGCATCACGCCGTACGACAAAGCACATATCGGGCACGGCAGATGTTACATCTCGTTTGATGTGCTATTCAGACTGTTACAATGCGTTGGGTATCAGGTCAACTACTGCAGAAATATCACCGACATCGATGACAAACTGCTTGTCAAAGCGCAGCAGCTGCATGGTGATCGCATGAGATATCATGAAGTTGCAACACGTTATTTTAACGACTACAAAGACGTGATGAAAGTACTGGGCGTCTGTGATCCGACGCATGAACCACGTGTCACCGATCACATCGAAGAGATTATCGATTTTATAACACAGTTGATCAACAAAGGGCATGCATATCAAGTCGAAAATGACGTGTATTTTGCAATCGACACATACTCCGACTACGGCGCACTTTCAAAACAGAAGGTGGAAGCAACACAGGCGGGCGCACGAGTTACCGTGCGAGATCAGAAAAAAAATCCGGCCGACTTTGTTTTGTGGAAATCTGAGTCAGAACAGACCTTTTGGCAAAGCCCGTGGGGTAACGGCCGTCCCGGATGGCACATTGAATGTTCAGCACTGGCTGCAACGTATCTGGGTGAACATATCGACATTCATGCGGGTGGACTGGATCTGATTTTTCCACACCATGAAAATGAACGTGCGCAATCAGAAGCATTGTTTGGCGCTCCGTTTGCACACTGCTGGATGCACAACGGCCTGGTCACCGTTAATCATGAAAAGATGTCGAAATCGGTCGGCAACTTTATCACGCTTGAGGATATTTTGAAAAAGTATGACCCGATGGTTTTGCGGTACTACTTTTTGACCTTTCATTACAGCTCACCGGCCGAATTCAACCGCCAAGGCATGGACGCTGCGCAAAAAAGCTATGAAAAAATCACAAAATGGACACAAAGCACAGGCGTCGACCGGCATCAATCGCTCACGTTTAGCGACACACAGATCACCGAATGGACCAAAAAGCTTTTCAACTGTTTGTGCGACGACCTGAACACGGCTGCTTTTATCGGCCAGCTGTTTGAATACCTCAAAACAGACGCGCAAGACAAAACTGAAATGAAAGTCATTGTGTTAATGATTGTCCATCTTTTGGGCCTCACGCTGGAGCCTGTTAATCAAAGCACTGTTGAAATAACAGAACAGATCAAAGAGCTGCTTGATCAACGGGAACAGGCACGACTTGCAAAAGATTGGAAAAAGGCTGATGAGTTGCGTGAACTTCTGTTGCAACATGGAGTTACGGTACATGATAAAAAAACATGAGACAGAAAGAATAGAAGGATATCTAGATGAATGTAAAATACAGCTTTTGGAAGTCTAAAATCTTATTTTTATTGATTTTTGCCGCGCATACACAACGGGGCGCTGGAATGGACAGATTTATTAATTGTTGTACGCAAACCATACGGGATGGGAGCTATGCATTCCCGATTGCAATGGTATTTGGGGGAAACCTGGTGTTTTCGGGCTGGGAAGCAATAAAAAAGGACGCACTACTGAATGAAAGCTGCCACACGAAAGTGTTCCTAAGTAAACTTACAAATAGTACGACACACTCACCAACATTCGCTTTAATAGTAACCACGCTCTTGGGAGATTATTTTTTTGGTGGAAACGGTCTAAACATGCAACTGCTGGCGACATATACACTAGGAACTGGTGTGGCGCTTTATGTAAAGAAGAAATAGGTGTTTACCCATAAAGATACTGAGAGCCTAAGAAGATTTTTGCTTTGCAACAACCCATGTCCCTCTTCTAAGTCAGGGTATATTCCTCTTGATCCTAAAGACCATTTTCTCCAGTGGATCGACTTTATCGTACCAGTTGGTGTCAGCGCTGCACATATCTGGATGAATAGATAACAATAGCTGAACCAAAAAGGTACGAATTTTAAAAATCTGGTTAAAACAACCGTGTATTCGATATATTGTTAGCTGTATTTACGTTGTTTCCACCAAAGTCTTTACTGATCATAAACATATTTTTCTATTTTTTTGCCGCTCCTTCGACAGCGACACGCTTCGCTCTCAACCTAATCTTATAAAAAACAGTCTTCGAATAAACAAACACTGACATTCACGAAACAACAGACGCAATCTTGAAAAAAGTAAGTAAAGTGAAGCAAGGATCACCTTTTTGCAATTATCAATTGGTAATAGTTTAACGAAAAATGCTTTAATATAAAAATATTTGAAGTGCTAATGAATGTTACAATTTGTATTGACAATTTACAAAATAGTATGCATAATCTTTTGCGCATAAGCTGTTTGAAATAAAAAAATATAAACAGATAGGCTTTATTTGTGCTGCTTACTTAGTTCAATCTCTATTTGTAACATAATATACTTTAAATGAAAGGGTTTTTCGCTCATGTCAATAACATTCCATCAACTACACAAACAGAAAACAAAAATGGTATTTTCGCTTTTAGGTTTGATTCTTGAACAACAAGCTTGGTCTATGATACTAAGACATGGTAATCATGAATTTCAGCATGTACCAAAAGAAAACACCGTTTATTGGTTTACAAAAAGAGAAAGTCCGAATGGAGAAATGAAGTCGTATATAACAGAAAAGTATACTTATAACCCCTTCAACTTGGAAAATACTTCTGACAATTCCAGTTTGGAAGAGGGAGAAATTTTACCGCATTCTTATTCTGAAAAAACTACGTTCAACATGGATAAGTTCAATGATTTAATCAGTACACATGGGCCATTACTTCAGTTATTTGCAAATAATAGGTATAAATTTGGACTAAAGGATCATGACGTAGCTTTGTACCAGCAGAACTTTCAAGCTATTAAAAACACGGGTCGACCAGATTTCGCAAGAACCACAATAATAAAGCTTATGGATGAAAGTCCCTATCGAAGTGTTCTCTTTGCAGCTCTGTCTATGGATGCTTTAGAACCGATACATAAGAAGAACTAACAGACAGGCTTCTACTTCAACTGCTTCTACAAAAAGCTATACTTGAAGCTTTTGTGTGCGTACTAATTAAATCTAGTGGAAACAACCGTATTTGATATATTTTTTATCTGTGTGCAGGTTGTTTCCACTTTTACAATATCATTCACCAAATAATAGTAATTCAGCAATTGCAGAAAAAAGCTTTGCGGGAGCAAAAATGAATGTTTTGAAAAGGGTCTTTTTGCTGACTGCCTCTTTAAAAACAGTCTGGTCGTTATGACAAGACTGTGACGGAACGGTTAAGCTGAAAAATTGATTCCCGTACGATTTTCGCATATCATATTTTTGATACATAATAGTACGATCAAGCGAAGCTAGGTTTTGCTGCTGTTCTACAATATGTGGTTTTTCGTTAGGAAGGTCTTCGTTTTTTGCTAGATCTGCTTTTTTATTCTCAGAATACTCTTCCATTACATATATTTTTTTAAAATCGGCTGCTTGTTTATTATGCATCCATGCATTAGCAAACAATAGAACACCTATTCGTGGCAATATAGCTCCACCTTTTTGTGATACTGTTTGTTTCATGCTCAATGGTAGTTTTTCAATATTGCATTGTGATCCGACCAATTTAAGTATGGCTACACCAAGCAAAACTGTAAGATTCAAGTCTCGCATTTCTTCATGATTTTTTTCACCAATCAAACAGGTTTCTTTGGTGGGTTCCTCAATCGTAATGCGTGTCTGGTTATGATGGGATGGATGGCAAACAGTGATTAAGAATAGGTGAGCAACTACATATGACAGGTACTTTTTATTCATAGACGGACCCTAAAAAAAGGAGTTACAAAATAGTTATAGAAATACGTAAACTAAGATTTTATAGTTTGATCGATATACTATTGATCTTACAGGTTAATTGACCGGTCATCAAGTTTTAACTTAGATTCCTTAAATAGAAAATCCTTATTTTTAATGTAAACAAACTGTGAGGCGATTTAAATCTTAATATTTTTAAATAAATTGACTTTGTATTATATATTTTTTGTATAATATAATACAGATATGAATTATAAACATTAGAAGACCCACTTTATGAATAAAAAACTGTTTTTTGTTATGGTATATGTGAGCGCAATCATTTTGTTTGCTCAAAAAAGCCTGCCCAAAAAGATGCAATTTCAGGCGCAATTATTAAAACAGGCAGCTTTCTCAAAAACAGAGAAAATCAAAAAAACAGATAGCAATACAAGCCAAAGTAATAAAAAAGACGTACAGGAACCGGTAACAGAGTTTTTTGTTCACAAAACGGTTGGCAAAAAAGTAGAGTTTGATCTTTATATTAAAATCGGTACACAGATTCGCAAATGGCAGCTGCCCAAAGGTATCAGCATTAATCCATCACATCAACGAATTGCACTTGAATCAAAAGAGGTCCATACAGAAGCAGAGTGTCTGTTTGAAGGGGTCATCGAGACGAAAAAGCTTAAGAGTGAAAGGTTTATTGTCATGCTGTGGGACCATGGCCAGATGCACATAACCAAACATAAAAATACTTCCTCATTACATTTGACTTTCAACGGTCAACGACTGAAGGGTATATACACTTTAAAAAAAGGGATTGGCAAAAAAGACACCTCTGTGTGGTATCTACAAAAAATAGCTGATGATTATGCAAGCCAGAAGAAAAATATCATGCGTTTGTTTAATCGTTCGGTAAAAACGGACAGAACCATCAAACAGATTGAAATAGAGGCACATAATGGCAATTAAACTGATCATCGGAACCCATATCATTGAAATTGAAGATGAGCAGAAGGAGCTTTTTCCACGTCAACATATTACAAAATACGACATCATTACCTATTACAAGTTGATATCCACCTTTTTGTTGCCATTAATCAAAAACCGACCAATTGTCATGGAATGCTTTCCACAAGGCATTGATCATCAACCAGAACTGTATGAACATGAACCAAAAAACTTTCCAGACTGGATCGCACACAAAAACATTTTGTGCGGAAAAGAGCGTATACCTGAAAAACATCTGGTTATCAATAATGAAGCATCACTTCTTTTTGTCATCAATCAGTACTGTGTGACTCCTCACATGTGGCTTTCAACCACTGAACAGATAAAAAAACCTAATCTGATGGTTTTTGAGCTTTCAACTGCACATGGAACCAAGCTTGATATTTTGCGATGGGCTGCAAAAAAGCTCCGGACACTGTTGCAAACGCACAACCTACAAACATGGCCGATGAGCAATGGATCTAATGGTCTTTATATTGTTGTGCCTATGGAACCAAATCATGACTTTGAAAAAGTATTACACTACGCTCATGCAATTGCTTTACATTTAGTGGTCGACTATCCACAGACTCTTTTTTTAAAACATGACCACACGCAAGAAGTCCCTGGAAAAGTTGCTATTGAGATTCAAGCAAATAGATTTGGCGATCACATCATTGCGCCCTATTCATTACGAGCCATTCCAGGCGCACCAGTTGCTATGCCACTTGCGTGGTCACACATTGAAACCTTCAAGCCAGAGCTGTATACCATCAAAACCGTGATCCCAAAACTGCAAACTCATGGAAATCCATGGCATGATCTGCGTTTTCAAACAGTTGATGACAATCTTATATATCATACTTTCAAAAAGAAGTAGCAAAGTTCGTTGTAAAATAACAAAAGAGCTTGTATCTTCACTCTTTTTACGCTACCGTGAATAGTAAAAACCAAAAAACAAAAAAATGTTTTCTGAAAAAAAGTTAAAAATAGTACACATTGCACCTGCTAATAGTCACCCTGAAATGAGCATCGCACATTCAGTCAGATCGCTTGTTGGACAACAGGCTGACTGGGGTCATGTATGCAAAATCATAACGGTTAATGATCAACAAATTGAATCTTATAAAAAAGATGGATCAATCGACATACATTATGTTCCGAAATGGTTCCAGGTGAACTATCGAGATAATCAGTTGGTCGTTCCCTGGAGAGCCTATCATTACATACATGCTATTTTATCCGCATCGAAACCAGATATTATTCATATTCATGATCCATTATTCCTTGGGCATGCGGCTATTCGTTTTGCTCGCAAATACAAGATACCAACTATTTTTACCTACGATGTGCCATATCATGAATATATACATCAATTACCATTGCCGCGATATATTGCAGCTGGCATCACACAGTTTTTTATCAGACGGTTTGCTAATAAGTTACATCATATTATAGTGCCAAACAAAGAGTTTCAATATGTCTTGCGTATCTATGAATCGACCACTCAATCAACTGTTATTCCCTATTTTATTGATCAAGCTCTGTTTCCATCAGAAAGACCTGCACACAAAAAGTTTCAATGCCGATCTATCACACTTCTGGTGGTCAGTCGATTTTTACCCAAAAAAAGACTTGAAAAGTTAATCGACTGTTTTGATGCCCTTTCATTGCCAGCACACCTTATTTTTGCAGGCTCGGGTTATTGGAAAGGCCATCTGATTCAGTACTGCCAACAGTTTCGGTTTCCACTTTTAAAAAAAATTAGCTGGTATGATAATCCATCAAACGAACAGCTCCAAAGCCTTTATCAAGATGCTGATCTACTATTGTCAACCTGTGTCGATATTGAACAGTCAAAAATCATTGCACAAGCAATGGCACATAACACACCAGTCATCGGATTAGCTTATCACTCAAAAGAGATGATCATTAAAAACAACTATAACGGGTTTTTAACCGGATACCCTGATCAGATGGCACATGTGATCGAATCTATCATAAAAAATGAAAAACTATTTATCAAACTTCAAGATGGCGCATATGAAACTTCTTTGGCCTATGATCCAAAGATAATTGCTCAAAAGATACTAAATCAGTATTATGAAATTTTACACCTATTCAAAGAAAAAATGTAAGCTTGTTTATGAAAAAACCATTATTTAAAATTCACAGTCCTTTTGAACCGGCCGGAAGCCAACCAGAAGCAATCGAAAAACTAACAAAAAACTTAGGTAAAATTTCAACCTTGATGGGAGTGACCGGCTCTGGAAAAACCTTTACTATCGCACATGTTATTGCAAAACAGGTAAAACCGGTGCTCATTTTGGCTCCCAACAAAACGTTGGCCGCACAACTTTATGAAGAGTTCAGCCTCTTTTTTCCTGAAAATAAGGTCTGCTATTTTGTCAGTTATTATGATTATTATCAACCTGAATCCTATCTTCCTGCCCAAGACATCTATGTTCCCAAAGAAACAAAAATAAATAGTGAAATCGAACGATTACGGGTTGAAGCAACTGCATCACTGATCAATCGTCCAGACACGATCGTTATTGCATCCGTTTCCTGTATCTATTCTTTGGGAAACCCTACAGATTATAAAGAACTTGCATTTTCACTGCAGGTTGGGCAGAAAATAAGCAGGCAGGAACTGTTAAAACAGCTTATTTTTATTCAATACAAAAGAAATGATATCGATCGCAATCCAGGTACCTTTGCAGTTGTTGGAACGAGTGTTGAGGTAATACTTCCGTATCAGAAAGATAAACTTCGCATTGAACTTTTTGGCAGTACCATCGAAGAGCTTTGCTGGGTTGGACGATTGACTAATAACGTTAATATGAAGCTTGATAATACACTCATTTTTCCCGCAAAACATTTTGTTACTCCGGAATCTCGAAAAGAGCTTGCGATTACTAGTATTGAAAAAGAGCTTGCAGTGGCAGTTGGACAGCTGTCAAATCCAGTGTATCAAGAACGGCTCAAGCAACGCATTGAGCATGATATTGAGATGCTCAAAGAAACAGGATACTGCAACGGCATTGAAAACTACTCGTCCCATTTTGATGGACGAAAAGCAGGAGAGCCGCCCTACTGCTTGCTGGATTTTTTTCCGGAAGATTTTTTACTGGTCGTGGACGAATCACATATCGCACTTGCGCAGTTACGCGGGATGTATGCAGGTGATCGTGCGCGCAAAAAATCACTCATCGAATACGGATTTCGTCTTCCATCATCGTACGAAAACAGACCGCTACAGTTTGAAGAGATAGAACGTTATTTTAAAAACAGCATCTTCGTATCCGCAACTCCCGGACCGTACGAAATTGAAAAATCAAAGATCCTGGTTGAACAGATCATTCGGCCTACTGGTCTGGTCGACCCTGAAATTGTCGTGCGACCACGCATCAATCAGCTTGCAGATCTGATAAGCGAAATAGAAATTACCACCGAAAAAGGCTTTCGGTCACTCGTCATGGTCATGACAAAAAAGCTTGCCGAGGAACTTGCCAGATTTTTGGAAGAACGGATGATCAAAGTATGTTATCTACACAGTGAACTGAAAACACCACAACGAACGGAACTGTTGCAAAAATTGCGAATGGGCGAGTTTGACTGTCTCGTTGGTGTCAATCTGTTACGTGAAGGCATCGACCTGCCAGAGGTTGCACTCGTTGCTATTATGGATGCAGACCTTGAAAGCTTTCTGCGCGACAAACGATCATTAATTCAGATTATTGGAAGGGCCGCACGAAATACGCAAGCTCGGGTGCTTTTGTATGCGGACAGGATCACCGGATCCATGCATGATGCGATGGCCGAAACTGACCGCAGACGAACACTGCAACTTGCATACAACAAAAAGCATGGTATTATTCCAAAAACGGTGCAACGCGAGGTGGTCAAATCGATCACCGGCCTGCAAGAAGCAATCGGCAAAGCATCACCAGCAAACAAAAAAGCAAAAAATAAGAAGGTGCCGACTACCGACATCGACAGATATATTGCCGAACTTGAAACCGAAATGCAGGCAGCCGCGGAACGACTTGATTTTGAGACTGCAATCACCTTGCGACAAAAACTGTTTGATATTAAAAGGCAAAAATAGGATCCATTAAACTTAGAAAAATTGTATCTTAAAAAACAGAATAAATGAAATGAACCCAGCCCGTTATTATAAGCCGTTCAATGCTTTATAAACCGCTAATGCTTGATTAATCAGCGCAAGATTCCTGAGAACATTGTTTCGAGTTTCGCCCTTTGCAGATTTCAGCTGCTTTTCCAAATAACAAAACGCCAATAGATTCACGCCAGCCGGAACTATAGCATTGCACTCATAGTGACGTGAAATGCGAGTAACCACGTATGAACCTCCCATCAGCAGCGTAACCTTTAAACTTGAAAATAGGTCATCTTCCCAACCTTTTTTTAAAGCTTTTTTAAAAGGATCTTTAACGCTGAAAGCAAAATCTGTGCCATCTCCTTCATAAAATTTTTGACCTAGATAATCCTCTACAAAAAGAAGGCAAGGGATGACGACCTGTACTACTGTCAATTTTGCTTGATGTTGCACACAGAAATTCAATAGCGTCTTCACAGTTTCCATAACCCTTGTTTCTGTCACAAACCCTGCACAAAAGACAAGGTAAATTACCAGTTTTTTTATTGCGTTATGTGTATACATTACTACGGAATCCTTAATTAAGTTAACTTGAGAATTGAAAAATATCTTTTTATTTTTGATTTTTCAGAATAAAAAGTAAATCATTAATCAAATAATGTCAAAAAAATAGTACAAACAAATACTTTTGTTTACAAATCTTTAAATGCTTTGCAAACAAAACCTACTTGAACTATCAAAGATAAACCATTAGGTATATTTTTAGGCGCAGTAGGCTCAAGTTGACTCAATCCAATACTAATGTTAAAAATTAATAGAACCGTATTGAGACAAAATGTAGCCCTACCGTACTCATGTAAGACAAGAAAACTCAAAGCTGATACCATATTGATCGTTGAGTTCAAAGAACCATAGACATCCACAAAGGCTTGCGAAAAAGGGGTCTGCTCAACCAAACCTTGTTCAACAAAAATTTCCATTAGCTCACTTTTAGGAAGTTTATACCCCTGCTTTTTGCCAGAACTATTCACCTTCCATTGAGTATAAACCTTGTATCCGACATACAACGAGTTTCCAGCCCACACTAAAAGGATTGGATCCTGACAACAGATCTTACCAGCTGTGCAAAGCATATCCATGGCTCTTGTTTCAGTCCCAAACCCTACACAAAACATGAGGCAAAGTAAAAGCTCTTTTATTGCATTATGTATGTACATCATGGCTGCATGCTTATTATTCATAAATCGTGAATTGACAAAAGACCGAATCGATTAGTGAAATTCTATTTCTGACTTTTGAAGAAGCTTGAACAAACACACCAGTAAAAAAAGATGGGCGAGATCGACCTCGCCCATTCGTAAACGTGCTTTTAAAAAAACGTAAAAGTTCTATAACAGGCCGTTAAATGCCTTGTACGTAGCCAATCCTTGGTTCAAGAATGCAATTGAATAGACTACATTGGCGAGTGTGTTTTTATTTTTCTTGTTATCCTGATATCGTTTATATCCAAACACACCATGCGCAAGTAAACCAAGCGCCTGTACCCCACCTAAGATTTTTCTGTCAGTATAGCCTTGGGACTTTAAACCATGAGTGAGCAAGTGCGCAATTCCTGTCGCCAATAAAGGTGGAAGACCTAACTCTGGGTGGTCATTCTTTAGTAAACCAAAGAATTTTTTTTTCACCTCAGTTGTTCTGTCCGTCCATGCGGAAGACGCTAGTCCTAAACTAGATATTCCCAAACCCCATACAGCGAGGCTAATCGTTGCTTTTGATTGATGTTGTACAAAAAAACTAGGCCAATCCATTGCCCTCGTTTCTGTCGCAAACCCTGCACCAAAAGCCAGACAAAGCATCGCTTTTTTCATTGCATTATGTATATACATCATTTTTGCATCCTTATTGTTACTGTGTACCTTATATATCTACTTACCATAGTTGTTTCTCGTTGTCCGAAACATAGCTTAGACCATCACGTGGATAATGTCAAAAGAAAATATAATTACCGGGCATCGTTTTTTAAAAAATAGCTTACAACGGTTTAGCTTTTGTTACACATGGTACCGATTCAACTGAATTAAATACGCAAGTCGTGCATAGATCATCGAAAGTGTCAATATGCTTGCACCTTTTGTTTCAGCTGCTTGCTTTTTGTCATACTGACAATAGCACAGAATGGTACTCAAAATGGCTGTGCCACAAGTCAAAGCAAGATGCACGGTCTCATTTTTTGAAAAATAGTTTTCAATTACACCAAAACAGGCTGCAGCAAAAATCGCAGGCGAGAAAGCCTTACAGATGCTTTCATGTGCTAAAGTATTAATCGACAAGCCAATTTTTTTGCACACTGCCTTGCTTGCCTGCACAATTGAGTAATAAACACCTTTTTGTAGATGAACCTCTTGGTATCCTTGTTCAGCCAAAAGCCACGAATATAACAGGAGCGGTACGGCCGCCAACAAAGTAATATCATACTGAGTTTGTATGCAACTACGTTTATAATGATACGGAATATCAGAAAGATTATCAAACAGAGCACTGGAAGCAAAAGAAGAAAACAAAAGACTTGCAAAAAAAGATTTTCTGATTATAAAACCATACATATTCGCTCCTTCACATGCTGCAATTAAAATACCACCGTCAATCGTCAAACTATAATCGAATTGTACAAAAGTCAAAAAATTAAAATAAATTTCTTTGCCAGTACAACTCATAGATATACTCTTTTGGCGCACGACCGGTGAATAATCGAATGCTAAAACCGATCAAAAAGCAGCCTATCACGGCTATCAAAAAACGGATGATAAGTTCGCCAAGTGCTGCCAAAATTAAGAAAAATCCTAATGCGGCAAGTAACAAGCAGATAATCCAATGGATCCAATATGGAAGGTAGATCGTTTTTCTTAACATAATCCTGTCCTCAATAAACATTAAAAAAGCAAGGATACAGAATGATCCGCACCCTTGCTTTTTTAAATTACACAAAGAAGTATCTGAAACAGAGTTCAAAGACCGTTGTATGGATTAGTTTCCACAACAACCTTCATCATCTGAACAGTTTTCATCGTCGCAAAACTCAATCTCTTCATCTTCATCATCTTCCGCTGTTTCATCAAGGTCTTCTTCATCAAGGAAGAACATGCTTAACTCATTTTCAGCAGCTTCTAATGAATCTGAACCGTGAACTGCATTGCGACCAACATCGGTTCCAAAGAGTGCGCGGATGGTACCGGCTTCAGCTTTTTTTGAATCAGTTGCGCCCATAAGTTTGCGCCAGTCGGCAATAGCATTTTCTTTTGCCAAGGCCAAAATAATGACAGGCGCTGAACAGATGAATTCAACGAGTTCACCAAAAAATGGCTTTGCCTTGTGTGCGCTATAAAATTCGCGTGCCGCCTCTTCGGTCATATGAATTTTATGCATGCGCAAAATGTCAAAACCATGCTTTTCAATAAGATCTATGATTTTGCCACTATTTTTTGCCAGCACTGCATCTGGTTTAATCATTGCAAAGGTATATTCAATCATTGTTAATTCCCTTCAGAATTGGTATCTTTTTTATTTTCAGCCATTGCAGATTCAAGTGCCATCTGGAATGATGTTTTAATTTTACTATTTTGATTATGTGAAGTAGCTACATTTTCATCATCGGTACGTTGACGATTATCACGATCTTTGCGTCCAGAAGCCACTTGTCGTGAAGGTTTTTCATCACGCGATACAGTATGTGTTTCTCTGTTTTCTTGATGATATTGACCCGAACGACCTTCCAGATTTGTACTTAAGCCGATCTTATGCTCTTCCTTGTTGATATTAATAACTCGAAACTGGCGCGAGTCACCAACTTTGAACATCTGTTCAGCTTTTTTGCCTTCGTCTTGGGTCAAGGTTGTATTATGCAATAACCCTTCAATACCGGTTGGAAGACGTACAAATGCCCCAAAGTTTGCAATTTTTGAGATTTTGCCTTCAACCAGCGTTCCCACGGTATATTGTTGTTCAACCATGGTCCATGGATCTTCGGCAAGCTGTTTGATGCCCAATGAAACCTTTTTATTATCAACATCGATTGCCAAAATCACGGCTTCAAGCTCTTGACCAACCGCATAGCGATCACTTGGATGCTGCACATGCTCGGTCCATGATACGTCTGAAATATGCACAAGCCCGTCAATTCCTGGCAATAGTTCAACAAAAATACCAAAATCGGTAATATTGCTCACTTTTCCCTTGATTCTTTGACCAACAGTAAACTGTTCACCAACCACTTTCCATGGATTTTTTTCAAGTCGTTTGATACTCAAAGACATACGGCGATTTTCAATATCAAGTGAAACAACGATCGCTTCAATCTCATCACCCACATGAAAACGGTCTTTCAGATCTGCAATACGGTCAGTCCATGATATTTCTGAAATATGTACCAAGCCCTCAATGTCTTTATTAACTTCGACAAATAAACCGTAATCAGTAATACTTGAGATGCGTCCTTTGACGTGATCGTTCACCTTCAAAGTTTGGCCCAACTGTTCCCATGGATTTGGCATTAACTGCTTGAGGCCGAGTGAAATCTTCTGATTTGCCTCATCAAACGAAAGCACTTTGACCGAAATCATGTCGCCAATTTTGACCATCTCAGTTGGATGTGCAATGCGACCCCAAGTCATATCGGTAATATGTAACAGCCCGTCAACACCGCCAATGTCCACAAACACACCATAGTTGGTTATGTTTTTGACCATGCCCTGAATGACTTGGCCTTGTTTTAATGTATCCAAAATCTGCTTACGTACTTCAGAACGTTGATCATTAAGGTATTTGCGACGAGAAATAATGATATTGCCGCGCTTTTTATTGATTTTCAGGATCGAAGCGACAATCTTTTGCCCCACAAACTGATCAAAATCGGTAATTCTTTGCAGATCGATCTGAGAACCTGGCAAGAACGCAGGAACACCCACATCAACTGAAAGTCCACCTTTCACTTTGTTTAACACAACGCCTTCGACAGGCTTGTTTTCATGAAAAAGTTCCATAATCTTGTTCCATGAACGCATCGCTTTTGCCTTTTCATACGACAAAACAACGGTGCCTTCTGGGCTTTCAAGATTATCCAAAATAACTTCAATCTGTTGACCGGCTTTAATCTCTTTGAGCTCGAACTCTGAAAACTCAAACTTGTGAATCATGCCACGTGATTTGTAACCGATATCAACAAGTACCCCATCGGAATCAACAGTGACTACCGTTCCTGTCACAAGCTTGCCTGTTTGAAATGCTGCAAACGCCTGCGAATACAAGGCCATAAGCTCCGCTTCCTGTTCCGGACTGAGCACTACATCGATATCTTCGAATAATGCTTTATTTTTGACTGCACAAAAATCCTGCGGACGAACCATCTCTTTTGACATAAACAAAAATCCTTAGGCTTGACGCCTTCTCAGCATAGCATGAACTACCTGAGGTTTTATTGTTAAAAAATAACGACACTGCTTTTAAAGATTACACATAACCCTTCAAAAAGCTCTTTTCAGTCTATCAATTGTACTAAATTACGCAAATAAAATCGAAAGACTCGCAAAATGGAAATAAAGTTACCGTTTCTGCTGGCAAAACCATTCTGGCCATGAACCACTGGTTTTAAGGGTGATCTCCAGCTGAAATTATCATTTTCATTCAAAAAACAGCACCAGATGAAAGCTTGTGGGTTATAAAAATATAGAATACTCGATCCAGTCTAATTAAAACAGAAAGCAAAGCATCAAAAGATCGACTCAGAAGTTCATAGGATTGTTCAATGTCTTTAAAAATACGACCAGATCAGTATTTTAATGATTAATACTCAATGAAACTTTTCAAATAGAAAATAATTATACAGAAAATAGCTTAAATTTTAGAAATTTGAGGTTAAATTTGACATCAATGCTATTTGAAATATAATCAGAAGTAATACACGTGATTATTAATTCAGTTAAATATTTAAACAGTTTTGAGGGATTAAACCTTAAAAAAGTAAAAATAGCGATCTGAAGGACATAATTATGAACAGTATTGGGAATATGTATATTTAATAATCTAACTTACTATGGAGGTACTCTTATGAAGAGTAATAAATTAATGGTTATCGCTGGATTGATCTTGGCATCAGCTGGCATTCAAGGGACTGAATCTTTTGTTGAAAAGATCAAAGGTTATGGTTCAACTGGTTGGAACTACAGCAAAGATACAGTTGTAGCTCATCCTTACTATACAGCTGGGTCTGTTTTGGGTCTTGGACTTTCTTACGCAGCATGGAAATTGTATTTCCAAAATAAAGATATTGCAAAAGCACAAGCGCTTTTGAAAAAGCTGACTAAAGAAAATGCTGAAGCATTTGCTCAGAATGAAGGCGTTCGTTGCCTGGCAACTGCAAATAGATTACAGTATATAGCACATGGCTACGATACATCAAAAGATATTTACAATGCACAACAAGAAGATTTAAAGAACACAGGTTACAATGTACACAGACTTCTTGCAAAAGCATATCGCAACAAAGGTAAAATCGCTTTAAGCCTAGCTACCCTTGCATTGACTGGTTATGGTCTTAACTATTACACAACTCCTGCAGCTACGACAGCTGCACAACAACCAGCACAACAACCAGCAGGACAACCAGCAGGACAATCAGCTAAGTAATTACAAAAAGCAGTCTTTCAAAGATTGAAATCAAGGAGCGGTTTAATGCCGCTCCTTTTTTATTTGGCCAAAAAATAGCCGACCAACTCACCATCATTGAGCTGCAGAAACATCTGTTGCCCTGTTTTCATGTCCTTCACCATCGCTTTTTGTTCAGCCTGTTCTTCAGGCCCCACAACCAACACATGCGAACAGCCTAATTTGTCAGCCCGCTTGAAACTGCTTTTCAATGAACCATCCAACAACAGCTCAACCGATAGACCAGCAGCAACCAGAGCTTGTGCTGCTTTCAAAATATCTGCTACCTGCTCATTTTCAAAGGCAATGCATCCGACAAGCAGCTTTTCATCTTTTTTATCAAATTGTGATTCTAACAGTAACATCAGTCGTTCAATACCAATTCCAGCACCAACGGCAGGCGCTGCATGTTTTGGACTTAATTGACCGATCAGATCATCATAACGTCCACCACCACAAAATGCGGTTTGCGCACCAAGGTTTTCAGAGCTAAACTCAAAACAGGTTTTGTTGTAATAATCAAGGCCGCGAACAAGCCGATGATTGATCTGAAATGTAACCGAAAGCTCGGTTAAAAGTCGTTGTAGCATAGTCCATTCGGCTTGACACACACCACAGAGTGAATCGACAAGTTTTGGTGCATCAACGTACCGTTTTTGGCAGGTCGGCGATTTGCAATCAAATATCCGTAACACATTTGCATCTTTTCGTACCAAACATGTCTGACATATATCAGCTGCATGCTGCGTCAAAAACTGTTGTAACACCTGTTTGAAACCGGTTCGATCTTGCATGCACCCCAAAAAGTTAATATCCAGGCGATAGTCAGACAACAAAAATCCTTTTTTGAAAAGCGTATCAAGCAGCGCAAGTAGCTGTGCGTCGTATCCGATCGACTGTGCACCGATCACCTCAATATTAAACTGATGAAACTGGCGATAGCGCCCTTTTTGTGGTCGTTCATACCGAAACACTGGGCCCCAACTGAACACTCGCCATGGCCTGACTTCAACCGAATGCTCAATGAACGCACGAACGACTGAAGCGGTCATCTCTGGCCGCAAACAGAGTTGCGATTCCGAATCATCGGTGCGTGACTCAAGCACAAACATCTCTTTGCCAACTGCGTCGGTATGCTGACCAAGTGATCGCCTGAAAAGCTCGGCCGATTCGATGATGGGTGTTGCAATTGATTTAAAATTTTGACGTTCAAGATGAGCTTGAACTGTTTGGACAACATATTCAAATAAACGCATGTCCAGAAAATCTTGCATTCCACGTACTCGGTTAATCATACTCAATCTTTCAAAAAATCTGTTTTTTATCTAGCATACCATGAATAAAGATCTATTATATACCCTTTTTATGCGTCTATTTTGGGACAGTTTGCTCAAACAGTTGACGAATTCAACTAAATAATGCTAATCAGTAACAGTAGGATTAAAATTGTTAACCACTTACCCCATTGAGGCAGGAGGGATTTAATGAAGAAACAGTATGTTCCATCACTTTTATTGCTGACAACCATGTTGCCAGTGCTTGCAGTGACCAACGAAAGCTCAGACACAGACGTGACGAGTCGTTCGTACTTGGCTGTACAACCACATTTTCACTCTTCAGCTCCGGAACTTGTTGCCGGATTCAGGGGTGACAGATCGTTAAAACGTGAAAACGGATGGCACGGTGCAATGCAGTTTACGCTGTTTGGCAGTCGCTCCACCCATCATGACAATTTAGCTCGCTATTTTTTCCCATTCGGCAAAACATCGTTAGTCGCTTCTGCTGATTATAAAGCATTCAAAGGATTAGACGCATCAGATACAGATTTGCTTGCAACAAACTTTAACGTATTTACTGTTGGTGATGAAGTTCCTAATACACTAGGTTTTAAATCACGTATTACTATTCAACCAAGACAAACGGTTATCGGCTTTGGTATGCATTATCGCCAAAGCTTGTGGCAAAATGAAGAAAAAGGCCGTGGGCTTTATCTTGATATCATCATGCCAATCACTCATGTAAAAAATGAGCTGCAATTGCAAGAAGTAATCTTAAATACCGAAAATGACAATACGCCAAATACCGCAAAAATAACCGGCGTTGGTGAAAGCCCAGTCGGATCGATGAAAGACGCGTTCAAACAAAAAGGCTTTAAATATGGCAAAATGGATGATTCTGCAGATGCGATGAAACGCACCGGCCTTGCCGACATGGAAGTGAAACTTGGCTACGAATGGTTGCAACAGGAGCCATGTCATCTTGAATCATATGTTGGACTTATTTTGCCAACCGGCAACGCACCAACAGGTGAATATCTTTTTGAAGCAGTTGTAGGAAGCGGAAAACATGTTGGTATTACGTTTGGCAGCAACTTTGGTACCCAGATCTGGAAATGCGAAACAAGCGAACGCTGCTTGCGTGTTGAGCATGCAAGCCATTCACAGTATCTGTTTTCAAAAGATCATATCCGTTCATTTGACTTGAAAAATCGTCCATGGAGCCGTTATCTTTCCATGTACGAATCTGAAGAGCAGGCTCAAACAGCAGCAACAGGAAACGATGCAGTACTTTTCACCCCTGGTATCAACCTTATGACTCGCCAGGTTGAAGTAACCCCTGGATTTTCACACAACATGAACACCGCGTTTGTGTTTGAATCAAAAGGCTTGTGTATTGAAGCTGGATACAACTTCTTTGCTCGTCGTGCAGAACACGTTGAACTTGACAAAGCATTGCCAGCAACTGCTGCTTTAAAACATGCATTGGGAGCAGGTCAAACCAATCCATTACGTGACATTTCAGGTACAGCACAGATAGAAACCGGTAGCAATGTTATTTCAAGCATAGGCTTATGGCCAGTACCAGTGCAAAACTACAGCCAAAGCGTAATTACAACAGATGATATCGATCTGGCATCCGCATCAACCCCATGCAACATTGCGCATACCATGTATGGCAATGTTGGCTATAACTGGGATGAAAAAGAATATCCGATGGGTGTTCAGATGGGTGGAAGCTATACATTTTCAAACAGCAATAATTCAGTTGTAGATCGCTGGGCTCTATGGGGCAAATTCAGCATCTCAATATAACAAAAATACTATACCAATAACACAAAAAGCTCTCAGATTTTCTGGGAGCTTTTTTATTTTGTTGATTTTTCTATATGAAATATTTTAGCCTTGTTAATAGAAAAGTATTCTACCAATAAAGAAAGGACCGCTCATATGAAGCTCCAAACAAAAGTACTAATGAGTATAGGCTTGTCACTCGGAGTAGCGACCACCTATACATTACGTGACGCAACTTATCAACAACTTGACGCACTAAAAAAAGAGATTGATGAAATAAGCGCCATCTCAAACGAACTCATTACAAAAGGGAAAAAAGCTGCAGATGCTGGCGAAGATCTTAGCAACGTGAAAGTTACACGGAAGGCTCCAAGCAAATTTGTTGGAGAATACAAGTTATCACCTGAAACGAATAAAAAGTTACAAGGCTTAATAGATGAAAGATTGATAGCATTAAGCAAGTTTCCTGAAAATCAAACAAGTTCAATCAAAAAAAATATAACAACAGAAAGTGAGGGACTTGAGGAATGGGCAATGTTAAAACCAAATACCAGTCTATATGAAATCAAAAAAGCAATGATATTAGCAGCTGATGATCATTTTGGTAGTTATAATAACGATTCCTACAACACTGATGCTTTCTTTGGTGTTGCTGAAACTCGAAATTTTCTAGAACAGTTAAAGGATAATTTTTCAAAAAACCCAGAGGTGTACAATCAAAATTTGCATAGACTTTCATCTGCAATGAAAATGCGCAAAGAAAAAGCTCAAGCTATAAAAGATCAAACAAATATTCTATATAACACTTTTGGCGTAGAGATAAAGGATACGATGCTTCCTACAGGAAAAAATTTAGAGGTACCATACACTGAGTTTATTAAATTTACTAAAGATGCTGAGATCTTACAAGATGGCACGGGAAAACGTGTTGTAGATAATGCTGACATAAAAAAACAGATAAGTGAATATCCAAAAGAGTTTGTAAAAAATGCCTTTGAAATATTAATCAAAGTTACGAAAGATATACAAAACACAGACTTTCCCGGTAAATATTTAGCCGAAAAACGATTACAAGCATGGAACAGCATACCTTTAGTGTCGTCCACAAGTACCCTGGCAGGTCATGTAAAAGATAAGGGCGACGGAAACGGTGAAGGTGACATAGATGTAAAAGGATCATTGGTCTATCTAAAAGAAAGCACTGACAAATGTCGAGATGGGAAAAAAGTAGGTGACATGTTTGTCAGTGAACTCAATTTGTTCAAATGTACTATAGAACGATTCATAGATATTGTAAATTTTATTATAACAAATAAGGGTATAGCTGAAGAAGTCCTCAAAGATAAACCTGGTATCGTGGCAATGGCAAACGATACATATAAAGTCCATTTAGAAAGAGCAATAAGCACACTTACAGATGAATATAAAAAGCTAAAAGATCAATACGGTAAATGGCACGCTCATATTGGCAACTGCAAAGAAGATTACAGGAAGCAAAACAGAGAAATATTGAACAACACAGTGAATACTTTCAATACTCTTCAAGATGAAGCAGTCAAACTTGAAGCTCTTGCTAACAAAGCAGAGACAGAGCTTAAAATAAAGAAAATTGATGTAAAAGATGCTATAACCAAGATGACCATACATGAACAAGCTGCCTAAAAATAATTAATGAGCAATAAATTGTAGAGGGGAGAAGCAGCAATCTCTCCTCTACAATTTAAAGGACCCAAAATGCGAATTGTAAAAAGTATTGTTTTTATCTTTTTCTTTTTTCATTTGGTCATCAAAACAGTGGGTGATGTTACCTATCAAGATGCAGTTGAAGCCGAAAAAGCCTTTCAACAGCTAACTTTTGACATAATCAACAACAAAGAAGTTGTGCCAGACGCTGAAAACAAATTAAAAGAATATCTCTCCATCATTACATCTTTTTTTGGTAGTTCGGATCAAACGAGTTTATCATCTGCAGTCAGTGATAAAAACAATCGAATTGTAGAAACATATAACTTGGCATTCGAACAGATCAAAAATCTTTTTTTCAAAAAACAAAAACAGGGTGCAACAGAAGAACCACCCACAAACACCACCGAGCAATCAAATACCACCGAGCAATCAAACACAACAGAAAGTCTCGTTTTGCCACAGCCAATCATGCCTCAACCAGTAACCCTGCCACCATCAAACCAACAAAGCATTGAAAAAGCAGCCGAAATAGTAACGGATGCGGCAAAACAGATAAAAAACTCATTGGTCAGTGGCGCACAAACGGTTGCTCAAACGATCAGCAAAAAAGCAGAAGAGGTCTGTGAACTCATTGAAAAGAGTGACCTTGCCCAGTTTGGCGCGTCGGTAAAACAGAAGGTCCAGGATGGCATTGTCGCATGTCAGACGGTCATTGCTCCCGCGGCACACATGCAAGACGGTAGTTCAAACCAACCAACACCCGTTGATAAGAAAACAAAGCTGGAAGAGATCGTTGACCAGATCAGCATCAAAGCAGATGCACTGAGCACAACGGCAAAAACAGAAGCTTGTGCCATGCTTGATGTGGCTGAAAAGAATTTCACCGAATTGAAGAATTTTGCCAATCCAAAGTTGGAACATGTAAAAGAGGTTTGCAAAACAGCTTTTAACAACATCAAACTCTCAACATTTGGCGAAGATAAACCTGAAACGAAGATTGTACAAAAACCGATCATCCCTGAACCTGTGATTGTACCCGTATCTGACGTTAAACAACCGAAATTTGCAGGGCCTACGGATGAGCAACTGGCGCAGGGGGTCCAAGAACTTAAAACTGAAGCAGAAAAACGATTAATAGAAACAAAACAGACCGTCGAGGCTGCACGCGCACAAAAAAAAGAAGAAAAAAAAAGGCTTGCTGACGAAAAAGCAATGAAAGAAAAAGAGGCAGAGGTCAAAAAAGAATCACCAAAGTATCCAGCTGTCGGAGGTTGGCTTTTTCATACAAAGACTGAAATGCCAAACGAAAAGGATGTTATAAAAGAAACTCCATTACAAGTCACTGTAATACCAAAACCTGTTGAATCAATAAATCCATTTTTAAACAAAGCAAACCTTGATAAAAAACCAATAATACTAAACAATATCAGTAATCCTTTTGGGCCAACGTCAACCAGTACAAATCCATTTGTAGAAACACAGCCAAAAAAAGAGCTCGAAAAGAAGGCTCCTGAAAAAGCCATAAAAAAAGATACTGATCCGGCAAAGAAACCGACTGAAAAAATCAAGGAGCCAAGTAAAACAAAAGCGGAAGAAATAAATAACGCGTATCTATCACTTATGACCAAATTCAGCATGTTTTCTGACGAACTTGAAAAATCTACTTCAATTTCACAAAAACAGGTTGAAACGTTCGCTGAACTTCATACACAGTTCAAGCAGATGTCTTTGTTAGAACAAAAACAAAAGGAATCTCTTGAGACGCTATTAAAAGAATCAATAAATCAATTAATAACCTTGTCAAAAAAGCAGATCGAAAGCTCCAGAGCAGTCATTGAAAACAAGGCGCTCAGACGCGCAAACTACGTCGCACGTTGGCTTGGGCTTTCTAATGATCTTGCATGTGCAGTACCGGAAAAAAAAGATGAACAATCGAGTTTTGGTAGATTTTTCGATACAATGGAACGCAGGTTAATGGAATGTGGTGATGGTAACGTTAAATATGCAAAAATAGGCGAACAGCACAAAGTTGTGTTTGACAAAGCTCTGACAAAAGAGATTGCCGAAGAGATTGATTTGATTGAAAAAAGCATTGATGAATCGTTTGTGCCCGTAGCAAAACTGTTTGACAATAGTTTTAAAGAGCTTATGTCAGAGCAGGACAAGCAAAGCATCAGAACGGCATGCACAAAACTTTTATCTATAAATAACAATGGGAAAGATATTAAAGCTAACATTAAGCCATCAGATAAAAGTCGAGCAGACTTTTTCACAGGTAATGGCATTTTGGTTGAACTCTTGAATCTGTGTAAACGGTATCAAGAAAAGTACAAAGACAAATGGAAAAATCTGACGTCAGACCAAACAGCAAGCAAGCAGGAATTTGATGCTGCGATTAAAAAATTAAACACGGCCCTTCAAAAAGCAAGCCCACTCAGCAATAATGCGGAGCTCATTAAAGAGCTGTGCGAATCAAACCGTTGAATTTATTTTTTTGACTATGGTACAGTCGATACCAGAAACTTTTATACTGGTTGACGAATGAACCATAGTTTTTTTTATGCACTTTGCTTGTTTTCATATTACTCTTTTTTTGCGCAAGATTACGTAAAAGAGCTGACTGATCTTTCACACCAGATTGATGCAATACAAAAACAGCTCGGGACAACCAATCCGTCCGTTGAACAGCTGAAAACAGAGGCAAAATTTTTGCAACCAAAATTAGATACGTTAGCAACTGCACCATCAGGCAATCCATTTTTTAAAGCCTTTCACGAAGATGTTAACAAAAAACTGCAGGAAGTTTTATACCAGATTAACATGAAATGCATTGAAAAACAGGTAACGCGCAACCATTTTGAAGAGCAATCAAAGCTTGCATTATTGTGTATGAAAAAACATAGCCATTTTCAGTTTAACCGAAACACAAATGATCCGCAGATAAATACAATGGTTTCCACACAGCTCAATCAGTTCAAGATAGCCATTCAAAGTTACCTCAAACAGATTCCACAATTTGCTGTGCAGATAAAAAATATCGCCTCTGTGATCAATTCGACAGATATAAAAACTGCGCCACAAGCTGTGCCCGAAATAACAAAACAGCCAGAAATTAATTCTTTTGAAATGTTAAAAAATAAGGCCCAATCAGCTATTGAATCGGTAAGTTCAACGTTCGATTCATTAACTTTACAAGTAAAAAATGCACTTGAATCTGCAAAAAAGAATATTCCGATGATTGAACAGGTAGCTCCAAAAAAACCTGAGATTGGCTATGTGCCTACGCAACAGAAGACTGCTGAAAAAAATATAATACAAAGAACACCAGCACTCAGCTTGATTACCAACGTGATGCAAAGAATCCACAAAAGCTTGACTTTGCTTGCCAAATATCAGGAACAGCTGGCATTGTTTGAATTTTTGACTATCAACTCATTTCTTTCCGACCATACGGTTGCATTTTATAAAGGGATGTTTGGATACCTTGAAAACCAGTTAATTACTGCTTCCAAAACTATTGTAAAAACCTATGAAGCTTTAACAGATGCGAATGAGCAGTTTTTATATTATTACCTGGCTGTCAACCCGGTACTTTTACAGTTTCATCTGATTCAATACAGCATTAATCAAAGCTATACTCAAGTACCCCATGATCAATATGAGATTAAAAAGCTCTGGCATAACTGTAAACAACCGGAACTGAGTACCATTTTTAAGAGTCAACAAACTAGAACAGAAGTGATTCAGCTGTTGGATCGTAAAATTACACAGGCAAACACAAACAGCATTGAAGATATCATGATTCTTTACTCGTTGTGCAACATGATTAAATCAGTAGAAAAAAACAGTACAACTATGGAAAGCATTGAACAAAAACTTAATCAAAAGATCGAAAATGTTTTGCGCAATCATTATCTCATCTTACAAGTCGTTCCCACAAGAATGAAAAATCATATCGAATGTAATGCAACGTTAGAACCGATTGCTCATCTGTTGTTAAAAACCTTTTATCAAACGGCACCGCTGCTGGCATTTTTAAAACATGAAATAGAAGTAAATGAACAAAACGCAGAGGAAGGTATAGCTGATGAAAGGCTTAAAAAAATTAACAAAATTGTAGTCAAACAAAAACAAGACCTTTTGTCGGCGATTGATCGTGAAGAAAAAATAATGGATACTCGCAATAAACAGAAACTACCGGATAGTTTTATTGCATTTCAGATCACGCGAATAAAAGAGCTCGTAGTCCATTATATGAAACTATCAAGAAAATTGTTTGAAAGGATATAAACCACCTATTTTAAAAAGGGAGATAGTATGAAATACTTATCACTGTTTATTGTTATGTCACAGTTTTTACATGGACATACGATAGTTTTAAATGACACAGAACTGTCCATAAAAATCGTCAATACTGAAGGAACAACTATTCAAGAACTCCTTCCGCATAATGAAATTAGAATAGAAAGCCAACAAGAAAATACAACCATGCTTTTTTTGTATAAAGCTGAAGCCACTGAAAACAGTACACCACTTGCAATCATTACCATACCGCAAACAACAGATTCTGAAGAAACTGAACAAAGATTGCTACTATCAGAAATTTTATCAGATGCGATAGCATTTAAAAAAGTTTACAAAACTGAAAACAAACTGTCTTTGCAACAGGCAGCGGTACTTGCGGCTATGAAACAGAAACAGAGCCCTGTTTGTACGAGTTGTGCTGCACGAAAAGCGCAAAAAAGAGGTAAATCGATTGTTCTGACCAAACAATAAACTCCTTTTATTTGCTTTTTTTTGACAGCATTTTATAATCAGATAGAATGATCAGATTTATTAATGTTTACGTGGAGCAAAGTCGGTGATAGCTACTTCAGATTTTCGAAAAGGCGCCAAACTTCTCTTGCGAGGAGAACCTTATATTATTGTTGATTTTCAACATGTAAAACCGGGCAAGGGTGGGGCATTTATTCGGACTAAGATGAAAAACATGATTACGAATCTTACCAAGGAGGAAACCTTCCGGTCAGGTGAAAAATTCGAAATTCCAGATTTAGAATATAAAAATATGCAATACCTCTACGAGCAAGATGGACTGTACTGTTTTATGGATCAAGACTCTTATGATCAGGTAAACTTTGATAAAAAACAGATCGAAGATGCTCTTGACTATCTTTGTGAACAGGTCGTGTATTCTATCTTATATTTTGAAGGTAAACCGATTTCTGTGCAACCGCCAATGCATATGGAGCTTGAAGTCAAACAGACGCCGCCAGGAGTAAAAGGAGATACAGCGCAAGGCGCAGGCACAAAACCGGCAACGTTAAGCACAGGACTTGTTGTCCAGGTACCACTTTTTGTTAATGAAGGGGATTTTATTAAAGTGGATACGCGCGAAGGCATTTATATTGAACGAGTGAAGAAGTAAAAAAGAACAGCGGGTCGAAATTATAGTATAGTTTCGACTCTTCATTATTAAAAGTGTTGATATGTATAACGACAACGATCCTAGCGATCTTTTACATTCCTACGATGACCTGTCAAAAAGAGAACTGCGTTCCTTTGTTCTTCATCTTTTATATGCATTAGAATCACTTGATTATCAGGACTCATTAATGAGTGTTATTGATAATTTTAATCGTGGTTTTGAAATGAATATCCCCATGAACAGTACGCTTGTTAAAACCGTTGAATCTATTGCAATGCAAAAAGAGACCCTTGATGAATCTTACAAAGAGTACCTTGCGCATTGGAAAATGGAACGGTTAAGCGTGATGGTGCGCCTCATACTACGCTATGCAATATGGGAAATACAACAAAAGGAGCTTGATCCCAAAATTATTATCAATGAAGCAATCGAACTTGCAAAACAGTTTGCAGAAAAAGATGCGTACCGCTTTGTAAATGGCATATTGGACCAGTTTGTAAAAACTAAAAAAGCGCTTATTTCTCAGTAACCAAAATGCGTGGGTCTTTCGACCAGTCAAAAGAAACCTCAAGCTCTTTGGTGGTCTCTGCTATCTTAACCACTCTTTTGTCACTACTTGCATATGAATAGGGAAATTTCGCTTCGTACGACAATAAACACTCATTATTTTTCAGACAGAGCTCAATGGAGCTGGTAAGTGGCACCGTAAGATCATCTGCTTTTAATGTGAATTCGGGGATGTATGTTGCTGCACCATACTTGTACGAGGTCATCTCTTTGCTAATATTTGTTTTGAGGGTCACGGTCCGTGTTTTTGACTCAGTTTCAAGTTTGGCAGCCTGTTTCTTCTCACCATTTTGCCCGAGGGTCGATACTTTTACCTGTTGCTCCTCTTTTTTTTCCAAAGCTTCTACCGGCCCACAAACTACTTGCGGCTGCACCAGTATAGTGTCAGGTATTACTGGTACCGCTACTGCTTGTAAAAAATATATCAAAATAAACATTATTCCCCTCCCTTTTGTAACGTTCTATTCTACCTCTTTGGTTGTACACTTTACCTTATAAATCAGCAGAGAAAGGGCTGCAGGGGTCATTCCCGGAATAAGCTCTGCTTGTGCAATGGTTGCTGGTCTATATTTTTTCAATTTTTGTTGTAATTCAGTTGAAAGACCGGGAAGGTTGTCAAAGCTGATAGAGTCAGGAATTAACAACGCTTTTAACTGATTTGTTTTTTTGACCTCTGCAGCTTCACGTTCAAGATAAGGTGCATAGAAAAGCTCTGCATGAATGAGTGAAAGTGCACGATCTGAAAACTGTGTGCTATTTTCAAACGTTCGCGCATTTTGTATATCAAACTCCTGCTTTCCAAAAAGATTTAATAAAGGTACATCTTTTGTTTTACCTTTTTTGATTAGCTCAACAGTTTCTGCAACAATACTATTTTCATTTTTAATCGTACTGTACAGCTGGTTGCTAATCAATCCCAGATCATGTGCTTTGTCTGAAAGTCTCACAAACACATTGTCCTGCCGCAATAAAAGTCTTCGTTCAGCACGTGATGTAAACATGCGATATGGCTCATCAACACCCATCGAAGTCAAATCATCAATCATCACACCAATATAACTTTCGGTCCGATCAAGCATAAAAGGCGGTAATCCCTGAGCTTTCAGATGCGCATTGATTCCTGCAATAATTCCTTGACCTGCAGCCTCCTCATATCCGGTCGTTCCATTGATCTGACCAGCCAAAAACAGTCCACTCACAATCTTGGTTTCCAACGTCTGTTTTAACTGGTGTGGGAATACAAAATCATATTCAACTGCATAACCAGGTTTTGTAATGACCGCCTCTTCAAAACCAGCAATGCTTCTGATGTACTCTTTTTGAACTTCGTAGGGCAAGGAGGTTGAAAGTCCATTTGGATAGATCTCTTCCACACTTTCACTTTCTGGCTCAACAAAAACGTGATGGGACGTTTTGTCAGGGAATCTGCCGATTTTATCTTCAATTGAAGGGCAATAGCGCGGCCCAATTCCTTTGATATTTCCACTGTACATTGCAGACTTGTGCAGATTCTGTTTTATGATTTGATGGGTCTTTTCATTGGTGTATGTTATAAAACAGTCCTGCTTGCCAGTCACTTTTTGTGGATAAAACTCAAAAAGGTATCCAAGATCAGGATCTGACTCCTGCCGTTCCATCTTTTCAAAATCTAAAGACGATTTTAAAAGTCGTGGTGGTGTTCCCGTTTTTAACCTACCCATTTCAAGTGCAAGTGAACGCAAACAGGGTGTGAGACTTTTTGCAGCTAACTCTTCGCGCCTCCCTGCTTCGTAGCGAAAATCACCGATGTGAATCAGTCCATTCAAAAAAGTCCCAGTTGAAATCACCACCGTTGGTGCAGAAAAATAGGCACCGTCTTCAGTCACAAGTCCTATCACCTGTTTTTTTTCATCAACGACCACACGCGCAGCCATCCCATCAATAATTGACAGGTTTTCTGTTACCTTTAACACCTGTTGGCTTAAGCTGCTATATGCATATTTGTCAATCTGTAGGCGAAGACCTTGAACTGCAGGTCCTTTCTTTGTGTTGAGCATACGCGCCTGAAGATAGGTCTGTGAACACAGTTTTGGCATCAGACCACCAAGCGCAGAAATTTCATACACAATATGACCTTTGCCGACACCGCCTACTGCCGGATTACAAGGCATGGTTCCTATTTTTTTTGAATTGATGGTCAAAAGCAAAGTACGGGATCCCATCTTGCTTGAAGCATATGCGGCTTCAATGCCAGCATGGCCACCTCCAACGACGATGACATCAAAATCGAAAGATCTTATTTTATTACTCATTGTCAAAACTACAAATTTAAAAGGCCTATTTTCATGATAGATGATTATGTCAAAAGATTCAAATTTAAAACCATAGCTTGCAATCAAAAAACTTTGAAGCCAAACTTTTTAAATTGGCTATACTTAGGAAAAACTGTTTCCAGGTTCTAAGACCAGTATGAACGAAAAGACAAAGAAAATAGTTGATTCTATTGCTCGCACGCCCGGTGTTTATTTTTTCAAGAATAAAGATGGCATTATTTTGTATATTGGCAAAGCAAAAAATCTTAATGACCGAGTAAAATCATACTTTGCACAACAACCACACGACTGGAAATTGGCAGGCTTGTTGTCTGAATTTGAAACGATCGAGACCGTCAAAACGCATAACGAAATAGAGGCCTTACTTCTTGAAGCAGAGCTTATTAAAATACATAAACCGAAATATAATACCCTCTTGAAAGAGGGAAATCCTTTTGTGTATATTCTAAAAACCGATGAACCAGTCGCTGATTTACAGATTGTCAGAACAAAAAAACAGAAAGGTCTTTATTTCGGTCCATTTTTGCAAAAAAAGGAGGCTCGAAGCGTTGTTGCGTTTTTGAAAGATAGTTTTACTCTTAATAGATGCAACAAGAAGATTGAAAACGGATGTCTTGATTATCATCTGGGTCGATGCGCTGGAACATGTAAAAGAGATTTTGATACAGAAGGTTATAACATCAGAATGGAGCTTGCAGTCAACGTGTTGAAAAACGATAAAAATGCATTTATCGACACTCTCAAAACACACATCAAACAGTACAGTGTCGATCTTGCATTTGAAAAGGCACGAAATTTACAAAAATACCTTGAAGGGCTTGAAGTTATTTTTAATACCATCAAAACAAAATTTTCTGTTGAAAAATACGAATCAGAGCTTATACGGATCTTATATCCGCAGGAGCTTGGCGAAGGATCTACGCAGATTAACTTGCAACTGCAAACTTTTTTAAAAACTGAAAAACCGATTCGAACAATCGACTGCTTTGACATATCGCATATGCAAGGACAAGACATTGTCGGTTCATGTGTCAGATTCACCGATGGCAGGCCCGACAAAAATAAGTTCCGTAAATTTAGACTCAAAACAGTCACCCAGCAGAATGATTATGCAGCATTGCAAGAGATTGTCATACGCCGATACAAAGATAAAACAGAGATTCCAGATCTTGTTGTTATTGACGGAGGCAAAGGCCAGCTTTCAGCCGTAAAACAGATTTTGCCCGATGCTTTGATTATCAGTTTAGCAAAACGGGAAGAACGCATCTTTGGGTCCTGGGATCCGGATGGTATCAGATTAGATCTGCATGATCCGGTAGGAAAACTGTTGATCGCACTCAGAGATTACACCCACCACTTTGCAATATCATTCCACCGATTGCGCAGGAAAAATAGCATCAAAGAATAAATCATTGCATTTTGAATTACTGGCTCACTATATTCAACATAGTATTGTCTGTTTTGAAAAAGGCCTGTATTAATGGTAAAAAATATTTTTTCATGGTTATGATTGCAAGCAGTACTTGCAACTTTTTACATGCAGATGAAATAATAACTCTTGCAACCAAACACAATGCTGATACTGTTCAAAAACAGTTTTTAAAAGAAGCAGAGGGTATCAAAAAAATTGAAAAAGTAGAAAGATCTCAAACAATCGATAATGAACTAAAAACTATACATTCGTTTTTTATCTTGACTAACGCAGGCACGCTGTTTGAAGTTAGCCCGAACGGCCAAATTAATTGGACAATGGATAATCTCTCATACTTTACATTCAAAAATAGAACCTTAAAAAACATTGCAGATGCATTATCTATAAAAAGCACTGAAGATGCATTATCTATTAAAAATGAAACTATTATTTCTTCTGGTTATATGCTGGCAATCGACAACAAAAATCATCTGCTTGTACCACGTCTTACTATCAAAAATAGTGCCTACACTAAAGATCTAATCAAAATCGAAAAAATCTGTAATACACCGATTCACTTGCTTGACAGTCTTGAGTTTGAACATAATACCTTTGCAATTATTGGCAGCACCTGGCCAAATATTCATCTGGTTCATGTGCCAATAAACTTAAATTCACTCATAATAACGGGTAAACCTTATAAGCAAACAGGCGATAATTCCGCAAATTACAGCCGCATTACATTTTTAAAAAATGCATATCTTTTAGCTGTCGGCAATGAGCAAGAAAAGGATCCCTATATTATTTATGGGCAGATTGAAAAAGAACCATCGCAACTGAGAAAAGTAAAAACTGATTATTGTGCGGTTATTATTAAAAAAATGGCGTTTAAAGAAAGTATTACCAAGCAAAACATTATATACCCTATGCCATTCAAAGCAGAATATTTTAAAATTGATGATGAACTTGTAGAAAAAAAAGCTTATACCTCCGAACAATTTACTACTCAAAAAGAACTCTGTAGATTCCACAACATTCCCGTCGACGGATCGCACGTTCCATTTTTAATCGATTATAAAAGTGACAAAGACTGGGCGATTCTTGCTCATACAAAAAATGGCTGCCAACTTATTACCAACTCGAAAAAATCAGCGCATGCTATCATAACATTTGCCAAAAAAATTAATTTTGAAGATATTTTTGCAATCGAAAAAAGTGAAGAACAGACAAACTTTTATTCCAAAAAAGGTCGTTTTTACCTCACACAAAATGAGACCACTGCTCAGTTCGCAAACGACAGTGATAATAAAACAAGTATTGTTGCAGCAGCGGGAGCCTCTATTGACGACGAAAATGTTTATGTTATAGAAAACACATATGAAAAACATACATTTTTCGGCTCACTATTGAATAAAATATATGGCCCTACAGAATCAACTTTGAAAGTAATTAAAAGAACAGATGTCGACAACAAACAGAAGGGAAAAGGTAAGGATGCAAAAAAATCGAACATGCTAGTAAGCCTTGATTCTCCTGAAAAAATACCGACAATTACACAAAAAAATGTCAAAACGGTTGATGATTTTACAAAAATCCTTGAAAAAGAGGTAGATAAAAATTCAGTTGAAAAACTTGTCGAGGCAACTGATCAACTGCTTACGCTTCCAGAGAAAATCGAGCAACCAGCAGATGAATTTCAACCTGCAGTTGACCCAAAATTACTTTTTAACATGAATAAAAATAATCAGATCAGAACATTACTTGCAAAAAATAAAAATTCTGATGTTATCAAACAGGATATCGCTTCGTTTGCACAGACTGCAATTTTGTTTGCTCCAGCAAAGCTAAAAAAACTGGCTTCTGATTTTCTTGCACTAAAAAAAGACTATGGAACTGAGATTGAAAAAAGATATTACCAAGCATTCAAAAATGAACTTGATTTTTTAAAAGCACTTGTGAAAAAAAGATACTGGTATTTTAAACAGGTAGAGCTTGAATCTCTTTTTACATTGAATACAAACAAAGTCTTTAAATTATTACATAAAAGTACAGGTTATCAACTAAGTGGTATAGGACAAAATTTCAATGTAGATAATATCGAAAATACACTTACTCCAGATGAAATGAAAATTGTATCTTTGATAAGTAGTTTCAGTCAAACTCATTTTATCAACGATGGAAATTATTGCACAAAAAAAACAGATGAGTTGGCATCTGAACATATTTTTAAAGGATGGGTTGCCTCACAAGCGGGAGCACATTTCAATATCATCAATTTTTGTGAATGGCAAGACATTATTATTACTGTTGACCAAAACACTCAAGAAAATGGTTATGGCAACACAAGAGACGGAAATAATATAAATACAAAAATACGAAAATTATGGGAAACATTTTACAATGAAAAAAAAGCATTACCGTCATATCAAGAAATAAGAAAAAGGAAAAACAAAAATCCACGCTATGTAAAATTAATGCACCAAGAAAAACTGGTAGGCTATTTTGACCAGATACTCTATAAAAAACGCATGCAGCTGATTTTGCAACCATTTTTGAAGGTCGTTGAAACAATTGGTAAAAAAGAAAACAAATCTATTGTGCTTTACAGCACCAATCTCAATGCGTATGAACACAGATATCCAGACTTTATGTGCGAATATGAAAATAAAACCAACCAGCCATTGGAAACCATATGTTTTGAGCTTCAAAAAGAGATTTATCGCAAATACTTGCAAACCCATGAAAATACCTCGATCAAAGCTATCTATTTTGCAGAGCGTAAGTGTAAAAAAGATGGCCAACAACCAAGCCAAAAGACAAACGAGTTAGAAACAATCAGCAACACGACTATTTACAAAACAAATGTACCTCCGGCAGCAAAACTGTTTGATCAAGAAGATACAATCGTGATATCAAATGTTCCATCAGAAGGATTTGTCCAGGTTGGAAATGATTTTTGGATGGGGCAAGAACATGAATTTTCAATGTCAGCGCAACGTGCAGATCACTCGTTCATCACGACCTATCAAAATCCGTATATTAACCAACAGCTGCTTGAAAATATGGTCTTTGTTGACACTGAAGAATGAAAGTAAAACAATGGAAAGGACTTGCAATGTGTAAGCTCGAAAAAATACCGCAGGATATAAATAAAATATATCTGCTAGGCCATGATAATGGTTTGGAATATACACACTAGGTATAGGATATCTATATTTCAAGTTATTATTATTGTCTGTTTTGAAAAAGGCCTGGACTTATGATAAAAAAACATTTTTTCATAGTTATGATTATAAGCAACACCTGCAATTTGCTGAACGCAGAAGAAATGATAACTATTGCAACTAAACACGATGCTGATACTATTCAAAAACAGTTTTTAAAGGAAGCAAATAGCATCAAAAAAATTGAAAAAGTAAAAAACGACTACTTTATTTTAACAGCAAAAAATAAGCTTTTCCAATACAGCATACCTGGCAAACTCAGACTAATTCAGAAAAATTGCACACAATTTACATTTATAAAAAATTTTTCACAAAGGACTATGCAAACATTTAAAACAAAGGATAATCCCCATAGAAAAACTACACTTTTACATTTAGATAGCCTCGGCATATCATTGCCAGCTTATGAAGCAAAAGATGCACTTATTTATATAAATAAGAATCGAAATCTAAAAATTCCAATTATTGAATTTAATTTCGTTAAAAATAAGCTTCAAAAACAGGAGTCTACTTTAGAAAAACATTGTGACTTTAAAGTTGATATTTTGCGATCAATTTTAATAAACAAAAAGCCTTATCTTTTTATCGGAAGTAAAGAAAAATTGTATCTCATAAACGTACCTTTAAAAAACAAATCTCTGAAAAATGGTAATTTTACCATAGGTCAATATAAAGACTTGTCAACTAATGAAAAAGAATACCATGACCACCTCTTGATGGAATCAGTAGAGATTCTTACCGTACCAGAAAAAACAGCTGATTCAACCTTTTTTATAACTGGTTATTTTAACAACATTGGAGACTATCGGGTAGTAAAAATCGTATTAAATTTTGATAAAAAGCAAAAAAAGATTAGTCCTCAAAAAACACTTTTGTGCTCTTTTGAGAAAAAATTAATTACAAACTCCTCTCCATTGTTTTTCGCTGACTATAAAAATAAAAATCATTGGGCTATACTCGGATATACAAAAAATGGCTACAGGGTTTGCACTAACAGATCGATAAAAGAATATATAAACCTGCAATTTTCCAACAAAAGACCAAAACCAGAGACAATATTTACAATCTGGTATGACTCAAAGAAACAAGTACATATATACTGTAAAAAAAACAAATACATTTTCGATAATACTGGAAAACAGGTATCAAATGAACCCTATGTTTTTCCTGAAAGTACAGCACAAAATGTTATTATTTCTGCAAACAGTATAGTTAACCATAATAATAAGCTCTATCTAATATTGAGTGAATACAATAACAATCCTTTACAGTATCTACAAACTTACGGCTTCAAAAGTTTTTTCACGGATTATTTTTTACCAATACAAACAAAACTACATATAATCGATAAATATTAGGAACTTTTTTGAGCGTCAAAAAGAAAAATAAGCTTATTCCTTCGATAAACAATAAGAAAAAACCCTGGATACGCACATAAAAATATGATATGATTACACTCACGTTTGAAGTTCTTGAAACCTCTTTTTCAAAAAGGGCTCAAAAATGAATAATCAATCCCATCAAAAAGCAACTGAAGCACCAAGCGTATTAGAAAGGTTTTGCATCAATATCACCGAAAAGGCTCGCCAGGCAAAGCTTGATCCGGTCATTGGACGGCATGAAGAGATCAGACGGGTGATGCATATTTTGTCACGCCGCACCAAAAATAATCCTGTACTGATCGGGCAACCCGGCGTTGGCAAGACCGCAATCGTTGAAGGCATTGCACAAAGAATTGTCAACAACGATGTGCCTGAAACATTATCAAATAAAAAAGTATTTTCACTCGATTTGGGACTATTGATTGCGGGAGCAAAATATCAGGGCGAGTTTGAAGAGCGATTAAAAGCGGTACTCAAAGAGATTGAACAGGCGCAGGACCAGATCATTCTGTTTATCGACGAACTGCATATGCTTGTTGGTGTTGGGTCAACAGGCGGTGGCATGGATGCATCCAACTTATTAAAACCTGCACTGGCCCGTGGCGAGCTTCATTGCATTGGTGCGACGACCATCAATGAATATAAAAAATATATCGAAAAAGATGCCGCATTAGAACGGCGATTTCAACCGGTGCTGATCGAAGAACCGAGTCCACAGGATGCACTTTCTATTTTACGTGGGTTAAAAAATAGGTTTGAACTACATCATAAAATTCATATCAAAGATGCCGCATTAGTTGAAGCCGTGCGGCTCTCATCGCACTATCTGGCCGATCGATTTTTGCCAGACAAAGCGATTGATCTGGTTGACGAAGCAGCAGCAATGGTCAAAATGAATATAGATTCGCATCCGGAAGCGATTGATCAACTGGAACGCAGTATTCGACAGCTGGAGATAGAAAAAGTAGCACTTCAGCAAGAAAAGGAAAATGAACCTGCTCAAAAAAGATTGCAAAGCCTTGAGCTGGAGCTTGCAAAAGAGAAAGTAAGTCTGACTGATTTGAAAAAACAGTGGACGGAAGAAAAAGCTCCGCTTGAAAAGATGAATAGACTGAAAGGCGATATTGAAAAATACACGCATGCTTTCCAGGTTGCCGAACGGGAAGGCAATTTTGCAAAAGCTTCTGAAATTAAATACGGCATCATTGCAAAACTTGAAAAGGAGTTGGAACAACAAAAAATGGTCATTGCTCAAAATCCACCCAAAATGGTCAAACAGGATGTTGATGCGATCGACATTGCAAAGATCGTAAGCCGCTGGACCGGCATTCCAACAGTACATGTGCAGCAGTCCGAAAAAGAAAAACTGGTTGCGATGGAAACCGCACTGCACGAACATATTATCGGGCAGGACGAGGCTATCAGAACCGTGACCCGAGCAATTCAGGTACATCGTTCTGGAATTGCAGATACCGCAAAGCCGATTGGCAGTTTTCTGTTTTTGGGCCCAACCGGCGTTGGCAAAACGGAAGTTGCAAAAACAGTGGCACAGTTCCTGTTTGATGACGAAAAAAAGCTGATTAGGATCGACATGTCGGAATACATGGAAAAACATTCGGTTGCACGCCTGATCGGATCACCTCCCGGCTATGTCGGATACGAAGAGGGCGGCCAACTGACCGAAAAAATTCGCAAATATCCTTATTCCGTTTTACTGTTCGATGAGATTGAAAAAGCACATCCTGACGTGCAATATATCTTTTTGCAGATGATGGACGAAGGCCATATGACCGATGGCCAGGGACGAACTGTTTCATGTAAAAACTGTATCATCATCATGACTTCAAATATCGGCTCAGATCTATTAATGCAGGATAAAGCGGTTTCAGATGCCACAAAACAGGCAGTCGAAGCTCAACTTTTAAAACATTTTAAGCCAGAATTTTTAAACAGAGTTGACGCGATCTGCTTTTTTCACAGTCTTGATCAGACTCATATCACGCAGATTGCACAGCTGCAGTTGGACAGCATCAAAACAAAGCTGCTGCAAGAGTATGGTATCAGCTTTGAAATTGAAGATGCCGCATTAAAACAGCTTGTGGTAAATGGCTATGCCCCTGAATTTGGTGCGCGACCACTCAAACGATCGATTTACCAGTCGGTCACGGTGCCACTTGCGCACTACAGCCTGCAGCATGGATTTAAAAAGGATACGAATTTGAAGCTGATTTTCAAAGACCAGCAGTTTCAGATAATTAAAGGTGGCAAAACGGAAAACTGAAAACCTCAAACTTCTTGTATTTCATATTATTTATTTTTTATACTAAAAACATACGTGTTATGTTAGTTTGAAAGTATGTGACATGAAAAAGCTTAAGCATGAAAACGAATTTAAGTATTTTTTTAAAAAAATACTCATTTAATCTTTCAAGTGTGCTGCAAAGTGGCATGCGCATTCTTGAGCTACAGCTCTTTTTAACTGCGCTTTCCACCCCACTTCTGATTGGCTGGGGCCTGCCGATATCCATAGTTTCATGGTTTGCAACGCCACTTTTTGCACCGATATTTTCGGTATTTTTGATACTCAGCAGCATTATTTTTGTTGGCTATTTTTTATACATTCCATTGTATCCATTCACCTGGGCATTGCACAAAACAACACAGCTGTGGATATGGCTGCTCAGTTTTGGCTCGCCACGATGGCTGATCGGGTTTAAGCAACCATCATTACCTTTTCTTCTGATTTTGCCGATGGCTGCTTTTTTTGTTATTCATTATCGTCCATTTACCAAGCCGTGGATGCGGATAGTGCTACTTGCGCTTGCAATCATCACATTTTGCACCAGTTTAAAACTGATCGAATATTATGCATACCCGGCAATCAAGACTATTGCCTGTCATAATCGCAACATCTATGTTGTCAGCGATCGAAACAATACAATTGTAATCGACAATGGTGCGCTTGCGACCAAACCGTCAAACCGCTCCTGGCTGGAATATGAACTTTTGCCAACCATCACAAAAAATACTGGAAAAACAGCCATTACCACGATTATAAGTCTGCAAGTAAGTCTTCGAACAGTTGAAACAATAGAACTGATCAACCGGCATCATCCTTTGCATTCGGTAATTCTGCCACCAGTGTTGTCATTGATTCCAACAAAATTAACAGAAAAACTTGATGAGCTAAACAAAGAACTTGCCAAAAATAACCGCACGATTACTTTTGTTGATCCAAAAAAAGATCTCATCTTAAAAAATGAAGGTAATCAGATTATAATAAGCGGTCTTTCAAGGCATATTGCAACACAAAAACAAAATACGGTACTATTGAAAGCAATAATAGAAACTAAAAATACAAAAATTGAAACTATGCCATTAAAAAAACAACCTTTTTTGAAAAAAAATAAAAACAAAAAGGATCCGAATGAATAAAAAATGCGTCGTGCTTGTGGTGCCCTTTGATGGATACCAGCAGGATGAGTATGAGCTTACCAGAAAAACACTGGAAGCTGCAGGGATTAGCGTAAAAGTTGCAAGCAACAAAAAAGGAGCTGCTATTGCCAAAGACGGATCCTCATGTCTCATTGACCTATCAATTGAACAGCTGGAAGAAACTCCATGTGACGGCGTTTTTTTAATCGGAGGACCTGGGGCACTTGAAAACCTCAACTCACTCAAAATGCATCATATTTTGAAAAATCTTTTCAAAAAAGACATCGTAATCGGCGCCATATGCATTTCGCCGCGAATCTTAGCGCAAGCAGGTATTTTAAAGAATAAAAAAGCCACCGGCTGGAATGACGATGGCAAGTTAGATGAGATTTTCAAACAACATCAGGTAAAAAAGGCAGATGCAAAAGTGGTGATAGATACAAATATCATTACCGCTGAAGGCCCGGCCGCAGCGCAAGAATTTGCAGAAACAATTGTCAAAAAATTAATCAAATAAACTGGTAATGTTAGCAAGATCTGTTATATTAAAAAAAAATATATACACTGTATCTTATGAAATATCATATCATTATTACTATTTTTGGCATCACTGGTGATCTAGCACGAAAAAAACTCATCCCTGCACTCTATCATATCTGTAAGGGAAACCTGGACGAGTTTTCAATCATTAGTGTTGGTCAGCAGGCAATTGATCCAGAGATTATTTTAGAAGCTGCACGAATCTTTGTTGAAGAAATTAATCCGACGATATGGATCTCTTTCAAACAGATTTTTCAGTATTTTCAAGCAGATATTACGCGCAGCGATGACATGAATGCGCTGGCAGAATTTATACAAAAACATGAACAGTTGCATATTCCTGTTAATAAACTTTTTTATTTTGCCGTACCTTCGACCGTTTTTGGACCAGCAACTATATTGCTTGCGCGCTCAGGTCTCCTTTCTGGACTAAATCATATATTTGGTGATGAATGGATTCGTGTGGGATATGAAAAACCGTTTGGTCATGATATACAGTCGGCACACGAACTTAACCAGGTTATACATTCCTATTTGGATGAAGTACAGCTTTTTCGTATTGACCATTATTTGGCAAAAGCTTCCATTAAAAACATACGGTCATTACGGTTTGACAATAGTGTGTGGGAGGCAGTCTGGAGTAATCAGTTTATCCAGCAGGTACATGTTGTATTGAACGAAGTTGGAGGGATTGCGGGGCGAGGTGGATATTATGATAATTATGGCGTTATAAAAGATGTCGTACAAAATCATATTTTGCAAATAATCACATTAATCGGAATGGAGGCCCCGACAACTTGGCATGGCGATGAAGTACAAACAAGACGATATCAGCTACTTGAGGCTGTCCATTGTGAGGATGTAATCGTTGGTCAATACAAAGGTTACACAGAAGAGGCTGGAGTTAAAAACAATTCTGTAACCCCAACCTTTGCAATGATCAGATGTAACATCACTACTCATCGATGGAACGGTGTACCATTTTTCATTACCACTGGAAAGCAGTTGGCAAAGGCTGAAGTTGCAGTTCATATAAAATTTAAAGCCCCCTCGAATAGCATCATGACAGGCAATCGCACACAGAGCAGCTGGCTAAGCCTTCGTTTTTCTCCTGATCCATTATATAGCTTTGCCTGTAACCTTGATTACTCACAGAAACCAGAGCTGCGTAAGCCAGCAGTTTTTGTATGTGATTATTTTAAAAACCTGAAAACAAGAAACTCTCAACCGTATGAAACTGTTTTTGGCGATATTATTACAGGTAAACATAAAACAAGTGTGCGCTATGACGAAATAGAAAAGGCATGGCAGATTGCCCAACAGATAGAAAAAAGTAAAAATCCACCTTACCTTTATGAAAAAGGGTCGGAAGGTCCAGAAGCAGAGATTGAGCAGTTTGCTAAAAAACATGACGTCTGCTGGTGGCCTGGAAAATTTTAATACGAAAGAACAAGCATGAACATAGGAATCATAGGACTGGGACGAATGGGCTCAGCCATCGCGTATCGACTTTTGCAAAAAGGGTTTACGGTTTTTGGATATGATCCTCATGTTGCTAAACAGAATCTTCCCGTAGAATTGGTTATTACAAACTCAGTCAAAGAACTTGCAAGGCAGACGCAAACGGTATGGCTTCTGGTACCTGCGGGAAACATTGTTACTGAAATGGTGTTCGAATTAGCAGGCTCTATGAAATCAGAGTCTATTGTTATTGACGCAGGAAATAGTCATTTTAATGATGCACAAAGACATGCCGAGGTGCTTGCTAAAAAAAATATTACCTTTATTGACTGTGGAACATCTGGCGGTGTTCATGGGAAAGAGAACGGTTTCTGTTTGATGATTGGAGGCGAAAAACAGATATATGATACACTCAAACCACAGCTAGATGCTATTGCAGCACACGCAGGACATGCGTATGTTGGCCCGACAGGTGCTGGACACTTGGTTAAAATGGTTCACAATGGAATTGAATATGGAATTATGCAAGCATATGCAGAAGGACTCCATCTGCTGCATGAACAGACAGTGGCTAATCATAAACTTGATCTGGCGCAGATAACAGATTTGTGGCAACATGGCTCAGTAATTCGTTCATGGTTACTTGAACTTACACATACGGCGTTAACAAAGCATGGCCAAACACTTGAAAACATATCTGGTGTTGTTGAAAGCAACGGCATGGGCAAGTGGACTGTGCAAGAGGCGGAAAAAAGCTCCGTCCCAGTGCCGGTTATAAAAACAGCCCTTACATTGCGCTACGATTCTGTCAAAACCGGTGGAAACTATGCGTCAAAGCTTGTTGCACTCATGCGTAACCAGTTCGGTGGGCACCGGTTTTTTAGCAAGGATGAGCATGAAAATCATTGATATCAGCTGGACAATACGAAGCACTATGAGTACCTACAAAAATAGAAATGATATTCGACTTACGCAGACGGAACATACTGATTCCGAATATTTTGTAGAATCACATATTTCAGCGCATACGCACACTGGAACACACGTTGATGCACCGTCACATTTTATTGAAAATGGTTTGACTATTGATAAGATTCCCCTTTCGTTTTTATGCGCAAAAGCAGCAGTTATTGATTATACAGAAGTCATTGAAAAGATTACTGATAAAGAGCTTGAAAAACAGTGCGACGTTTTAAAAAATCATCGTATTGTTCTCTTAAAAACACGAAATAGCTTATATGGTCAAGATGAGCCATTTAATAATTCATTTGTATATGTCGATCAGTCAGCGGCCTACTATTTAAAACAGTTGAAAGTTCACACCGTAGGAATCGATTACCTTGGAATTGAAAGAAATCAGAAAAATCATCCTACGCACAAAATATTACTCGAAAATGGGGTTATTATTGAAGGACTTAGGCTTGGCCACGTTGAAACAGGATCTTACATGTTGTATTGCCTGCCGTTGAAATTAGAAGGCATGGATGCCTCACCAGCTCGCGCAGTTCTTGTCTGTGAGTAAAAAAGGGTTGAAGCATGTTTGCACTTGTTGCTTTATGTAACGGATTTACAAAACCCTTGTGGTATAAAATTCCTGATCATTTACAATTGACAATTGGAACACTTGTTACGGTACCATTGCGTACACAAAAGGTGGTCGCATTAGTGATAAAAATAACAAAAAAGGCTACGGTAGACGATGCTTTATTGAAAACAGTATTAGCAAAAGAGGCACTGCCAGATGATCCATTGTATATGCAATTTATCAGCAGGATCGCACAACTGTATCAGATTGAACCATTTTTTTTATCAAACGACTGCAAACTTTTTTACATGACAAAGAAGAAGGCAATCACATTGATATAAAACGTACTGAAAAATTAGTACAGCTGCCACTATTGACTACTGAACAGTTGGCTGCAGCAACATTTGTACAAACACATATCAAAAATAGTACACATGCGGTCACATTACTTCACGGCATCACCGGATCAGGAAAAACAGAGGTGTATAAAAAATGCATCGTTGAAGCTTTGAGTTGTAACAAAAGTGTGCTCTTTTTATTGCCCGAAGTAACGCTTGCAGCTGAATTTGAAGAACGTTTAAAAATAGAGCTTGCTTGTGTTGAAAAGATTTTTGGTTTTCATTCAGGAAAAACAAAAATGCAAAAGAAGCTGCTTTGGCAAAAACTTTTAAACAATGAATCTGTCCTGATCGTTGGCGTTCACCTGCCGGTTTTTTTGCCAGTCAGCAATCTTGGGCTTATTATTATAGATGAAGAACATGACCTTGGATTTCAGGAAAAGAATCATCCAAGAATCAATACAAAGCAGGTTGCGTTAACAAAAGCGCACATGTATCAGATTCCCATACTGCTTGGATCAGCAACTCCTTCCTTGCGGTCTTTGCACGAGGTCAAACAGGGTCGGTGGAAATTTTTCCAGTTACGTCAACGTTTTGGGGCAAACCTTGCAAAAATCGATATTGCGTTGTTAAAAAACAAAGAAGAAAAACGAATTAATTTTTGGATCACAAAAAAATTACAAGATGCTTTATTGGAATGTTTACAAAAAAAGGAACAGGCGATTCTCTTTTTAAACCGCCGTGGACTCAGCTTTTTTGTACAATGCAGTGGGTGCGCTGAAGTATTCAAATGCCAATCATGCTCAGTGAGCTTGACGTTGCATGAAGACAATATGCTTCATTGCCATTATTGCTCCGCTAGTAAAATCCTTCCAAAACTCTGTCCACAGTGCAAAACAGATCAGAGTGATTTTTTGAAAAAAGGGATCGGTACCCAACAGATGGTCAAAATTATCAAAGAGCTTTTTCCACAGGCTCGTATAGCTCGTGCAGACATGGACGTAACACGAAAAAAGAAGGAATGGGCAGCAACAATTTCTGCATTCAAAAAAAGGGAAATCGATATTTTGGTTGGAACACAAACGGTTGCAAAGGGATACCATTTTCCAAAAGTTACCGTTGTTGGACTTGTGTGGGCAGATCTGTATCTGAATTTTCCCATTTTTAACGCTACGGAACACTCACTGCAACAGATCATTCAGGTTGCCGGTCGTGCTGGACGAACAAGTAATAACGGAAAAGTCATTGTGCAGATG